>NZ_JABFAN010000006.1:138090-159170 GCF_017168155.1 Dietzia sp. KRD202 | reverse complement strand
CCTCCGGGCCCCCGCCCGGCTGTCCCGCGGGGTTCGGCTCCCCGGCGGCCGGCTGCTGGCTCGTCGTCGTCATCTACTACTCCCGGTGCGCGTCGCCGGCCCCGGACGGGCCGCGTCGACCCGCCACCGTAGCGGACCGACCTGTGATTCCGGGGGTGCAGGGGCGCTGACTCCGGGATGCGGGCGCGTTGCCGCCGCGACAGTCCGCCCGATCAGGACAGCGGGCCCGCGGGCTCCAGGCGGTCGGTGCCGTGCCGGGTGCGCCAGCTCGCCATCGGGTAGGCGCCACTGTTCGGGTCCTCGCGGGCCACGAGCGCCCAGTAGTCGGCGTGGGCGTAATCGCTGGTGAACTCGACCACCGTGAAGCCGTGGCGGTCGAGATCGGCCCAGCGAACGTGCCGGTTCGCGGCGGTCAGCGCGCCCTGGGCGGCCAGCGAGAGCGGGTTGCCCTCGGGTAGTCCGCCCACCATGTCGTTGATGTTGTTGCTCGTGATGGACGGGGTGACGAACTCGACCGCCCCGGTGCCGGCCCCGGGGTAGTCGGCCGGGTCGAACGGCACCTCGTTGGCCCAGGACGTGTGGATGTCGCCGGTGAGGAAGACGTGGTTGCGGTTGCCGGTGGCGCGGATGACCTCGAACAGGCGGCGGCGCTCCCCGGCGTACCCGTCCCACTGGTCCGAGTTGTAGGTGATGCCCTCCCGCGGGACCCCGAGGAGCTCGGTGAGCGCGCCGGTCGTCCGCGCATCCAACGGCGGGATGAGCACGGGCGAGACCATGACCGAGTTGCCGATGACATTCCAGCGGGCGGTCGACGACTGCAGCCCGCGGGCCAGCCAGTCGAACTGCTCGGCGCCGGTCATCGTGTTGGTCTGGTCGATCGCCAGACCGTTGAACCGATCGGGACTCTCGGAGCGGTACGAGCGCAGATCCAACATGCTGATCTCGGCCAACGACCCCCAACGCAGGCGCCGGTACAGGTGCCCGCCGTCGCGCAGGGACTCCGGCCGGACCGGCATCCACTCGAAGTACGCCTGCGAGGACGCGGCCTTGCGGTCGGAGAACGGGCCCTCGTGCGGCTGGTGGTTCTCGGCACCGTGCTCCCACGAGTCGTTGGCCAGCTCGTGGTCGTCCCACGTGCAGATCCAGGGGACGTGCGCGTGCAGGGACTGCAAGTCGGGATCGGTGTGGTACTGCGCCAGCCGGATCCGATAGTCGGCCAGGGTGACGATCTCGTGCGGTGGTTCGTGCGGGCGTATCGCCCCGATGGCGGCGGTGTACTCGCCGCGGCCGTACTCGTAGATGTAGTCACCGAGCTCGATGATCGCGTCCAGGTCCCCGCGCGCCTCGAGGTGGCGGTAACCGGAGAAGAAGCCGGCCTCCCAGTTGGAACACGACACCACGCCGACGCGCCAGCGGCCGGTGGCGGGCATGGCGCCGTCGGCGGGCGCGGTACGGGTGCGCCCGGTCCGCGAGACCTGACCGAGCGCGCGGAAGCGGTAGTGGTACCAGCGGTCCGGCGCCAGTCCGGTGCAGTCGAGCTTGACCGTGTGGTCGCGGCCGGCGTCGGTGACGACGGACCCCGTGCGGACGAGGGAGGTGAACCCCGGGTCGGTGGCGACCTCCCAGGCGACGACGACGGGGTCACCGATCCCGGAACCGGGGCTCGCCGACGGGGTGGGCGTCACGCGCGTCCACAGGATGACGCGGTCCGCCATGGGGTCGCCCGAGGCGACACCGTGCCGGAAGACGATGCCGGGCTCGGCCCCGGCGACGGCGGTGCGTCCGGCCAGGGCACCGGTCCCGACGGCGGCACCGGCCAGCGCTCCGGCCCGGAGGAGGGAGCGCCTGCCGATGCCACCGGTGGGATGGGAATCGGCGATGCGGGCGGTTCCGGCGATGTGGGCCGACCCGGGAGACTCGGGCGAGGGGGCGGGAGACGCGGTCACGCGTTCAAGTCTGTCCCCTCGGGTGACGTCCGGGAGCGGATTCGCCCCAGACGTCACCGACGGTTCACTCGCCGGCGACCTGCGCGTCCTGTCCCGGGGTGGTGTCGGCGCCCACCACGAGCTCCTCGATCTCGGTCTTCTCCGGAGTCGAGAGGTACCGCTCGCGCGAGTCGTCCAGCTCCTGGAGCCACGGGGTGTGATGGACGGTCGCCATGGTGCCGGTGAGGACGGAGCGGTACGGCTTGTCCCGGTAGGTCAGGATGTTCTTCTTCTTGTCCTTCTTCCAGGCGAGGAAGATCTCGACCACCTCGTCGAGGTCGAACATCGGGTAGTCCGTGGCCTCGATGAGATCGCGGACGTAATCGGCCTGGAAGCGCACGTCGTCGGCGTCCCCGTCCAACTCCTGGAAGCGGTTCCGCCAGGCCCGCATGTGGGCGACCCGCTCCTCGGCGGACGGCAGCTTGGCCCGGCCCAGGATGAGGTCGCGCACATACCAGGCCTGCGCGTCGAACATGTTGAAGGTGAACCACTGGTCCTGGGCGCCGAGGTAGTAGACCTTGGGGTTCTTCTGCCACACCACGCCGCGGTAGAGGCCGGCGGGGTAGATGTTGTTGGGCGACTGCAGGGCCAGGTCCGCCGGCAGGAACGGGTACTTATGGAGGTAGCCGGTGCACAGGATCACGGCGTCGAACTCGCGGGTCTGGCCGCCGGTGAAGTGGACGGTCTCGCCGTCGAACCGCTGGACCAGCGGCAGTTCCTCCATCCCGTCCGGCCAGTCGTAGCCCATGGGGGCGGTGCGATAGGAGATCGTCACCGACCGGGCGCCCATCTTGAAGGCCTGCACGCCGATGTCCTCGGCGGAGTAGGAGGCGCCGATCAGCAGCACGCGCTTGTCCGCAAGCTTCTCCGCTCCGCGGAAGTCGTGGGCGTGGCGGATCGACCCGGGGAACGTCCCGATGCCCTTGAAGTCCGGCAGGTTCGGGTAGGAGAAGTGGCCGGTGGACACGATGATGCGGTCGAACTCCGACGAGGTCGTCTTGCCGGACCTGAGGTTCTCCACGGTGACGGTGAAGGTGTCCAGATCGCGGTCGTAGTCCACCCAACGGACGGCCGTGGAGAACTGCACCTTGTCCTTGACGTCGGACCCCTGGACCCGGCCGTCGATGTAGTCCCACAGGACCTCACGCGGCGGATACGACGAGATGGGCCTGCCGAAGTGCTCGTCGAACGTGTACTCGGCGAACTCGAGCGCCTCCTTGGGGCCGTTCGACCACAGGTTGCGGTACATGGAGGAGTGGACCGGCTCGCCGTACTTGTCGGTGCCCGACCGCCAGTTGTAGTTCCACTGGCCGCCCCAGTCGTCCTGCTTCTCGTAGGCCACGATCTCGGGGATCTTGGCCCCGGACCGCTGGGCCGATTCGAACGCCCTGAGGGCGGCCATTCCGCTCGGCCCGGCTCCGATGATCGCAATACGCTGTCTAGACACAGTTTTCCTTCCGGCCCACGTTCGGCCTGTTCGTTCGCTCCGACTGGTGCCGGTGGAAGCTCGTCCGACGCGGGGACTGGATGAGTCCGCGTAACGGGGCCTCGACACCGGGACCACTATCACTCCGAAGGGGCGTGAAACCACTGCCCGCGACGAGCGCACGGCGCCCCGTCCGGGGCGCCGCATGCCCTCGACCTTAGCAAATGGGGGCAGGGGAGGCGATGCGGCGGATTAGTGGACAATGGGGGCATGACCCAGTTCGGAGATCTCCTCGGCCCCCCGCCCACCCGTCTCACCGGTGACCCGGAGGCGGAGGCCGCCGTCGCCGCGGGGGAGGATCCCCGCACCGTGGCGGCCTCCCATCCCACCGCCTCGATCGCGTGGGCCGAGCTCGCCGAGCGCGCACTCGACTCCGGCGAGGTGATCAGCGCCTACGCGTTCGCCCGCACGGGGTATCACCGCGGGCTGGACCAGCTGCGGCGCCACGGCTGGAAGGGCTTCGGACCGGTGCCGTACGACCACGAACCCAACCGCGGCTTCCTCCGTTGCGTCGCCGCGCTGGCCCGCGCCGCGCAGTCGATCGGTGAGGAGGACGAGTGCATCCGTTGTCTGGACCTGGTCAATGAGTCAGACCCGCACGCCGCCGCGTCTCTCGGCCTGGCGTGACCGACTGGACGCCCGCGCGCTGGGCGTCTACGCCGCGCTGCCGGGCCCGCTGAGGGCGCGCGCCCGGCGACTCGGTTACGCGTTCCTGCCGATCCTGCAGTGCGGTCTCGCCGCGGGACTGGCCTGGTTCCTCGCGCACGACGTGCTGCACCACTCGGCGCCCTTCTTCGCGCCCATCGCGGCCGCCATAGCCCTGGGCACCGGTATGGGGCGTCGCGTCCGAAGGGGTGTCGAGCTGGTGCTCGGCGTCATCGTCGGCGTCGGGTTCGGTGACCTGCTGATCCGGGAGATCGGCTCCGGGGCGTGGCAGATCGCTCTGGTGGTGATCCTGGCGATGTCGGCGGCGGTGTTCGTCGACCGGGGGGCGATCACCGGCACCCAGGCGGCCTCCTCGGCGATCCTCGTGGCGACGATCCTGCCGCCGGGCAGCGCGGGCGGCTACGAGCGGATGCTCGACGCGGCGGTGGGCGGGGTGGTCGCGCTGGCCGCGATGGCGCTCATGCCCGTCCATCCCCTGCGCCGCGCCCGCCGGGAGGCGGCATCGCTGCTGGGCGTGGCGTCGTCGGTGCTCGCCGAGGTCGCGGACGGGTTGGAACGGCGCGACTCGGAACTCATCCGCTCCGCCCTGCAGGACGCCCGTGACACCCAGCCGGCCGTCGATGCGATCTCCGAGCAGCTCGCGGGGGCGCGGGAACTGGTGCGGATCTCCCCGTTCTACCGGCGGCGGCGTCCGGAGGAGATCGTCCTCACGGCGATGCTCAACCCGTTGGACAACGGCATCCGCAACATCCGTGTCCTCGCGCGCCGGGCGATCGTGGCGGCGGACGATCAGGTGGACGTACCGCCCGCGTTGAGTTCGTTGATCGCGGCGCTGGCCGGGGCTCTGGAGGTGCTCACCCGGCGGGTGGCCGCGGACTCCGACGCGCCCACGGACGCTGAGGTCCACCGCGAGTTGCGGGCGGTCGCGTCGCGCGCCAAGCGGGAGCTGATCACGGGGTCGGGCCTGACCGAGACCGTCATGCTGGCCCAGCTGCGCTCGATCCTGGTGGACATGATGCAGGTCGCGGGGCTGAGCAAGATCTCGGCCCTCGCCACGCTGCCGCCGACCGTCCGCAATCCCGCCGTCGAGCCGGAACTGACGGAGGAGTGGCCGGACGCGCCGGACCGACCGGCGTCGGTGATGCCGCCGCTCAGGGCGACACGAGCCTCCATGGCTCGGTATGACGATAGAAAGTCGTCCTCTTGATGGCCCGCCGACCGGTGAGTCCGTCCCGGGTGAGCAGGCCGGCCTCGGTGCCCAGTTGCACCGCCCGGGCCGCCACCCACTGACGGCGACGCAACCTGCGGGGCCGCGTGGCGGTGGCCCGGACGCCGGGCAGCTCGGGTGTGGGCCGGACGGTGAGGGTGTCCGTCTCGCCGGAGAAGACCACGGTGTCGTCGGCGTAGGCCTCGCCCACGAGTCGGTCGCCCTCGGGGCCGCGTACGAGGGCCTCGCCGACGAGGGCGGTCCCGGTCTCGTCGCGGACGAGCGGCACCTCACGCGACGTGCCGCGGATGCCGAGCTTGGCCGCCTCCGACCCTGTCGGCAGCCCGTACGCGCGGGTGGCGGGGGTGGGCTCGTCGGCGACGTAGGCGATCTCCGCGTCGAGGTTCTCGGTCCGCAGCAGGCGGGTGAGCACGGCGGCCAACGCGGCGTCGGTGCCGCAGAGGACCAGTCGACGCCCCGGGCCCACCTCGGCCAACGCGCGGTTGACCTCGTCCTTGGTCGGCACCTCGCTGACCTGGATGCGGGGGCGCTCACCGAGAACCGTCGGGACCGGGGCCGAGCCGCAGCGGATGACGATCATGACCTCCATCATGACCGCAGCTGATGGCGGGGGCGAACCTGGGGCAGGATGGAAGCGTGGTTGGACAGGCGCGCAGGATTGATCTGAACTGCGACCTCGGCGAGGCCCGCCGGGGGACGCCGCGGTGGCCCGCGTCACTCGCACCCGGCGCCGGGCCGGATCCCGACGACGCCGCACTGTTGGACGTGGTGACGTCCGCCAACGTCGCGTGCGGCTTCCACGCGGGCAACCGGCCCACCATGATCGCCACGGCCGTCGCGGCCGCCGACCGCGGGGTCGCCCTGGGGGCACACCCCTCGTACCGGGACGGCGCCAACTTCGGGCGTATCGAGCACGACCTCGACCGCGAGGAGGTCGCCCGGCTCGTGGAGTTCCAGCTCGTCGAGCTCGACATGGCCGCGCGACGGCACGGCACGCGGGTGCGGTACCTCAAGCCACACGGCGCGCTCTACAACCGTATCGTCCACGATCCGGAGCAGGCCGCGGGTGTCGTGGACGCCGTGGTGCGGTACGCCGACCTCGCCAATGAGGAGCCGGTGCCGATCCTCGGCCTGCCGGGCGCGGTCGTGCTGTCCCACGCCGCGGCCGTTGGCGTTCCCACGGTGACGGAGGCGTTCGCCGACCGCGGGTACCGGCCCGACGGCACGCTCGTGCCCCGCGGCGAGCCGGGCGCGGTGATCACCGATGTCGACGAGGTCGCCGAGCGCGTCGTGGGCATGGCGACGGGGGAGTCGATCACCACCGCCGAGGGAGCGCGGGTCGTGGTGGCCGCCGCCTCGGTGTGTGTGCACGGGGACACCCCCGGCGCCGTCGACCTGGCGCGCCGCGTGCGCGCCTCGCTCGAGGAGGCCGGCGTGGAGGTGGCGCCGTTCGCCGCGCCTCACGTCCCGCCGCGCGGCCCCGTGGCGGGTGGGTCCGTGCGTGATGCGGTGGGGGACGGGCCGGCGGTGCTCCGCGACCTCGCGGACCGGCCCCGCCCGTGAGCGGCGGCCCGACGCCGCCCGCGGGCCCGGGCCCGGGCCCCGGGGCCCTCGAGCGGGTCGTCCCGCTGTTGCGCTGTCCGGTCTGCGGGCAGATGCGGCCGGAGCCTCTCGACGTGGTGACCGCGGCCCGCACGGTGCTGGTGACCGTGCGCGAGGCCGCTGCGTTGCCCGAGCTGCGGCGGCGACTGGAGGCCCTGCTCGCGGGCCCCGCTGATCAGCCCGTCGCTCCGCAGCCCTCCGGCAATCTGCCCTCCCGAAATCTGCCCTCCTCAAATCGGCTATCCGGATTCCGGATCGGCGCTTCTGATCCGAATAGCGGATCCGTAGAGGGAGTAGCGGATTTCGGGGATGCGGGCGCGAGTGCAGGCGGGGTTGCGGGCTCGGATGCGGGATCGGATGCAGGCGCTGATGCGGGCCCGAAAGCGGGCTCGGGGGCAGGTGCGGAAGGCGGGGTGGCAGGAGTGACGATCGACGTCCGCTACGACGGGCCCGACCTGGCCGCGGTCGCCGACCTCGCCGGGATGTCCACCGAGGCGCTGGTCCGCACGCACACCTCGATCACGTGGCGGGCCGCGTTCGGTGGGTTCGCGCCGGGCTTCTTCTACCTCGTCGACGCGCGGGAACTGGATGCGGGCGGGGCGGGTGTGACCGAGGCGGCCGAGGGGCCGTCGATGGAGTCCGCCCTGCCTGCGGTGCCACGGCTGGACTCGCCGAGGGCGCGGGTCCGGGCCGGGTCTGTCGGCCTGGCGGACCGCTTCTGCGCCGTCTACCCCGGGGCCTCACCCGGCGGGTGGCAACTGCTCGGTACCACCGACGCCCGACTGTGGGACCTCGACCGGCCCGACCCGGCCCTGCTCTCCCCCGGGATGGCCGTCCGGTTCCGCGAGGTGGGCGGGCGATCCGGGGACGACCGCGGGCGCTCGGGCGAGTCCCGATGAGCCCGGACGCGCCCCGATGAGCCTGCTCGTGCTGCGGGCCGGACCGTCCGCGCTCGTGCAGGACCTCGGCCGCCCCGGTCACGCCTCGGTCGGGGTGACCGCCTCCGGGGCCGCCGACCGCGCCGCCGCGGCCACCGCCCTGCGGGCCGTCGGCACCGACCCGGCGGCCGCCGTGCTCGAGGTGTTGCTCGGCGGGCTGACGGTCATGACGGATGAGCCCGCGATCGTGGCGGTCACGGGAGCGGAGGCCCTCGTCGTCGTCGTCACCCCCGACGGTTCCCGACGGACCGTCGCCACCGGCGAGGTCCTCCGACTGGACGCCGGGTCGTCGCTGGAGATCGGCCGGCCCGTCGCCGGGGTGCGCAGCTACGTGGGCGTCCGCGGGGGGATCGACGTGCCGGCGGTGCTGGGCAGTCGATCGCGCGACACCCTGGCAGGGCTGGGTCCACCGCCCGTCGTGGCCGGCGACGTGCTGGACGTCGGCGACGCCGTGGTGGGACCGTGGGCCGACGGGTGGGAGGTCGCCGCCGGCCGGGGTGTGGTCGGCGGGGGCGCGGTCACCGGCGCCAGGGAATCCGTGGAGCTGGACGTCATCCCCGGGCCGCGCGACGACCTGTTCCCGCCCGCCGCGTGGGACGTGCTCGCCGCGACCGGGCACGTCAGCGGGCACGCCGACAGGGTGGGCGTCCGCATCGACCCCGCCCGGCCCGTCCCGCGCCTCGACACGCGCGAGATCCCCAGCGAGGGCATGGTGCGCGGCGCGGTGCAGATCCCCGCTGACGGCTCACCCGTCGTGTTCGGCCCCGACCACCCCGTCACCGGCGGCTACCCGGTGATCGGGGTGCTCACCGCCCGCTCGGCGGACAGGATCTCGCAGCTCCTGCCCGGAACGCCCGTGCGACTGCGCAGGCTGCGGGGGGTCGGCGACTAGGGTGAGAACGCGGATGCGACTACTCTGGAGCGCTGGTGTGCGCGGAATCACGACAATGTGCCCGTCCCTCACCGTGTAGACGACTCATTTCGAGGTGAAAGCGAACCATGCCAGCGATCGTTCTGATCGGCGCCCAGTGGGGCGACGAGGGCAAGGGTAAGGCCACCGATATCCTGGGCGGCCGCGTCGAGTACGTGGTCAAGCCCAACGGCGGGAACAACGCGGGCCACACCGTGGTGGTGGGAGGCGAGAAGTACGAGCTCAAGCTCCTCCCCGCCGGCATCCTGTCGCCCACGGCCACCCCGGTGATCGGCAACGGCGTGGTGGTCAACCTCGAGGCGCTGTTCGAGGAGATCGACGGACTCGAGGCCCGCGGCGCCGACACCTCGCGCCTGCGCATCTCGGCCGACGCACATTTGGTCGCGCCGTATCACCAGGCGCTGGACAAGGTGACCGAGCGCTTCCTGGGCAAGAAGGCCATCGGCACCACCGGCCGCGGCATCGGGCCCACCTACGCCGACAAGGTCTCCCGCGTGGGCATCCGCGTGCAGGACATCTTCGACGAGTCGATCCTGCGCCAGAAGATCGAGGGCTCGCTGCACCTCAAGAACCAGATCCTGGTGAAGATCTACAACCGTCGAGCGGTCGAGGTCGAGGAGATGGTCGAGTACTTCCTCGGCTACGCCGACCGGCTGCGGCCCATGGTCTGCGACGCCACCCTGATGCTCAACCAGGCGCTGGACCGCGGCGAGTCCGTCCTCATGGAGGGCGGGCAGGCCACCATGCTCGACGTCGACCACGGCACCTACCCGTTCGTCACCTCGTCCAACCCCACCGCCGGCGGGGCCTGCGTGGGCGCGGGCGTCGGCCCCACCCGGATCACGCACTCGCTGGGCATCGTCAAGGCGTACACCACCCGCGTGGGCGCCGGGCCGTTCCCCACCGAGCTGTTCGACAAGTGGGGCGAGTACCTGCAGGTCACCGGCGGTGAGGTGGGCGTCAACACCGGCCGCACCCGCCGCTGTGGCTGGTACGACGCCGTGATCGCCCGCTACGCCGCGCGCGTCAACGGGTTCACCGACTACTTCCTCACCAAGCTCGACGTGCTCACCGGCATCGGCGAGATCCCGATCTGCGTGGCCTACGACGTCGACGGCGTCCGGCACGACGAGATGCCCATGACGCAGACCGACTTCCACCACGCCACGCCGATCTACGAGACCATGCCCGGCTGGGACTCCGACATCACCGGGGCGCGCGAGTTCAGCGACCTGCCCGTCGAGGCCCGGGACTACGTGCTGCGCCTCGAGGAACTCGCCGGCTGCCACATGTCGTACATCGGCGTGGGCCCCGGCCGCGACCAGAACGTAGTGCGGCGCGACATCCTGGGGTGATCTCATGGGGCGGCTGAGGCGTGTGTGGCTGGGGCGGCTCGGTTTGGTGTGAACGTACGACACATGTCGCATGAATGGCCGATAGTGCGGTGACGCCGAATCGGGTGGACTCCTGGCAAGCGACTGACCGGTCGCCGCCTCTCGAGATCGGAGCACCACATGCGTTCCCTCACCCGCCTCGGCGTCGCCGCCGCAGCCACTGCCATCGCCTCAGCCACCGCCCTCGCTGGCGCCGGGGTGGCCGGTGCCCAGGACATCGAGCCCGTTTTCAACAGTCCCAGCAGTGTGAGCGTCAGCGGCAAGGGCGAGGCCACCAAGGTGACTTACACGAACAAGTCGGGCCAGGATTTGATGTGCTACTCGTTCGTGGGTACGGGACGCCTGGTCTCCGACCTCTACGGCTACGCGAAGAAGGTGGACATCAACAGCGCTCTCTCGCCGAGCTGGACGGCGCGTTTGGTGGAGGCTGCGGGCAAGGGGCAGATCGGGTACTTCGGCGGAATGGTCGAGAATGGTGAGACCGCAGAGCTGACAGAAGGTGCGATCGGCGGGGTCGTCGAGGGCATGCTCACAGATGACTCGTTCTCCCCGGCTGCTCTCACGGTGTGCAGCTCTCAGGGGATGGATGACGATCCGTACGTCGAGGTCGAGATCTCGGCAGGGGCCGGCGTTCCGGCCGGCCTCGGATCGCTGGATTCCGCTCTTGCCGGCATCGGCAGCTCGGGCTCGGTGGCTGAGACCACGGGCTCGCTCGGCAGCTGACGAGACCGGACCCACCTCACCCCCGGCGCCCGAGCTGCGCCGGGGGTGAGATGTGTTCGCGGGGTCTGGCCGAGAACGTGGCTCGGCGCCGACGGACGCGTTTCCGAAGGGCCGCATCCTCGTCCCCGGAGGCGTGCACCCTGGACCGGACTGCGCCGGGGCAGAGTCGGTGTCCGATGAGTAACAACTCAGAAAATTAAGGTCATGAGCTGGTTCACAGGCAGTGTTTACTTGGTTAGCCACGGCGACCGTGGCCGAGATTCGGCCGCCATCTCGAACGCAAGGAGGATTTTCTCATGCGTCTTTCCACCAAGCTTGGTGCATCCCTTTCCACCGTGGCGCTCGGCGCCGCTGCAGCCCTGGGCGGCGCCGGGGTCGCCCAGGCACAGTCGCTGGGCTCGCTCGGGTCGTCGGCCGAGGCGCCGGACCTCGTTCTGACGATCAGTGAGGCGAACGAGGCGGGCGCCCTGGGCACGCTGACGAACAACACTGAGCGGGATCTCACCTGCTACGTCGGGGTGGGCGACGCCGCCACCTTGGCTGAGAACGAGGACGGGCTGGCTGATGCCGAGGATCAGGAAGCCTACCTCCGCGACCTGTACGCGGACCTCGCCGACGACCCGACCTTCAACTTCGACACCACCGGCGAGGTCGCAGCGGGGGAGACCGCGGAGTGGAGTGTCGAACTCACGGCGGACGCTGACTATGCTGCCGGGGCGCTCGCCTTCTGCGATCCGCTCGGCGACCCGCTCTACGCGATCGACTACGAGTCGACCGGCACCGGCTCCCTCGATATGGGTTCGCTCGGTAGCTGATCGCTCAGCCACCTGCGACGAACGCCCCGCCACCGGAAACGGTGGCGGGGCTTTCGGCGTGGCCTCGGCCCTGGGTGGAGTCGTCAGCCCATCGTCTTGAACGCGTTTCTCACCGCGTCCACCGCGGCTTCGACCCCGAAGCCCGCCCCTGCGGCTGACTCGGCAAACTCTTCCGCGGCCCGGGCCAGCACGGTCCCGGTTGCATCGGCGGCCGCCACGAACGTGCCCGAACGGCCGCGCCCCTCGAGCACGCCGGCCTCCTCGAGCTCCCGGTACACCTTTGCCGCGGTGGCACTGGAGACGCGCACCTCCTCGGCCAGCTTTCTTACGGCAGGCATGCGTGTGCCCGGCGTGAGCTTCCCGCCTGTAACGGCCTCTACGATCTGGCTCTTGAGTTGGCGAAACGGAGGGTCGCTCGACGCGGGATCGGCGATCAGGACGACCTCGGCCACCCGGGAGCCGCCGGTCGGGAGGGCGGAGTCCGCCGAGCCGGACGCGGCTCGCGGATCGTTCATGCTCAGACCCACACCTGGTCGATTGCGGTCGCCTCGGTCGGGGGTGCGGCCGGCACCGCGGGGGCCGGGGTGCGCGAGAATCGAGGCGCCGGCGCAGGCCCCAGGTCGCCGGCGACCTCGACGAACGTGTCGCGGGCCGTGTTGTGCGGATGGTCCAGCGCCTCGGTGTAGGTCAGCACCGGCGTGGTGCAGGCGTCGGTGCCGTAGAACAGTGCGGCCCACTCGTCCCGGGTTTTCTCGGCGAATTTCCCGGAAATGATCTCGCGCAGTTCATCCCAACGGTCCATGTCGAACTGGCCGGGCATACCCTCGCCGTCGATACCCAACAGTCGGGCGAACTCGACGTAGAACTGCGGCTCGAGGCAGCCGACCGCCATGTACTTGCCGTCGGAGCAGGTGTAGACGTCGTAGAACGGATACCCCGTGTCGAGCATGTTGGTCCCGGCGACGTCCGACCACTGGCCGCGGGCGCGCATCGCCCACTGGAACTGGCCCAACACCGAGGCGCCGTCGGTCATGGCGGCGTCGATGACCTGTCCCTTGCCGGATGTGGCGCGTTCGATGATCGCGGCGAGGATGCCCTGGATGAGGAACATCGAGCCGCCGCCGAAGTCTCCGACGAGGTTGAGCGGCGGCACGGGGCGCTCGCCCTTGCGGGCGGTGGCGTTGAGATGGCCGGTCAGGGAGATGTAGTTGAGGTCGTGGCCGGCGGTGTGCGCGAGCGGGCCGTGCTGGCCCCAGCCGGTCATGCGGGCGTAGACCAGGCGCGGGTTGAGCTCCAGGCACTCGTCGGGGCCCAGGCCCATTCGCTCGGTGACCCCGGGGCGGTAGCCCTCGACCAGCACGTCTGCCTTGGCGATGAGTCCGCGCACCTGCGACAGGCCCTCGTCGCTCTTGAGGTTGGCCTCCACCACGGTCCGGCCGCGGCGGGTGATGTGCGCCCAGCCGCCGACCTGGGTGTCGAGCTCCCCGGGGCGCATGACGGTCACGACGTCCGCCCCGAGATCGGCGAGCATCATGCAGGCATGCGGCCCGGGGCCGATGCCATTGAGTTCGACAACGCGGATGCCGGCCAGGGGGCCGGAAGAGGAACTGGTCACAGGTGTGCCCTTTCGTGTGGCTTCTGACACACGGTATCGCCCCTTCCGCGGGAGCCGGGGGAGCAGGCTGACCCGGGGTGTCCCGACGTGGCGGGCGGCAGGTCAGTGGGTGAGGAGATTTTCCAGGTCGGAGGCGTCCACCAGGGGGTCGTCCAGGTCGATGGTGATCCGTGAACGGGCCAGGAACCGGGCACGTCCGGTGACGGTGGTGTGCAGGGCGGGAAAGTCGCCGACCATGCATTCCTCGACCACCGTGCCCAGGAAGCGGTTCCCGCGCGGCGAGATGGTGTCCAGGGTGTCACCGGGAGAGACGTCACCCAGCGCGGCCATCAAGGCCAGCCTGGCCGACGTGCCGGTCCCGGTCGGACTCCGGCAGATCACGCCCGGATGGACGTAGGTCGCCGACGGCGACTCGTACCGACCGGACCCCACTGTGCGCACGGCGCCCATGAAGTGGACGAACGGCAGCGGCCCCACATCGCCGAGCGAGGGGTGCTCCCGCCTGAGTCCGGGTCGGGCCGCCCGGACGAAGGCATCACCGAACGCGGTGAGGGCGAACTGCTCGTCGGCCGCGAGCTCGAAACCGTGGTCGGCCGCGCGGATCAGGGCGAAGTAGGCCCCGCTCCACACGAGATCGAACCCGACCCGGCCGTAGTGGGGGACCTCCACGACGAGCCCGCATTCCGCGACGAAGGCAGGCTCCCCGCGTGTGGTGATCGACTCCACCCGGCCGCCGGCGATCCGCGCAGTATTCCGCGACAATCCCGCCGGGGACTCCAGGACGATTTCCTGCAGCCCGTCGTTCGCCGGGATCATTCCGCTCTGGAGGAGTGCGGTCGCGGTGCAGATGGTGTTGGAGCCCGAGTACATCGGGTACCCCATCGCCTCCATGATGATGTACCCGGCCACGGCCTCCGGATGGGAGGGCTCCACGATGAGGTTCACCGACATCGCTGGGTCGCCGTACGGTTCCGAGAGCAGCAACCGGCGCAGACCGTCGCCCTCTTTCTCCAGGTAGCGGGCCTTTTCCAACGCGCTTCTCCCCGGCAGTGGCTCGATGCCTGAGGTGACGATCCGGCTGACGTCGCCGCCGCTGTGGGTGTCGATCAGCTCCAGGACGCGTTCACGATCCATGGGGGGCTCCTACCGTGTCCCAATGTCGGTCGGGAACCACGACCAGGTTGCCGACGTGGGTCTTGCTCATGAAGGCGCGCTGCGCCTCGTGGAACTGGGATAGCGGGAAGGTGCGGTGGAGGAGCGGACGGATGCGGCCGTCCTCGATGTAGCCGACCAGCCGTCGGAAGGCGGTCCGTGTGCCCTGCGAGGAACCGTGCAATTCGAGCTGTTTGAGGTACATGGTGCGCAGGTCGAGCTCCACGACCGGGCCGCCGATGGCCCCGGCAGTGCCGTACCGGCCCTCCGGCCGCAGGATCCGCAGCAGGTCGTTGAACAGCGGGCCAGCGACCAGGTCTCCCACCACGTCGATCGGGCCGTCGACGACCCGCGCCACCTCGCCGACGAGATCGTCCGAGTCCCGCAGGAACACCGCCTCGGCACCGATCTCGCGGAGAGCATCCTCCTTACCGGCGCTGGACACCGCGTAGGGGATTGCGCCGCGAACGCGAGCGAGTTGGATCAGGGCCGAGCCCACCCCTCCGGAGGCGCCGGTGACGAGGATCCGTTCGCCCTCGCCCAGACGCGTCCGGTCGAGGATCTGTTCCGCGGTCAGATAGGCGCAGCAGAAGGTGGCCAGGCCGGCGTCGTCGACGTCGGCGGTGACCTCGTAGGCGTTCTCGGAGGGGACCGCCACGTACTCGGCGTAGCCGCCGTCGCGCCCGTGGCCGATGTAGTCGATGTCGGCCAGGCTCTCGTCGCCCTCCGGCCTGTTGTAGATGCTGAAGTCGACCATCACCCGGTGCCCGATGCGGTCCTCGGACACCGAGTCGCCGACGGCCACGACGCGGCCGACGATGTCGGTGCCCTGGATGCGCGGGAACTCCAGTGTGGAGCGGCCACGCCGCCACGAGGAGACGGCCGTCGGATCGGTGTCGCTGCCATAAGCGCCCTGGCGGACCCACACGTCGGTGTTGTTCATCCCGCAGGCGTGGACATCGATCAGGACCTCCCCCGGACCCGCGTTCGGCGTGGGGACGTCGCGTGAGAACACCAACTGGTCGAGGCCGCCGTGTCCCAGGAGCTGTACCGCGTTCATCGTCGGCGGGTGTGGCGGCATCGGTGCTCCTCCTCCGCTCGCGCTACCGGGGCCGTAGGCCACAGGTGCTTGACGAGAATTCTCTCACCTGTCGACCTTCCCGGTCTATCGGCGCGGACCGATTTTTACACGACGTTGACCATTCGGGCGGAGGGGTTGGTCGGCCGAGGGTGAACGCCGCCTTAGGGCTCGGAGCCAGGGGTTCGATGTGGGTGATGCTGCTCGTCCGCAACCCATGTTGTTGCTGTTGTTACGCCTGTTGCCAGGGATAATAAAAAAATTAACATAGACTTACGTACCTAAATGTTTTCGGCGCTTACCAGAACTGTGATGTGACCCGTGCAACACTCCGCTCAGGCGTCTCCAAGACGTCAGAACGTGTCACCGCGGTCCTCGAGTGGTGACTTTCCCTCACTGCAAGGAGCCTTCATGTTCGTTCGTAACCGATTCTTGGCCGGCGCTTCGGCCATCGCTCTCGCCGCCGGGGCCACTCTCGCCGGAGCCGGCATTGCCGGCGCCCAGGGCTCCTCCGAGATCGCGGCCGATCTCGAGCTCGCTGCCACTGCCCTCAACGGTCCGGTGTCGGTCGCCGGTGATGACGACGGTGGCCCGACGGTCACCTACACAAACGAAACCGGGGTAGACGAGACCTGCGTCGGTTTCGCAATGCCATACGCCTCCGTCGAGGAAGTCTGACTCGACCCCTCGGCCGGCGGTGGGCTCACAATGTTGCCGCAGATCATCGAGATTGAGAATTTGGGCGGCGTATCGATTCTCAGCGCAACCGAGAGTGGAGAGCCAACTGCGTTCGACGCCGTACTTCCGTCGTCAGGGTTCGGCAACGTTGGGGGCGCGGTGCTGCTTCTTGCCAACAACGATTTCAGGACCGGAGTGCCCGTCGCTGATGGCGAGAGCATCACTTGGGACGCGACCTCGCCGGAGGAGTCGGCTGCGGCCGCAGTGCTCTGCATGCCGGATTCGGAAACGGACAATGGCGAACGGCTCGCAGCCATGACAGTCAACTTCGGCATCGACCCGCAGGTTGTCGCTGACCAGATCAATGGTCGGATCCCGGGAGGCTCTCTCGAGATCGTGTCGGCGGATGACATCAGCGCCGGCAGCGTCGGGATGGGCGCGACCCTGCTCGGCTCGCTCGGTGACGACGGCGCGGACGAGGTCGTCGACAACGGCGACGGTGGGGACGTGGAAGAGGACACTGACACCGCCAGCGGCAGCGCCAGCGCCAGCGGCAGTGGCGACGACGATGGCGATGACGAGGACAACGGCACTCTCACGGCTGCGACCCTCACCAACTGATCGTCTGGATTAACAGGCATCATCTGCGACTCCCACCCGGGCCCGGCACCTTACGGTGCCGGGACCGGTCGTCTGTTCAGCCGCGCTCCGAGCGTTACCGCAGGTCTACTAGCGTGGTCGACATGACCGACCCCCACGATCCCCTCGCCCCGCCGACCGTGGACCGCTTCGGCACGCCGGGCACGTCGACCGCGACCCGCGTGATGCTGCTCGGGTCGGGTGAGCTGGGCAAGGAGGTGACGATCGCGCTGCAGCGTTTGGGCGTCGAGGTCATCGCGGTTGATCGCTATGACGGAGCCCCGGCGCACCAGGTCGCGCACCGCTCGCACACCATCGACATGACCGACGCCGACGAGGTGCGCCGGGTCGTCGAGCTGGAGAAGCCCGCGGTGATCCTGCCGGAGATCGAGGCCATCGCCACGGCCGCGCTCGCGCAGATCGAACAGGACGGCGTCGCCCGCGTCGCGCCCACCGCCCGCGCCGTGCAGCTGACGATGGACCGCGAGGGCATCCGCCGCCTCGCCGCCGAGGAGCTGGGCCTGCCCACGAGCCGCTTCGCGTTCGCGTCCTCGCTGGAGGAGCTGCAGGAGGTGTGCTCCCGGATCGGGTTCCCGTGCCTGGTCAAGCCCACCATGTCGTCGTCGGGCAAGGGACAGTCGTCCCTCCACGGTCCCGAGGACGTGGAAACGGCGTGGAACCACGCGCAGTCCGGTGCCCGCGTCGCGGGGGCGCGCGTGATCGTGGAGTCGTTCGTCGACTTCGAATACGAGATCACGCTGCTCACCGTTCGGAGCGTCGACCCGGAGACGGGGCAGATCCGCACCGACTTCTGCGAGCCGATCGGCCACCGCCAGGAGCGCGGCGACTACGTGGAGTCGTGGCAACCGCAGGCCATGACCCAGGACGCCTACGACTCGGCGCGGTCGGTCGCGGCGCGGGTCACGGGCGCGCTCGGCGGGGTCGGCGTGTTCGGAGTGGAGTTGTTCGTCAAGGGCGTCGACGTCTACTTCTCCGAGGTCAGCCCCCGCCCCCACGACACCGGCCTCGTGACATTGCGCAGCCAGGTGCTCAGCGAGTTCGAGATGCACGCGCGCGCCGTCCTCGGTCTGCCGGTGGTCACCACCATGGCCAGTCCGGGCGCGTCCGCGGTGATCTACGGAGGCACGGGAATCGGGGAGGACGGCACCGAGGGCGACGGCACCGAGGGCATCGGCTTCGCGGGTGTCGCCCGCGCGCTCGCCGTGCCGGAGTCCGACATCCGCCTGTTCGGCAAGCCGTCCGCCAGCGAGTTCCGCCGGATGGGCGTGGCCGTCGCGACCGCCGAGGACGTCGAGATCGCGCGTGAGCGCGCCCGCGAGGCCGCGTCGCGTGTGACGGTGGTGAGGTAGGTGCGGCCGGTGATCGTGGGTTGGGAGGGCGCCGCGAGATGACGACGACGAGGTCCGCGGCAGACGACGCACGCGATCTGCCGAAGGAGCCGACGGCGCCGTGGATCCTGACGCTGTCCGTGGCAGTGATCCTGGTGTGGCTCGGCGTGCTGGCCTGGCAGGTGGCCGTCCTGCCGGATCGGGTGCCGACGCACTTCGGCGCGGGCGGCGAGGCCGACGGTTGGTCGACCAGGAACGGCGCGTTGGCGTTCTCCGCGCTACTGCCGCTGGTGGTCGTCCTGCCGATGCCGCTCATGTCGAGGCTGGTGGTGTCGGCTCCCGAGTTCATCAACGCCCCCAACAAGCAGTGGTGGACTGCCTCCGGAGCCCGACTGCGCAGGTTCGAGAGGTTGCTGCGTGAGGACCTGTGGCTCATCACCGCGTTGACGCTCGCGCTGCTGGTGGCGGGACAGGTGGGCATCGTGATGGCTGCCCGGTCCGGGACCGATCAGATGCCGGGGTGGGCGCTTCCGGGTGCCCTGGTGGTCTTCATCGTCGGGCTGGGAGCGGTGCTCGCTCGCATGTTTGTCGGCGGGCGGTACGCCGAACAGCCCGACCTGCGCTGAGAGACGGACCGGCTCGCCCGGGCCTGTGAATGGTCGTCGACCTCATCCACAGGCCCCCGCTGGCGGGCCCTGTGCGTCGTACTCCGCCCATAGCGTGACCTCTCGAACGGCCCGGATGCCCGGGCCGGAGGGGAGCGGGGACGATGGCGGAGCAGGGGGAGCGAGCCGGTGGCGGGGTCGCCGCGCCGGGCGCCACGGCCGAGGCGGGCCCGCTGGGGGCCGTGCTCCTGGCGTTCGAGCAGACGGCGGTGACGGCCGAGGCGGCCCGGGTCCGCGACGCGGGCGTGGACACGGCCGCCAGTGCGGCGGATCTGGTCGCGGCGCTGGAGGAGGCGTCGGCGGCGGCTGCCGGCATGGCGGCCGGAGGTGCGGGGGCGCTGCTCACCGGTCCCGCGCTCGCCGAGTGCGCGGACCTGCTCGCCCGGCGGGCCCGGGAGCACGAGGCGCAGAGCCGGCGGATCGCGGAGGCGATGGCCCGGGCCGCCGGACTGCTGGCGGAGGCGGATGAGGAGGTGGCCCGCGGTGTCACCGGGACAGCGGGCTGAGGCGCTGGTGGTGGCGATCGACCACGCCGAATCGCGGGCGGCGGCGGTGGGTCGGCGGATCGCCGAGTCGGCCGAGAACCTCGACATGGTCGCCCGCCGACTGGGCGGCGCGGTGGCCGGTGACGGGATAGGCAGCGGCGCGGCGGTCGGTGGAATGGCCGACGAGGGCGGGTGGTCCGGCCATGCGGGGGCCCGGGCGCGCAGCCGCGCTGCTGACGCTGCCGCCGAGGCCAGGATGGTCTCCGGCAACTGCCTCTATGTGGCCGACGTCCTGCGGGCCGAGGGGGCGCGGCTGGCGCGGGCGGTGATCAGCTGGAGCGACGACGAACTCGCCGCGCCCGGCACCGGGGACACCATGGCGGTGGGGGAGGCGGATCGCGGCCTGGCGAAGCGGCTGCGCGAAGCTGCCGACCATCTCACCGGGCACACGGATCCGGCGACGCGCCCGTGCATCGACCTGTCGGGATCGACCGACGACGATCCCCGGGCGGTCGCCGAAGTGTGGCACGGGCTGGGGCCTGCCGACCGGGCCAGGCTGGCCCGTGACCACCCAGAGCTGGGATCGGTGGACGGCCTGTCGTCGGCGACGCGGGATGCGATCAACCGGACCCGGTTGCGCCGACTGCTCGACGCGGCCGACACCGGCGCCGGCGGCGACGGGCTCGCCGGTGCCGCTCGGGGCCTGTCCGCGTTGGCCGCGCACCTCGAGGCCGACCCGCGACGGCATCTCCTCGACCTGCACCCGGACGGTCGCGCGGTGGTCGCGAGCGCCGATCCCGACACCGCCGACCGGGTGGTCACGCTCATACCGGGCACGGCGTCGTCGCTGGACACCCTCGATCGCACCGGCGAGCGGGTGGACGCGATGTGCGAGGCGGCCGCCTCGGGTCTCGAAGGGGCCGCCTCTAATCCCGGTGCGGCCGGTTGGACACCCGACGCGGCCGTCGAGTCCTGCGTCGCGGTGTCGTGGCAGGGCTACGACGCGCCCGCCGACGTCGCGACCGCCGGCTCCTCGACGGCACCCGCGCGAGCGCATGCCGCAGACCTGCGGACCTTCGCGGCAGGGTTGGACGCGGTGGAACGCAGGGACGGCGACGACGCTCCCCATGTCGCGGTCGGGTACAGCTACGGGTCCGCGGTCCTGGGGGCGGCAGCCGAGGACCCGGGAGGGCTGGCAGCCGACCGGATGATCCACGTCGGCAGTCCCGGCGCGGGCGTCGACTCGATCGCCGGGCAACGGGTCGACGAGGTCGGCGTCGCTCGGGCGGCGGGGCAGGACGAGGTGGTCGGCGTCGCCTCGCGCTGGGATCCGGTGCCGTGGTGGTCGATCACCGGCGTACTCGGCGGCCGCCCGGGCACCGGGGAGTTCGGCGGACTCGCGGTGGACGTCACGGAGCCGGACTCGGGCGCCGACTCGGTGCGCAGCGCCCACTCCCGCTACTTCGACCCGGGCACGGTGTCGCTGGACGAGATCGGCCGGCTCATCGCCGAGACCGACTGACCACGAGACCTGCTAAGCCCCCACGATCCGCTATCCGGAATTCGGATCGGCTGGTCGAATCGGACCAGCCGATCCCGAGGGACGGTAGCGGATCTCAGGGGGTCCGGGCCGTGGGGGCCGTGGGGGAGG
>NZ_JABFAN010000006.1:120528-137990 GCF_017168155.1 Dietzia sp. KRD202 | reverse complement strand
GCGACCTCCAGCATCTCCGCGCGGCCCGGCAGCTTGGTGCGTTCGCGGCCCGCCGCCTCGCCGAGCCCACGCTCGTGGGCGTCGATCTCGAGCCAGGCGTCGCCGTCGACGAGGTCCACGCCGCGGTCGGTGAGCAGGTCGCGCACGGCCTGCGGGTCCGGCTCGGAGGGCTCGGGCAGCGTGCGGGACTCGAGCTCGGTGGCAAGCTGCCCCACGGTCTCCACCGCGCAGGAACGGTTGGTGCCGATCACCCCGGACGGCCCGCGCTTGACCCAGCCCGCGGTGAACAGGCCCGGCAGGTGCTCCCCGCCCGGCGAGTCGAGAATCCGGCCGGAGTCGTTGGGGATGGTCGCCGAATCGTGGTCGAAGGGCACATCCTCCAGGGCGGCCGAGCGGTAGCCGACCGCGCGATAGACCGCCTCGACCTGCAGGTCCTCTGTGCGCCCGCTGCTGCGGACCCGCCCGCCGGCGCCCTCGGGACCGGGGACGGGCTCGGTGACCTCCAGTCGAAGACCGGACACCCGGCCATCGTCACCCAGGATCTCGACGGGGGACCGGCTGAAGCGGAACCGCACCACCCGCTCCCCGGCGGCGAGAGCGGCGGCCTCGGCCTCATCCGCCGAACCGTGCCCGGCCTCACGCTGTGCCTCGGCCCATTTCTCGAGTTGCGTGCACACCTGCCCCACCCGGCGATCACTGTCGCGGAGGGAGCGCGCCTCGTCGTCGTCGTACTCCAGGTCGGCCGGGTCCACCACGATCGTGACGCCCTCCACCTTGGCCATCTCCCGCAGCTCCAGGGGCGTGAACTTGGCGTGCACGGGGCCGCGGCGGCCGATCACCGACACCACCCGGGTCGTGTTGGTGCCGAACCCGGCGCGGACGTGCTCGGGGATGTCGGTGGGCTCCAACTGCTCGGGGCTGCGCACCAGCATGCGTGCCACGTCCAGGGCGACGTTGCCGACGCCCACCACGGCCGCGCGCTCGGCGGTCAGCGCCCACTCGGGGTGCGCATCCGGGTGGCCGTCGTACCAGGTCACGAACTCGGCGGCCCCGTACGACCCCTCGAGGTCCTCGCCCGGGATGCCGAGCCGACGGTCCGCGAGCGCCCCCGTGGAGAAGACGACCGCGTGGTAGAAGCGGTGCACGTCGTCCAGGGTGAGGTCGCGGCCGAACTCGACGTTGCCGAGGAACCGGATGCGCGGGTCGGCGGCGATCCCCTCCAGCGTGCGGGCGATGCCCTTGATGCGGGGGTGGTCGGGGGCCACGCCGTGCCGCAGCAGACCGTAGGGGACCGGGAGCCGGTCGATGAGGTCCACCACGATCCCGCGTCCGGAGGGATCCCGATTGTCACTCCAGTCCAGCAGTGCTTCGCTGGCGTACACCCCCGCCGGCCCGGAGCCCACGACGGCCACACGGAACGGGGTCTTTGTGACGGGCGTCATGTCCGCGATCGTCGCACAGAAAAGCGAGCGGGGTACCTCGACCCCGCCGATCGGTCGTCGGGGGAGCATAATCGACACCCATGAGCGACTACGCCGGGGACCTATCGCCCCGCCAGGCCTGGGATCTGCTCGCCTCCGATCCCGACGCCGTACTGGTGGACGTCCGCACCAGCGCCGAGTGGCAGTGGGTCGGCGGCGCCGATCTGTCGGCGCTGGGCAAGCGCACGCTGGGCATCGAGTGGATGACCTCGGCGGGTCAGCCCAACGAGCGGTTCGTCGAGCACCTCGGTGAGGCCGGTGTCGCCGCGGAGTCGCCGGTGTTGTTCCTGTGCCGCAGCGGTGGCCGGTCGGCCGCCGCCGCGAGCCTGGCCACCGCCGCCGGATACCGCACCGCCTACAACGTGGCCGAGGGCTTCGAGGGCGACCCCGACGACCAGGGCCACCGCGGCACCGTCAACGGGTGGAAGGTCGCGGGCCTGGCCTGGCGCCAGTCCTGACCGGGCCACCCCGACCGGCCCGCCACGCCCGCACATCCCACGCCTCCGGCCGCATCACCCACGCACCACACACAAGAAAGCAGCGATGAGAAACAACGAGCTCCCCGACGGTCTCCACCCCGACACCCTGGGGGTCCGGGCCGGGCAGATGCGCACCGGCTTCGAGGAGACCGCCGAGCCGATGTTCCTCAACTCCGGCTACGTGTACTCCTCGGCGGAGGCGGCCGAGGCCTCGTTCAACGGCGACCTCAAGCGCTTCGTCTACTCCCGGTACGGCAATCCGACGGTCGCGATGTTCCAGGAGCGGCTGCGGCAGATCGAGGGCGCCGAGGCGTGCTTCGCCACCAGCTCCGGCATGTCCGCGGTATTCGTGGCACTGGCCGCGCTGTGCGGGAACGGGTCGCGCCTGGTGGCCTCGCGCGCGCTGTTCGGCTCGTGCTTCGTGATCTGCAACGAGATCCTGCCGCGCTGGGGCGTGGAGACGGTGTTCGTCGACGGCGCCGACCTCGACCAGTGGCGCGAGGCGCTCAGCGAGCCGACCGACGCCGTCTTCTTTGAAACCCCCTCCAACCCCATGCAGGAGCTGGTCGACGTGCGCGCGGTGTGCGACCTCGCGCACGCCGCCGGCGCGCAGGTCGTGGTGGACAACGTCTTCGCCACCGTCCTGCACCAGAAGCCGCTCGAGCTGGGCGCGGACATCGTCGTCTACTCCACCACCAAGCACATCGACGGCCAGGGCCGCGTCCTGGGCGGCGCCGTGCTGGGCACCGAGGAGTACATCTCCGGCCCTGTGCAGAACCTCATGCGCCACGCCGGGTTCGGGATGAGCGCGTTCAACGCGTGGGTCCTGCTCAAGGGCCTGGAGACCATGAGCCTGCGCGTCGAGCGGATGAGTGCCAACGCGCTGGAGGTGGCGCGGTTCCTGGAGTCGCACCCGGCCGTGGAGCGGGTGACATACCCGATGCTCGAGTCGCACCCCCAGTACGAGTTGGCGCGGGCGCAGATGTCGGGCGGCGGGTCGGTGGTGACGTTCGGGTTGAAGTACGACGACGACGAGGGCGGCCGCGGCAAGAAGGAGTGTTTCGCCCTGCTCAACTCGCTCGAGGTCATCGACATCTCCAACAACCTCGGCGACGCCAAGACGCTGGTGACCCATCCCGCGACGACGACGCATGCGTCCATGGAGCCCGAGGCCCGCGCCGCGGTGGGCATCGGCGACAACGTGGTCCGCCTGTCCGTGGGGCTGGAACACGCGGGCGACCTCATAGAGGACCTGCGTCGCGGTCTGGGGTGACGGTCTAGATTGATCGCATGTCTGATCGGGGTGAACATACCCGGGTCCGGGTGGCGGTGCTGCCGGCCGCCCATCCCGCGGTTCGCCGTATCACCGGCCTGGATGGCGCTGAGCACGTAGAGCTGGTGCCCGTCCGGCCCGGGGTGGTGAACGGGCAGACCCCGCCCGAGGCGGTGACTCCCGCGGAGTTCGATCCCGGCCACGTGGCGTCGGGCGAGATTCATCGCGACGGCGACCCGCTGCGCACTGCCGACCTGGCGCACGTGCACTTCGGGTACGACTACCTCGAGCCGGAGAGCGTGGACGGGGTGGTGGAGCACCTGGCGCGGGCCGGGGTGCCGATGGTGCTCACCGTCCACGACATCGTCTACCCGTCCCACGAGGACGAACTCCCGCACCGGGATCACACCGGCACACTGGTCGAGGCTGCCGCTGCCGTGGTCACGCTGACCGAGGTGGCGGCGCACGAACTGTGGGTGCGGTGGGGCGTCGAACCGGTGGTCGTGCCGCACCCGCGGCTGCTGGACGAGGACGAGGTCTCCTCCGCCATCCGCGCCGGCAAGCACCTGCGCGGTCCCGGCGATCCGGTGGTGGTGGGGGTGTTGCTGGAGCGGATGGGCGAGAACATCGACGGCCCGGAGCTGCTGGACCAGCTGGCGCCCGTCGCCCACGGGCGGCGGGGCGCGCACCTGCGGATCGTCGTGGAGGCGCAGGCGTGGCGCGACGCGTGCGGCGAGGACCGCGAGGCCGGCGGGCACCATCTGGTGGCGGAGCTGGCGGCCGAGGGCGGCTGGGAGTCGGTGCGGTTGGTGAGGTACGAGTCGTTGGACCTGGCGCCGTTGCTGCCCGAGTTCGCCGCGCTCGACGTGTGCGTGTTGCCGTACCGGTTCGCCACCCATTCCACCTGGTTGGAATTGTGCCGCGACCTGGGCGTGTCGCCGGTGTTCCCGGCGGTGGGGTGCCTGCGGGAGCAGTGGTTCGACCGTTGCGATCCGGGCGATCACTCCGGGGAGGTCTACGATCCCCGCGATCCGTCCGCGGTGGCGGTGGCGGTCCGGGCGGCGTTGGAGAATCCCCGGGCCGTCCCGCCGCGGGTCGCGGGCGCTGATCCGACGAGCGTCATCGCGGCCTATGCGCGGATCTACGACGAGGCCGCCGGGCGCCGCTGAGCGTCCGGGGTCGGGCCGGCGCGCGGTGGGGTGGTGGCTGCGCTCGGCCGGGCCGGGCTGGGGGCTGCGCCGGGCCGGCTAGGAGTCGGCGTCGCCGCGGGCGATGTCGACCGGCCAGGCCAGCGTGAGCATCGAGTCGGTGGCCGGGGCGGCCGCGTCCATGCTCAGCTCGAGACACACGGTGACCGGGGATCCGGGCGTGGTGCGGGTGGCGCCGGGCAGGACCAGCGGTTCGTCGACCGTCGGCGCGTCGAGTGGCACCGGGCGGTCACTGTCGCCGGCGAGGATGCTGGGCGAGTCGAGATCGAACGCTGGCGCGGCGCATGCTCCGCCGCGGGCCGAGACGGCCCGGACCCGCACGTGGGACGCGGTCTCGGGGTCGCCCTCGATGAGGGCGCCCTCGCCGATGTCGACGTGGGCGTCGGACCGGGAGTCGACAGTGGTGCGCAGTGTGAGGGGTTGGTAGGCGGAGCGGTTGCGCAGGCCGGCCGTGTCCACGCGGACGGGGAAGTGGCCGCCGTAGGAGGAGATGGGCGCGGTCCAGGTCGTACCGAAGTCGGTGGACGCCTGGACGGACCACGCCGAGCTGCGCAGTTCGGACTCGCGGGTCTGCTCTTCGCGGTCCTGGACGATCACCGTCGCGCCGAGTGCGCAGACGGAGGCGGCAGCGAGTGCGACCAGTGTGGTCGCCGCGTGCCGGATGCGCATGACTCCTCCGAGGGGCCGTCTGGTGGAGATCGGTCCAGAGGAGGGGGCTCTGGTGCGGGCGGGGCCGCAGTGATCGCCGTTTCAACTAGTTTATGGTTTGCGGCCGAAGCATCGTTACAGCACCCCTGGGTGTGTCCGATATCACTCTCGCTGTGGCGTGTCGGCCGGCCGTCAGCGGATGTAGACCACGGTGCCGGTCTCCTGGTTGATGGCTGCCCAGCGCCAGCCGTCCGCGTCGGGGTCGTCCGAGGTGAAGGTGGCCCACGTGTCGCCGGGGTCGCCGCCGCCCAGCCAGATCTCGAGCGCCGCAAGCCCCTGCTGGGCGTCGGTGGGGATGGTGTTCCTGACTATCGGGGAACGCGGATGACACTGGCCGTGGCTGTGAGTCTGAATCGGAATGCGGCGTCCTGCTTATCGAGCTCAACGAGTCGCAGGGGTGGCGCTTGTCAACACGTGCACCCCTGCCCGGCCCTGTTGGCATACTCGGCCCCGTGCCCCGCGCGAGCCAGAGGTGAATCTGGTCACATGCCTACCTGCAGGAGAAGCCGATGCCCGAGACCCCGTCCCTGAAGCTCGGTTACAAGGCGTCGGCCGAGCAGTTCGGTCCGCGTGATCTGGTGGAGTTCGCCGTGTTGGCGGAGCGGGCGGGGATGGATTCGGCGACGGTGTCGGATCATTTCCAGCCCTGGCGCCACGACGGTGGTCATGCGCCGTTCTCGTTGGCGTGGATGACGGCGGTGGGGGAGCGCACCGAGCGGCTGCAGTTGGGCACCTCGGTCCTGACGCCGACGTTTCGCTACAACCCGGCCGTGCTCGCCCAGGCGTTCGCCACCATGGCGTGCCTGTACCCGGGCCGCGTCTTCCTGGGTGTGGGCACGGGTGAGGCGCTCAATGAGATCGCCACCGGCCACCAGGGCCAGTGGCCGGAGTTCAAGGAGCGGTTCGCGCGCCTGCGCGAGTCGGTCCGGCTCATGCGCGAGCTGTGGACCGGTGAGACCACGAGCTTCGCCGGCGACTACTACTCGACCAAGGATGCGTTCCTCTACGACGTGCCCGAGGGTGGCGTGCCGGTCTACATCGCGGCCGGTGGCCCGGTGGTGGCCAAGTACGCGGGCCGGGTGGGCGACGGCTTCATCTGCACCTCCGGCAAGGGCATGGAGCTCTACACCGACAAGCTCCTACCCGCGGTAGAGGAGGGCGCCGGGATCAACGAGCGTGACTCTGCGCAGATCGATCGGATGATCGAGATCAAGATCTCCTACGACCCCGACCCGGAGAAGGCGTTGGAGAACTGCCGCTTCTGGGCGCCGCTGTCGTTGACTCCGGAGCAGAAACACTCGGTGGATTCGCCGCGGGAGATGGAGCGCCTGGCCGACGAGCTGCCGATCGAGCAGGTGGCCAAGCGCTGGATCGTCGCCTCGGACCCCGACGAGGCCGTCGAGCAGGTCAAGAAATACGTCGATGCCGGCCTGAACCACCTGGTCTTCCACGCCCCCGGCCACGACCAGAAACGCTTCCTCGACCTGTTCACATCCGACCTCGAACCGCGACTGCGAGCCCTTGCATGAGTAACGAGAACAACCTCCCCGGCCCGGACACGGCCGATCTCTCCGGCCTCGAGGGCATCCTCGGCCACAAGGAATCGGTCCGCGTCCTGCGCTATCCGCACGAGACCGAGCCGGATGAGGAGGGTCAGACCACGGAGTGGCATTGCGACATCGTCGTCGTCGACGACGTTCCCGCGCCCGGCTTCTCCACCTACGCCACCGTGGGCGCCCGCGAGCTCCCCACCAACGTCACCACGCCCGAGGGGCGGCAGATCCGCTCCGAGTTCGTCACCGTCGGCCGCACCGGGCACCGCGCCATGGCCGACGTCCTGGACGCGTGCGCGCTCGCCGTGGCCACCGGTTCCATCCACGTGGCGCCCGGCGCGGTGATCCCCAACGCGGTGGGCCTGGTCGATCCCGGCCGCACGTGCGAGCACCTGGTCCTCACGCCGCCGTTCCTGTGGCCCGACCTGCAGGTGGTCGACGAGACCGGCGGGCCCGACGGCACCGGCCCCCTGCTCACGCGCCTGCAGGCCGTGCCGATCACCACCGCGGAGATGTCCGCGATCGGCCGCGACGGCGCCGACGCCCTGTTCGAGAAGCTCGACACCGCCGACGCCGACGTCACCAACCCGGACCGCCCGAGCGTGGTGTGAGTGGGCCCAGTGTGAGTGGGCCCCGTGTGAGCGCGCCCGCGCCCCGGACGCCCGGCGGCGTGACGCGCGTACTCGCCACCGCGGCCGGGCTGATGCTCGTCGAGGCCACCCCCGACGGCATCGCGCGCCTCGTCCAGGTGGACGCGGACCAGCTCGACGCAGACCAGCTCGACCACAGGGATGCCGCCGCGACCTGGTTCAACGTGAAACATCACGACGACGACGAGGGCCGCGATCCCGAGCCCGGCGCCGCGGCGGAGCACCTCGCCCGCCTGGCGGAACAGGTGGAGGACTACCTGGCCGGGAGGCTCCGCGGGTTCGACGTCCCGCTGGACTGGGCGGCGGCCGGGGTCCACGATGAATTCTCACGTGAGGTCTACCGCGAGATCCAGCACATCCCCTACGGCGAGACCTCCAGCTACGGCCAGGTCAGTATCGACGCCGGCCGGCCACGCAACGCCCGTCGCGTCGGCCGGCTGTGCACGCTGGTGCCGGTGCCGTTCGTCATCCCCGTCCACCGGGTGATCCGCGCCGATGGCGGCATGGGGAACTGCCCCGAGTACCGGCTGCGGCTGCTCGAGCACGAGCGACGCAACATCGCCGCCGAGCGTGCCGGGAAGCCGGGCCCGCTCCCGTTCCGGTAGGCATCGCCGCCGTTCATCCGGACACTGCCGGATCGGTGGGACGGCGGCCACACCGTGGTTAGGGTGGCGGTCAGCGTCGGGGCCGAAGGGTCCGCCGACGCGGACCGCCTGCCGTCGACCACAACCCACGGGGGAAGCCATGACAGCCGGAACCGTCGCCACCACCGCCCGCGCCGAGAGCGTGGTCGAGAAGTTCCAGCAGGTCCGGGGGCTCACCGACCTGCTCGCGTCCCGGCTCAGCCCCGAGGACCAGATCCCCCAGTCGATGACCGCGGCCAGCCCCGCGGCGTGGCACCGGGCACACACCACGTGGTTCTTCGAGGAGTTCGTGCTGGGTCGGCTGCCGGGCTACACCTCGCCGGAGCCGGTGTTCCGCTTCCTGTTCAACTCGTACTACGAGGCGGTCGGCCCACGGCAGCCGCGGCCGCAGCGCGGGCTCATCACCCGCCCGTCGGTGGCGGAGATCGGGGACTTCCGCGCCCGCATCGACGAGGCCGTGGTCGGCGCCCTCAAGGCGGGCCGGGTCGACGAGCGTGGCCTCGAACTGCTGGAGCTGGGTTGCCATCACGAGCAGCAGCACCAGGAGTTGCTGCTCATGGACATCAAGCACCTCTTCTCGCACAACCCGACCGACCCGGTCTACGTCCACAGGTCGACGGACCCGGCAGGAGCGGCGCCGGGGGAGACCGGCTGGCTCGCCGTCGCCGAGGGAGTCGCGCAGGTCGGCGCCCCGGCTCCCGGCGACTCCGACGTCGGGGACGGCTCGGGCGCCACCCCCACCGCCACCGCCCGCCACCGCCACCGGCCCCGCCACCACGTTCTCCTACGACAACGAGCGCCCCCGCCACCGCGTGTGGATCCCCGGGGCCGAGGTCGCCACCCGCCAGGTCACCGTCGGCGAGTGGAAGCAGTTCATGGCCGACGGCGGCTACTCGAGGCCCGACCTGTGGTTGTCCGACGGCTGGGCCGCGGTCCAGGCCGAGGGCTGGGACGCGCCCGGATACTGGCGGCGCGAGGACGACAGCCCGGCCGGCCGCGCCGCCGACACCGCGACCGGCGCCGACACCGCGACCGCCGCCGACGGTGAGTGGACCACCTTCACGCTGAGCGGCCGGCGGCCGGTCGTCGACGCCGAGCCCGTCATTCACGTGTCCTTCTATGAGGCCGACGCCTACGCCCGCTGGGCCGGCGCGCGGCTGCCCACCGAGTTCGAGTGGGAGGTCGCCACCACCGGCTGGGAGATCCGCGACGTGCTCGACCCCGACCGCTGCCACCCGCGGCCCGCCGCGGATCGGACGATCGGCGGCGTCTGGGAATGGACCGCCAGCGCCTACCTGCCGTATCCGGGGTTCGTCACCGAGGACGGCGCGGCCGGCGAGTACAACGGCAAGTTCATGTCCGACCAGCATGTCCTCCGCGGTGGCAGCGCGTTCACGCCTGCCGGCCACACGCGGCACACGTACCGGAACTTCTATCCCGCCGCGTCGAGGTGGGCGGCCGCCGGACTGAGGCTCGCCCGGTGACCGGCGCGCGCGAGGTGGCCGCCCAGCGCGGCGCCGCCGGACCCGACGACCCCGGTGCAACAACAGCAACGACAACGACGACGACAACGACGACGACAACGACGACGACGAGCACCGCCGATCCCGACACCGCCGCGCTCGAATCGGATCTGCGCGCCGGGTTCTTCGACGACCCGCCGACCGTGCCGCCCCGCTGGTTCTACGACGAGAAGGGCAGCCTGCTCTTCGACCGGATCACCCGGCTCGCGGAGTACTACCCCACCCGCGCGGAGGCGGAAATCCTGCGGTCGCGGGCCGTCGACATCGTCGGCGATGCCGACACACTCGTCGAGCTCGGGGCCGGGACCTGCGAGAAGACGCGGGTCCTGCTCGACGTCCTCGCCTCCCGCCCGACCGGCGCCACTGATCCAGCCGGACCACTGTTCGTTCCGGTCGACATCAGTACCGAGATGCTCTTCGGTTCCGCCCGGGCGCTCACGGCCGAGTACCCCGGACTGCGTGTCGTCCCGGTCGTCGGTGACCTCACCGCCCTCGACGGCCCCCTACCGGGCGAGCCGGGCGGGCGGTTGGTGCTCTTCCTCGGCGGCACGATCGGCAATTTCAGCGAGGCCCAGCGAGCAGAGTTCCTCGCGATGCTGCGCGGCGTCATGGACCCGGGCGACCGGTTGGCGCTCGGCTTCGACCTCGTCAAGAGCCCCGAGCGGCTGGTCGCGGCCTACGACGACGCAGACGGCGTCACCGCCGAATTCAACCTCAACATGCTCGACGTGATCGCCCGGACCGTCGAGTGCACCGGGCTGGACAGGCGCGATTTCCGCCACGAGGCCGTGTGGAACGCCGCCGAGAGCAGGATCGAGATGTGGTTGCGGGCGGTCCGCGACGTGCACGTCGACTTCCCGACGCTGGGGCGCTCGCGAACCCTCGCCGCGGGGGAGGGCATCCGCACCGAGATCGCTCGGAAGTTCGAGCCGGACGCACTCGCCGACGACCTCGCCGGCCACGGGTTCGTCGGCCCGACCGTGTGGACCGACGACGCCGGGGACTTCGGGCTGGTCCTCGTCGTCGTCGACTAGGGGTACACCGTGACCCCGCGGGGCGCCCCGGATCTCGCCGATCGGGCCCGCGGCCTCCTCGGGGAGGCCCGCGCGGCCGGGGCCGCCGTCGACTCGGCGGCGGCTGAACTGTTCCGGCTGGGCGGGGAGGTCGCGCGCGCCGGCACCAGGGCCGAGGCCGCCCGGAGCGGGGCGCACGTCGCGGCCGAGCGGGACCTGGTGAGCGGATTGCTCGACGAGCTGGACGTGATCGCCCGGGTAGCGGATCGGCTCGCCGCCGAGCTCGACCGGGCCGACGGCGGCGGCGGGCGAGGCGCCGCCGACGGCGGGGCCGGGCCGCGGGCGACCCTCGTCTCCGTTCGGCGGGTCATCGAGGCGGCGGACAGTCGGGGCCGCGAAGGTATGTGGTTGGGAGAGCTGGCGACGGACCGCGTTCGGGATTTCGCCGAGTTCGAACTGCTGTACTCGCGCGCGTCGCAGCACCTCGACCGCCGCCGGTGGGACGCCGCCGACGCCGTCCTGCCCCGGCTCGTCGCACTGGATCGCGCGCTGGTGAGCACGGAGATCGGCGCGATGCTCGACGAGCTCAAGTTCCGCCTCATGACTTCGCGGGGATGACGCGGGCCGACCTACGACGACGCGCTTCCGGACCGGTTCGTGTCGTACCTGTGTTCTATGCTTCGGCGTATGGAACAGGGAGTATGGGATGCGGAGGGGCGGGGCGGTGAGCGGGACGAACCGGCCCCGCTGACCGACGTTCTCGCGTTCCTGGAAGCGTCGGTGGAGACGCTGTGCGCGGTCGACTGGGCCGAGCACGACGCGGATGCGCTCGCCCACGCGGTGGGTCGCGTGGAGGTCGTGGCCCGGCGGTTGGACGCCAGTGGCTCCCGTGCCACTGCCGAGTTGGCCGCGCTGCACCGTCAGAAGGGACGCACCGCCGGTGGCGTCGCCGCGCTCCTCGCCGAGAAGCTGGGACTGGCGAAGGGCACGGTGCACGGTCGGATCGACGCCGGAGGACGTCAGGCCACCCCGGCCGGGCGGGCGGCCGCGAACGGGGAGATCACCGGCGAGCACGAGCGGATCATCGCCCGAGCCGTCTCCGGTCTGCCCGGAACGATGGGCGGCGACGCCAAGTCGGGGTTCGCCGAGGAGCTCACGGACTTCGCCCGCACGGCGGCGCCCGCCGACCTGCGGGCCGAGGCCGCGCGCCGGATCGCCGCCCTGTGCCCGGACCGCGGACGGGGCCGCGAGGAGCACCAGGAGCGTCAGCGCTCGGCGCGGCTCGGCGCGGTCCGGTCCGACGGCACCAGCACCCTGACGATGACCCTGACGCCCCGCGGCCGCGCCCTGGTCGAGAGGGCACTGTGCGACTTCGGCGGGCCCGGCGGCGCCGTGGAGTGTGAACCCGGGTCCGACGAGCGTGCCCCCGAACAGCGCGCCCACGACGCCCTGGTTCACCAGTGGGCCCTCGGCTCGACCGTCGACCCCGCCCGCCCCAAGGGCATCGCGACCATCGTCGTGCGGGTGACACCGGAGCAGCTCGAGGACCCCACGACGCTCGTGCAGACCGACGCCGGCACCCAGCTCAGCGTGCGGCAGGCGGTCTCCATGGCCGGAACGATGCCGTGGTTCGTCTCCCTGCTGCGCGACGGCCGGGAGGAGCTGCACCGGATCGACGTGGACGCCCACCCCGATCGGCGCCTGGCGTCGTCGATCCAGCGGTTGGTCCTCTACGCCTCCCACGGAGGGTGCACCTTCCCCGGGTGCACCGCCCCGGCCAGGCGAAGTCAGTTCCACCACGTGAGGGAATGGTCCAGGGGCGGGCCGACGACGGTCGCCAACGGGGCACTCGGCTGTCCCGTCCACCACGGGTTCGTCGGCGACGGCCCCGGAGGGTGGACAACCGTGGTGAACCCCGCCTCGCCCGGCCTGTGCACGTGGCTGCCTCCCGGCGTCGACAGGCTCACCGATGTGTGACGACCCGCCCCGGACCGGGGTGGGGGATCGGGCCGTCGGGTGTGTACAAGGTGTGCTGCGCCGCCGGCGCTGTCACAATGCCCCCGTGCCCGAATCCCTTCCTTGCGAGTCCGTAGCGTCCGACACCCTCGCGTCCGAACCCCGCGCCTCGGGGTCAGGCGATCCCACCGGGGCCGAGTTGTCCGACTCCGACGTCGCCGCACTCTCGATCCCGTCCCAGTCGGACGGTGCGCCGCTCTCCTCGTCCGCGGTCTACGTCGTGGCCCCCGAGGGCGACACGGGCAAGTCGACCGTCGCGTTGGGACTGCTGCGCATCCTGGCCGGGACCGTCCAGCGGGTCGGGGTGTTCCGCCCCGTCACGGTCGCGCCCCGCCCCGCCGGTCCCGGCGTCGAGGACGAGGAACCGGTACGCGACCGCATCGTGGAGATGCTGCTGCAGCACACCACCGTGGACCTCGACTACGAGGACTGCATCGGCGTGACCAACATGCGCGTGCACTCCGACCGCGACGCCGCCCTGAGCGAGATCGTGCACCGATATGAGGCGGTGGCCCGGCAGTGCGATGTCGTGGTGATCGTCGGCACCGACTACACCGGGGTGCCCAGCCCCACCGAGTTCGACTTCAACGCCACGATCGCCGTGAACCTCGGCGCCCCCGTCTTGCTGGTGCTCCGCGGATCCGACCGCACCCCGGCCGAGATCGGCACCAACGCCCGGCTCACCCTCGAGGAGCTGCGTGTCGAGCACGCCCACCCCGTGGGAGTCGTCGTGAACCGGTGCGATCCCGGCGCGCTGGAGGAGATCCGGGCCGAGCTCGGTTCGCTGGACGTACCGGCCTGGACGCTGCCCTCCCAGTCGCTGCTCACCGCGCCCACGATGGGCGAGCTCATGGAGGCGGTCGACGGCGAGCTCTACTCCGGCGACCCGGCCCTGCTCGACCGCGAGGCGATGGCCGTGATGGTCGGCGGCATGACCGGCGACCGGATCCTGGAGCGACTGGTCGACGGGATGGTCGTCATCGTCCCCGCCGACCGCACCGACGCGGTCCTGGCGATCCTCGCCGCACACGCCGCCGAGGGCTTCCCCTCGCTGGCCGGGATGATCTGGAACGGTGGGGTCAGGCCGAACGCGGCGTTGGACAAGCTCGTCCGCGGGATGCGCTCCACCCTCCCCATCATCTGCACGGGTCATGGCACCTACGACACCGCCCGTCTGGCCGCCGAGACCCGCGGGCGCGTCTTCTCGGGCTCGGGGCGCAAGGTGGAGACCGCGCTCAGCCTGATGGAGAAGCACGTCGACACCGAGGAACTGCTCGCGCCGCTGCGGGTCGACGCGCCCGACGTGATGACGCCGCAGATGTTCGAGCACCAGCTCCTCGAGCGTGCCCGCGCCGACAAGCGCCACATCGTGCTCCCCGAGGGCGACGACGACCGCATCCTGCACGCCGCCGGCCGACTCCTGCGGCGCGACGTGGCCGACCTGACGATCCTCGGTGACCCCGAGGCGATCCGTCGGCGTGCCGACGAGCTGGGCATCGACCTGAGCGGCGCGACACTGCTGGACCCGCGGACGAGCGAGCACGCCGATCGGTTCGCCGATGAGTATGTCGAGCTGCGCAAGCACAAGGGCATGACCCCGGACGTGGCCCGTGACCGCATCCTCGACATCTCCTACTTCGCCACGATGATGGTGCACACCGGGCTCGCCGACGGCATGGTCTCCGGCGCAGCCCACACCACCGCGCACACCATCCGCCCCGCCCTGGAGATCATCCGGACCCGCCCCGGCGTGAAGACGGTCTCGAGCGTGTTCCTCATGTGCCTGGCCGACCACGTACTGGCGTTCGGGGACTGCGCGGTGGTGCCCGACCCCACCGCCCAGCAGCTCGCCGACATCGCGGTGTCGTCCGCCGAGACCGCCTCGCGGTTCGGGATCGACCCGCGTGTGGCACTGCTCTCCTACTCCACCGGGGACTCCGGCAGTGGGGCCGACGTCGACAAGGTGCGCGAGGCGACCGCACTCGTGCGGTCGCGGATCGCCGAGGCGACCGAGGGTGATCCGGCTGCCGGCCTCGTCGTGGACGGGCCCCTGCAGTTCGACGCCGCCGTCGACCCCACCGTCGCGACCAAGAAGATGCCCGACTCCCCGGTCGCCGGCCGGGCCACCGTCCTGGTGTTCCCCGACCTCAACACGGGCAACAACACCTACAAGGCCGTACAGCGGACCGCGGGCGCGGTCGCGATCGGCCCGGTCCTCCAGGGGCTGCGCAAGCCGATCAACGACCTGTCCCGCGGTGCGCTCGTGGAGGACATCGTCAACACGGTCGCCATCACCGCAGTCCAGGCGCAGGGCGTCGGAGACCTCCAGGGAAGCGACTCATGACCCGCGTGCTCGTCATCAACTCCGGCTCCTCCTCCCTGAAGCTGCAGATCCTCGACACCGCCGTCGAGGGTGAGTTGGCCTGGGCGCTGGTCGAGCGGATCGGTGAGCCCGTGGGCACGCTGACCGTTCGCCGCAGCGACCTGGCCGGTGCCGGTGCGGAAGAACGCACCGCGGAGGCGGAGTTCCCGGACCACACCGCCGCGCTCGGTCACGTACTGGAGTTGGCGAAGGAGCTGCACGTCCATCCCACCGACCTGGGGGTCGAGGCGATCGGCCACCGTGTGGTCCACGGCGGGCCGGCCTTCCACGAGCCGGTCGAGGTGACGCCGGAGGTGGAGGCCGACATCGAGAAGCTCGAGGTGCTCGCCCCTCTGCACAACCCGGCCAACCTGCGTGGCATCCGGGTGGCCCGCGACCTGCTGCCGGGGCTGCCGCACGTGGCCGTGTTCGACACCGGGTTCTTCCACACCCTGCCCGCCGCCGCCCACACCTATGCCATCGATCGCGAGACGGCACGCGAGTGGGACCTGCGCAGGTACGGCTTCCACGGCACGAGCCACGAGTTCGTCTCCCGCCGCACCGCCGACGTCCTGGGCCGCCCCTACGGCGAGCTCAACCAGATCGTCCTGCACCTGGGCAACGGGGCGTCGGCGTCCGCGATCGAAGGTGGCCGCGCCATGGACACGTCCATGGGTCTGACGCCCCTCGAGGGACTGGTCATGGGTACACGCCCCGGAGACCTCGACCCCGGCCTGATCATCCACCTCATCCGTGACCGCGGCATGTCGCCCGAGGACGTCTCCACTCTGCTCAACCGCCGGTCGGGGCTGGAGGGGTTGTCGGGGGCGCGCGACTTCCGCGAACTCCTGACAAGGGTCGACGACGGTGACGAGGACGCCATGCTGGCCTACGACGTGGTGATCCATCGCCTACGTCGCTACATCGGCGGCTACTGGGCGGTCCTCGGCGACGTGGACGCGATCACGTTCACGGCAGGGGTGGGGGAGAACGTCGCGCGCCTGCGGGCCGACGCGCTGGCCACCATGCGCGGCTGGGGTGTGGAGATCGACACCGAGGCCAACGAGAACGGCACCGGCGAGCGGGTCATCTCCACCCCCGACAGTCGCGTGACGGTGCTCGTGGTGCCCACCGACGAGGAACTGGCGATCGCGAGGGCGTGCGACGAGGTGCTGGGCCTGGGAGGATAACCCCGTCCACATTTGCTAAGAACTACTTTAGTTATAGAGTGCGGGGTGATCCCCGGCATCCGAGTCCGGGCTGGACGAAGTCGGACGATGCCCCACGCCTCACCCTCCTCCCCGGACGCCCGGCCCGAGCACGGGCTGCGTCCCGGCCCGACGCAGGGTTCGCCCGGGAAGCGTGGGATCGTGCCACTCATCCTGGCTGCGGTCGTCACCCTGGTCCTGGGTGGGGCGTCCATGGCTCAGGCGGTGACGGTGCCTGCCCTCGATGCCCACACCGATCTGGAGTTCTCCCTGGACGGTTCCACCTGGACGGACGCCCCGGATCTCGCTCTCGGTTCGTGGGGCTGCGACCCGGCCGGTGGGCCCTCGCTCGCCGCTCCGACCGCAGTCCCCGCTCCGCCCGGGGCGAGCGGCGGCATCCCCGAAGTGGACCCGTGCGCGATGCTCCCCGGCGAATCCGTCGACCGCACCTACCACGTCCGCAATGCGGCCGACTCCGGCCGCACCGGCCGGTACGCGGTGGGGGTCGGTGACTTCGTGGTGTCGGAGGGCGCCGAGTTCGCGGTGCGGTCGAGCATCACCGGCGCGACGGCCGCCGACTCGGGGACCGTGATGCTGTACGGCGCGGGTACCGGGCAGGCCGGGGGCTCTCCGGCCCGCGGCGCCACGGTAGCCGCCCTCGAACTGGGGCCGGGGGAGTCGGCGCGAGTGGTGGACGAGGTCTCCGTTCCGCTCGACGTCCCCAACAGTGCGCAGCGGCAGAGTGTCAGTCCGAGGATGTGGGTGTCGTTCTCCGACGTCGACGGCCTCGACCGCGACGGCGACGGACTGCCCGACACCACCGAGGACCTGATCGGCACCGATCCGTCCGACCCGCTCAACCGGCTGCCCGACGTGACCGCGGGGCACGAGTACGGGCCCCGGCCGATTCTCCCGACCCGGCCCGAGGGCACCGTGCTCAACGTGGTCACCGACACGCTGCCGCCCGGCATGCGACTCGAGGACGGGGCCCTGACCGGTACTCCCACCCGCGCCGGCACCTATGACATCGCGTTCTCGGTCACCATGCCCGGAGAGGCCACCTACACCTCTGTGCGGCGCGTGGTGGTCCACCCCGCCGCCGGCGGCGGTTCGGCGGACCTGCCGGACGTCGTCTGGCCGGTCATCGTCGGGGGCGTCATCGGTGTGGTGATCGGTGTCTTCGGCCCCGCCCTGGGTTCCCTCGCCGGTTCGCTCGGCGGGTCGTCCGACTCGTCCGGTTCATCCGGTTCCGGTGGTTCGCGTGGTTCCGGTGGTCCCGGTGGTCCCGGTGGTCCCGGTGGCCCCGCCGGTTCGGACTCGCTGGCGGGCACCACCGCCCCCACC
>NZ_JABFAN010000006.1:25458-120428 GCF_017168155.1 Dietzia sp. KRD202 | reverse complement strand
CGGCCACCACGCCTGACGCGGACCCCGCCACCGACGAGGGTGGCGCCACCGGCCGGGTCGCAGAGAGTGCGGTGACACCGCGCGAGGGGGCGCCGTCGGACGCGTGGATCCGCGCCAATTCGGAGGTCCGCGGGTCGTTGGCCACCACCGGCGTCAGCGGGCCCGAGCTCGTGTTGTGGGCGCTCACCGCGGCGGCGGCCGGCGCGACGCTCATCCTGTTCGCGAGGCGCCGCCGCCACGATGACTCGGCCTTCGCCGTCGACTCCGCTCTCGACCCCGCTCTCGACCGCGAGGGCTGAGCCGCCCGGCCCGAGGGGATAACCCCTGAAGTCGGTGGAACCCCCGCGGACTCAGAACAGGGTGCGTGGACGGATGCTGTTGGCCTGGTCGACGAGCCGGAACCGCTGCTGACGGGTCTCCGTGGACCGCGCGAGGGTCCGCAGGACGGTCTCCGCGCCGGAGCGCAGCCCGAACTCGGTGAACGGAACGCCGCGCATGAGAGGTGACGGGGACGGCTCGTTGCCCGGCAGCTGCACCCAGGCGAGTGCGGTGGTGAGCACAGTGAGCCGGATCTGGAACGCACGGTGCTCGCCGGCGGACAGGTTGGTCACACGGCGGGCGGCCTCGCGGAGGTGGGACTCCTCGGTCTCATCGAGCGGGCGGCCCTGGCACAGCAGGAGGATCGCGGTGAGGTTGGCCAGCGCCGAGTACCGGGAGTTGGGTGGGACGCGGTCGAGCTCCTCGATGGCGGCCTTGACCTCGCCGCGCCGCTGCAGTTGGCGCGCCAGCCCGAATGCGGAGCTGATCACGGACCGGTCCACCGACCACACCGTGCGGTAGAAATGTTCGCTCGAGCGTGCCCAGCGGGCCCGGTCGCTCTCGGGGCACACGTCGAGGATCAGTTCGGCCGTCGCGGCCAGGGCCAGTTTGGGGCCGTTCTCGCCGGGCATGGCCGAGAGTACCCTCTGGAACTTGGGGTACGCCCCGACGGGGTCGCCCTTGAGCAGGGCGGTCACGCCGTCGTACCAGACCAGCCGCCACTCGGCGGGCATCCGGTGCGCGTTCTCCTCCAACAGTGCCTCGGCCGCGGCGAGATCGTCGCTCTCGAGGTAGGCGCGGGTGAGTGACATGATCACGCCGACGCTCTCGTGGGCCTCGGACTCGGTGTCGGAGTACAGCTCGAGGAGGGTGTCGATCCGCTGCTCGACCGAGGTGTACGAGGTCGCGGCGAGAATGCGACTGGCGGGGTCGGAGGACTCCATGAGCGGTACCGGTAGGGCATCGACCAGTTCGGACCCGGTGAGCGTCGTGTCGCGGGCGCGGCCGTCGACGAGGAAGTCGGTCGGCTCGACGGTGAACAGCGTGCCGAAGGTCGATCGCTGGGGTGAGAACACCGAGGAGAACGCCGGGTGCGGGACCCCGGTGCGCAGCGCGAGTACCTCCCGCAGGACGCCCATGAGCTGGTTGGCCATCCCGTTGGCACTGCGGAACCGCGAGTCGGGTTCCTCGTGCGTCGAGCGCAGGAGGAACCGGTACAGCGAGTCGTACCGGCTGAACACCGGCTCCTCCATGGGGGAGGGGATGCCGTCGGCGTAGCGGCCGTCGACCACGGGGAGCCGCACGATGAGCGAGGCGAGGGTGCGGCCGACGGTGTACAGGTCGGAGGCGATGGTGGGCCCGGTCCGGGGGATCTCCGGGGCCTGGAAACCGGGGGTGCCGTAGATGTGCCCGTAGTCCCCGACGCCGGACACCGCGCCCATGTCGATCAGTTTGACGTGGTCCTCGGTGAGCATGATGTTCTCGGGTTTGAGGTCGTTGTAGACCAGTCCCACCGAGTGCAGGTAGGAGAGCGCCTGCAGGACCTCGAGCACGTAGGCGATGGCCTTCTCCACCGGCAGCACCCGCCCGGGTGCCGCTCGTCGGACGTCGCGCAGGCTGGGGCCGCCGACGTACTCCATGACGATGTACCCGCCATGGGTGGGCGACGTGGCCCAGTCGTCGTGGATGAAGTTGTAGATTCGCACGATCGACGGGTGGGACAGTTCGGCCAGGATCTCCCGCTCGGCGACGGCGACCTCTTGGGCCTCGGCCTGGTCGGCGTGGAGCAGGCCTTTGAGGACGACCCAGCGGTCGGACACGTTATGGTCGACCGCCAGGTAGATCCAGCCCATCCCGCCGTGGGCGAGCGCACCGCGGACCTCGTACTGGTCGGCGACGATGTCTCCGGGCCACAGTTCGGGCCGCGGCAGCCTGCCGTCGGAGGCCGCGCACTCGGCCTCGATGTCCTCCGGCTCCAACATGGCCGATGTGGGGTCGACGGGGATGATGTACGGCAGATCGACCAGACCCTCGGCGGCCTGGCTCGGGCGGTCCTCCGGCTTGTCGGGGTGCCGTATGCGGAACGGTGCCGAGGTCGACCGGTCGCCGGTAATCACCTCGCCGGTCCGGGCGGAGGACCGCGCGCCGGGGACGGACTCGGTGCGGGACTCGGGATCATGACTCCGCCCAGCGCCCGCCGCGCGCGCCGGGCCCGCCCGGCCCGGGCTGCTGCCGTCACCAGGGTCGGTGTCGGCGAGGAACCCGGTCATCGACACCGCGCCGGTGGCCGCGACCGCGCCGGTCTGCGACATGCTTCCCGAATGGACGTGCGGGCCCGTGGCCTCGAGCTCCCCGGTCGCCCCCATCGCGCCCGTGGCCTCCATCGCGCCCGTCGCTTCCATGGCGCCCGTGGCCTCCAACGCGCCCGTCGCCTCGGTCAGTCCGGTCGCCGTGGCGGCCGCCGTCACCGCCACCGCCTCGGTCCGCATCGTGGCCTGCGTACCGACGCTGGGTTCGCCCTCCTCGAGCGGGTCGTCCCACTTCCGGTAACTCATCGCTGCTCCTCCGGCACGTACCTCGGCACCGGCATCCCGGGGTTCGGCCCCAGCCCGGACAACCACGTCGAATACATGCGGTTCCACGTGCCGTCCGCGCGGATCCGTTCGAGCGTGGAGTTGACCTGACGGACCAGCCCGTCGGTGTTGTCGCCCGGCGTGGACTTGGCGATGCCCACCCCGTACGGTTCCGCGTCGAGCTGCGGCCCCACGATCTCCAGGTACGGGTCCTGCGCGGTGATGCCCACGAGGATCGCGTCGTCGGTGGTGATCGCGTCCACCTGGTTCTGCTGGATGGCCACGAGGCAGTCCGCCCACGTGTTCACCGACAGCACCGTGATCCGATCCAACTCCTCCCACAACCGCGACGCCGACGTCGTCCCGGCGGCCACGCACACGCGCTTGCCCTCGAGGTGTTCGATCTCCGTGATCCCCGACCCGCGCACCGCCAGCACCCGCTGGTAGGCCTGGTAGTACGGCACCGAGAACGTCACCCGCTCGCGCCGTGCGCACGTGATGGACATCGACCGGATCACCACGTCCACCTGGTCGTTCTCCAGCGCCTCGAGCCGGTTCGACGACGTCAGCGACCGGAACTCCACCTGTCGCGGGTCGCCGAAGATGTCCGCGGCGATCTCGCGCGCCAGGTCCACGTCGAAGCCGGTGAGTTGGCCGCTGGCCGGGTCGCGGAAGGAGAACAGGTTGGAGCCCTGGTCCAGTCCCACGATCAGTCGACCCCGCTCGAGGATCCGCGGCACCCTCTCCGCGGGGGTGGCGTCGTTCGGCCGCAGACTGGGCAGGGGATCGCAGCTCTCGTCGTTCTCGTCGGGCAGGCCGGCGGGGACGTCCGTGCTGATGACCGCGCCGGCGGGAAGTGGCATCACCGCGTCGATCTGCGGGATCCCCGCCCCGGCGATCCCGGCCAACTCCGCGGTCGCGTCTCGTTCCGGCCCGCCCGCGCCGGGGCCGCCCTCGTCGTCGTCGACCCCACACGCCGCCCCGAACGCCAGGGCCGCCACCATCACGCCCCCGAGCGCGACCCGCCTCGCCCGGCGCCGCGCGCCGTGTCCCCGCGCGCCCGACCCGGTCCGCACCCCCGCCGTCACAGGTACTCCCTGATCCTCGGCGCGATCCCCACGACCACGGCGAACGCGGCCAAGGTGGACAACGCGATGATGAGATCGGGCCCGTTGGAGGAGGTGCGGCGGGCGTTGTCGATGCGCGTGCGCAGGGTGTCGCGGGCCTCCTCGATGGCGTCCTGCATGGACTCGTCGAACTCCTCGAACGCGGCCCCCGAGTCGCCCTCGCTCTGGCCGGAGGAGATGGTGATCGCGCCCTGGTAGTCGCCCTGTTGGTACAGGGAGTCGGCGCGGTTCTGGGCGGCCATCCAGGCGTCGAGCGCCTCGATCGCGTCCGTCACCGCGCCCTGCGAGTCGAGGTCGATGCGACCGGTGGAGTCCTCGTCCTCCTCGTCGAGGTACACGGTCAGGGTGTCACGCACGTTGCTCAGGGTGGTCGCCCGCTCGGCCGCCGACCCCTCGGGATCGGTACGCCGCACCAGGTTGAGCGTCTCCTGCGCGCGCACCTTCTGGGCGTTGATGCGCTGGCGGGTGAGCTCGTTCATCGGTGCCGCGCCCTCGGACAGGCCCTTGGCGTTGTCATTGGCCGCGAGAAACCCGGCGATCATCGTGAGCAGGAACGTCGCCACCATGAGCAGCGAGCCCAGGGCGAGCGCCGGGTTGAACCGCCGCCCGGTGAGTCGCCACAGCCACTGTTGCAACAGCAACAGCACCGCGATCGCCAGCCCCAGCAGGAAGAACGACCCCCATGGCGGCGACGACCACTCCCTGTCCGACTGTCCCACCGACGTGGACTGCCGGTCGTACAGGTCCGCGGCGGCGGGCAGGATTGTGTCCTGCATCAGCGTCGACGCCGACGCCAGATACGCCGAGCCGACCGGATTGGCCACGCGGTTGTTGGTGCGCGCCGTCTCCACCAGGCCGGTGTAGGTGGCCAGCTGGGCGTTGATGAGCGCGAGCTGTTCGATGGACTCGGTGTCGGTGCGGTCGAGGCCCTGGGAGGCGGCGATGATCGACGACGACGAGGTCGCGATCGCCTGGAGGTAGCGTTCGCGCAGTTCCGCAGGCTCGATACCGCCGGTGATGAACGCGGTGTTCGCCGCGGAGTCCGCGATCGTCAGGGAGCTGTACAACGTCTGCGAGGCGTTGGCGACGGGCTCGACCTCGGCCAGCAGCGTCTCGGTATAAACCTGCCGCTGGGTGATCGTCGAGGACGCCACGATCCCGCCCGTGAGCACCGTGATGATCGCGAGCAACGCGAAGACCGACATGCGGCCCGGCGTGGTGAGCACGTCGTTCCAGAAGCGGGCGGCGCGGCGACGGACCGGCCTGCGGGGTTGGAGGGTGGATGACGACTCGCCACCCGAGCCGGGCGTTGGTGTGAGCGTGGAGGCGGAGCCGGACCGGGAGCCGGAGGCCGACGTGGAGGCGGAGCCGGACCGGGAGCCGGAGGCGGCACCTGATGCGGGTGCGGCGCCGGCCCGGGGAGCGGAGTCGGCCGACGATACCGGGGTGGACTGTGCGGAGCCGGACTGGGACGCGGAGCCGGGCCGGGATGTGGAGTCGGGCTGGGACGCGGAGCCGGACTGGGACGCGGACGCAGGCGTGGCCCCGGCGGCGGACGCCGCGGGCGTGGATGCCGACGTCGACCCGGCAGGGGCGCCGCCCACCGGTGCGTCGCCGGGTGCGGGCGTGTCCGCGGCCGCACCGCGGGCGCGGCGTAGCGAGAAGGTTCGGGCGCGCATCTGCTCGCTCACCTCCCCGGTCTCCGCCCGCCGAGCCGACGATCCGACGGGAGTGTCTCCCAGGTTAGTGAAGTGGCGGCGCGGAGTCGGGCAGACTGGTCGACGAGGACTCAAGGTTCCGCCCGATCCGGGGGTGGACGGGTCCAGGGGAGGTGGACGACCGGTGGTGGCGAGCGAAGGTGACGGCAACGGCTGGGTGGTGTCCGACGAGGGTGATCGCCGGTGGGGTCGGTTCGGCGCCGCCGGGCTGCTCCTGCGGGCTGCGGACCCGTCCGATCCCGACACCCCGCTCGTGTTGCTGCAGCACCGCGCCGTGTGGACGGCCTCGGGCGACACGTGGGCACTGCCGGGTGGTGCGCGGGACTCGTACGAGGACGCGCCCGTGGCGGCGCTGCGCGAGACGGAGGAGGAGGCCGAGATCCGGCCCACCGACGTGGTGGTCCGCGCGCAGGTCGTGACCTCCCGCATGCCCGGGACCGTGTGGCACCGGCCCGGACTCGACCTGCGGCACGCGGCCGAGATGCTGAGCCGGCTGCGGCCCGACCAGCGCCACGACGAGCTGCCCGCGAACCCGTCGGGCTCCGCCCGCCCCCGCACCATCCCGCCGCTGGTCCAGGAGTCGCCCGACGCGGTGGAGTGGACGTACACCACCGTCATCGCGGACGCCCCGCGCGCGCTGGAGACCGTGCCCAACAACGAGAGTCTCGAACTCCGCTGGGTGCCCGAGACGCTGGTGGCCGAGTTGCCGCTCATGCCCGCGTTCGCCCACGCCTGGGCGAACGGGCTGCGCACCGACCCCGTCGAGCTGGTGGTGGACGTGGCCAATGTGCTCGGCTCCCGCCCCGACGGCTGGTGGAAGGACCGGGCCGGCTCCACCTCGCGACTGCTCGACGACCTGGGTGCCGGGATGCCCCGCACCCTCGAACTGCCGGGGGGGTTCGGCTGGGTCGCCCGCGCGCACGCCGTCATCGAGGGCGCCGCCAAGGCCGCCGAGCACGAGGGCCCGTTCGTCGTCCACCGCGCGTCCGGGTCCGGCGACGACGCGATCGTCGATCTGGCCACCGAGCTGGATGGCGGGCCCCGCCGGGTGGTGGTGGTGACGGCCGACCGGGGACTGCGGGACAGGTTGCCGGGCGACGTCGTCGTCGTCGGACCCCGCGCCCTCCTCGGGTAGCACGCGCGCACGCCGGCCCGGCCCCACCCCGGTCCGTCCCGGCCCGGTTCACCGGGTCCACCCGACCTGACGGGTCGGATCCGCGCGCCGCACCGCCCCGCGGGTGCACACTGGAACGCATGACCCTGCCCCCGGAGATCCTCGTCGGCCCGATGCTGCGCTACGTCGACAGCACCGACGCCACGGTGTGGGTGGAGGTGTCGGCGCCGTGCGAGGTGACCATCCGTGCGGGCGACGAGGTGGTCACCGAGCGCTCCTGGGGCGTGCACGACCACCACTTCGCGGTACTGCACCTGTGCCGGCTGCCCGAGGGCGAGATGACGCCGTACGAGGTGTCGCTCGACGACCGGCTCGCCTGGCCCGTCGACCCGGGTCGGCCCAGCGTGATCCGCACGCCTCGCGCCGACGACACGGTGCGGCTGGCGTTCGGGTCGTGCCGTCGTGGTGAGAGCCAGACCCCGGTGGCGCTGCGCCGGATCGGTGCCGACGCACTGGTCGCCCTGGCGCACCGCATGGCGCACACCCCGCGGGAGGAGTGGCCGGACGCGATGCTGCTGCTCGGCGACCAGGTGTATGCCGACATCCCCAGCCGGGAGATCGCCGAGCGGCTGGCCGAGCGTCGGCGCGCGGGCGGTGGCCCGCAGTCGGTGCGGGACTCGGCCGGCGCCGGGGGAGACCGCGACGTCTCCGACGAGATCTGCGATTTCGAGGAGTACTCCTGGCTGTACCACGAGTCGTGGCGTGACGCGGATGTGCGCTGGTTGCTGTCGACCGTGCCGAGCTGCATGATCCTCGACGACCACGACCTGCGCGACGACTGGAACTCCTCCCACGCGTGGCGTCGCGAGATGACCGCCCAGCCGTGGTGGAGCGACCGGGTGATCGGCGCGTTCGGCAGCTACTTCGTCTACCAGCACCTGGGCAATCTCGCCCCCGACGAGCTGGAGCGCAACGAGATGTACCGGGCGTTGCGGTCCGCCGGTTCGGACGCGGAGAGGGAGTCGCTGCTGGACGACTTCGCGCTGTCCACCGACTCCGAGCGCCGCACCGAGCAGTGGAGCTTCAAGCGCGACTTCGGTCGGGTGCGGGTGGTGATGCTCGACGTGCGGGCCTCGCGGCATCTGGACCCGCAGGACCGGCGGGTCATGGACGCCAACGAATGGCAGTGGACGCGCGAGTCCTGCCTGGACGCCGACGTGGACCACCTGGTGATCGGCTCGTCCCTCCCGGCGTTCATGCTGCCTGCCCTGCACAACCTCGAGGGCTGGAACGAGGCGGTGTCCCGCGACCAGCCCGACAAGCCGGCCATCGCGCGGGTCGGCGAATGGATCCGCCTGACCGTGGACCTCGAGCACTGGGCGGCGTTCCGGAACAGCTTCGACGACCTGGTCGGCCTGCTCACCGAGGTGGCCGCGGGTGATCACGGGCCCGCGCCCGCGTCGATCCTCCTGCTGGGCGGCGACGTGCACTGCTCCTACCTGGAGGAAATCGACCTCACCGCGGAGCGGGTGGCGGACTCACCCACCCGCGTCCACCAGCTGGTGATGTCTCCGTTCCGCAATCCTCTACAGAAGTCGATCCGGGCGGTGAACCGACTGTCGGTCCGCGAGCCCGTGCCCGCCCTGACGCGACGGCTGGCCCGGGCGGTCGGGGTTCGGGAGCCCGAGGCGCGGTGGCGGGTCACCGACGGACTCTGGTTCGATAACGGGGTGATGACCCTCGTGCTGCGGGGCCGCCGCGCCACGGTGCAGGTCGATCACGCCACCGTCGAGTGGCCCGCGCGCGGACTGGGCAAGGTCGTCACCCTGGTGCCCGGGCTGGCGCCGGAGTCGTGGGGACGACGACGACGGCGAGAGGGCGATTCGCTGGGCCGCAAGCCCCGGCAGGTGTTGCGCAGGACGCTGAGCAAGGAGTTGACCGGGGAGGGCCTGTCTCCGCGGGGAGCGGCCGAACAGACGGACGCGGACCGGGACGGGGCTCGCCGGGGCGGGGCTGGTCAGAGTGGGGCTGTCCGGACCGAGGCCGCGCACTAGACCGTCACCGCCGACCGGCTAGGCCAGGGCCGCGCGGAGTTCGCGTGCGGCGGCGGTGGGGTCGGCGGCGCCGGTGATGGCGCGGACCACCACCACCCGGGTCGCACCCGCTGCCAGCACCTCCGGCAGGTTCGTCGCGTCGATCCCGCCGATGGCGAACCACGGCGTCCCGGCCGACCCCGCAGCCGACCCCGCGGTGGTCCCCGCCGACCGCGCGGTGGTCCCTGCCGCGTGGCGCACGAGATCCGGGCCCGGCGCGACGCGGCCCGGCTTGGTCGGGGTGGGCCACACGGGGCCCGTGCAGAAATAGTCGACCAGCGGGTTCGCCGCGGCCCTGTCGACCTCGTCCACCGCGTGGCAGGACAGGCCGAGCACCACGTCGTCTCCGACGATCCGGCGCGCCCACTCCACCGGCAGGTCGTCCTGCCCGACGTGCAGCACGTCCGCCCCGGACGCCACGGCGACGTCGGCGCGGTCGTTCACCGACAGCAGCGCCCCGTGGGAATCGCACACCTCGCGCATCACCGCCAGGGCCCGCAATTCGTGCCCGGCCTCGAGCGGCCCGAGGTCGCGTTCGCCGGCCGAGTTCTTGTCCCGCAGCTGCACGATGTCGACCCCGCCCGCCAGGGCCGCGGTGACGTCCCTGAGCAGCGCCGGGAAGTCGCCCGACCACCCCTGCTCGCGCGCCTGCTCGTCGAGGTGCCGACGCGCGTCGATGCAGAGGTAGAGACGGGCGTCGGCGAGGCGGGCACGGAGGCGGTCGGCGCGGGAGGTCATGGTCACAACCGTAGGCCAGGGCACCACTAGGCTGGCCGTCATGACCTCCCGTGCCGCCGCCGACGACGGCCACCGTCCCGCCGCCGACGACGGCTTCCGCCCCGGTGCCGGTGCCGGTGCCGCTGCCGCCGCCGTGGCCCGGGAGGCCGCGGATCACGGTATCGCGCGTATCGGGGCCCGGCGGCTGGCCGTGATCGGCGGCTCGGTGATCGGCCTGGCCTGCGCGTGGTCGGCCGCCAGGACCAAGCTGGCCACGGAAGTGGTGATCTACGAGCCCGACGAGTCCGGCCCCGACGGTGTGCCCGCCGCGGCCGCGGCGTGGGTGGCCGGTGGCATGCTCGCCCCGTTCAGCGAGGCCTGGCCGGGAGAGGAGGCAGTGTTCGCGCTCGGAGTGGACTCCCTGCGGCGGTGGCCGGACATGCTGGACGCCCTCGAGCCGTACGTCCCTCCCGGCCCGCCGGTCCGCACCGCCACCCACACGCACATGCTGGCCGTGGACGAGGCCGACGCCCGTGACCTCGACATGGCCATGGAGTGGGCCGCCCGCCAGCCGGACTCCACCGACGCCGACCTGCGCCGAATCACCCGGCGTGAGCTGCGCGAGGCCGAGCCGTCCCTGGCCCGCGTCGCCCGCGCCGCCTATCGCATGGACTCCGAGGGGGCCGTCGACAACCGCGTCCTGCTGGCCGCCCTGACCCGAGCCTGCCGCGCCGAGGGTGTGAGGTGGGTGCGCAGCGCGGTGACCTCGCTCGACGACGTCGACGCGGACCGCATCGTCCTGGCCGCAGGTTCCGGGTCCGCCGAACTGGCGGGGCTGCCGGTGCGCCCGGTCAAGGGCGAGGTGCTCCGGCTACGCGCCCGGCCCGGCTGCGAGGACCCGCCCCGGGGAGTGGTGCGGGCGTTCGTCCGCGGGCGACCGCTGTACCTGGTCCCGCGCGACGGTGGTCTGGTCGTGGGCGCCACGCAGTACGAACACGGCGACGACCGGCAGGTCACCGTCGCCGGGGTGCGCGACCTGCTCGCCGACGCCGAGACGATCTTCCCCGGGATCGGGGAGTACGAGTTGGCCGAGGCGATCGCCGGGCTCCGGCCGATGTCACCGGACAACCTGCCGTTCCTCGGCGCCGACCCGACGGACCCGCGCGTGATTCACGCCACCGGGCACGGCCGCAACGGCATCGCGCTCACCCCGGTAACCGTCGCGGCGGTCTGGGCGGCACTGCACGCGGTGCGCGGTCCGGCGGCGGCGCGTGCGGCCGCTCCCGACCGCTTCGCCCGCGGGTGAGCCCCGGGTGCCGGGCGCCGTGGGGCCCGGGTGCCGGTCGCTGTGGGCCCACCGCATCGACGTCGCCGGGGACCCCGCGCCGGCGACTACGGGCACCCCGCGCAGGCGACTACGGTGGAGACGTACAGCCGCGACCCGGAACTAGGAGGGCCCATGATCGTCACGGTGAACGGGGAGGACCGCACCCTGGCCGACGGCGCGACCGTCCGCGCACTCGTCACCGAGCTGGACCTGCCCGACGAGGGCGTCGCCATCGCCGTCGACGGCGTGGTGGTGCCCAGCTCGGGCTGGGACGACGCCCCGCTCGGTGCGGGCGCGGAGATCGACGTCCTCACGGCGGTCCAGGGTGGCTGACCCGACCTCGGCCGCGACCCCGGTTCGCGGCGTCGCAGGGCCGTCCGCGTACCCGTCCGACGTTGCCGCGGTGCTGGACTCACCCCTGGTGATCGCGGGCGAGGAGATCTCCTCGCGGCTCATCACGGGCACCGGCGGCGCCGGTAACCAGGAGGTCCTGCGCGAGGCGCTGATCGCCTCGGGGACCGCGTTGACCACCGTGTCGATCCGCAAGGTCGACCTGCGGTTGGGCATGGACGGCGCCGGCGGACTCGGGCTGCTCGGGATGCTGAAAGAGCTCGACATCCGCCCGCTGCCCAACACCGCCGGCTGCAGGTCCGCCACCGAGGCCGTCAAGACCGCCCGGCTCGCCCGCGAGGCGCTCGGCACCGACTGGGTGAAGCTCGAGGTGATCGCCGACGAGCGCACGCTCCTGCCCGACGGGGTGGAACTGGTGGAGGCCGCAGAGGACCTCGTCGACGACGGTTTCGTCGTCCTTCCCTACACCACCGACGACCCCGTCCTGGCCCGCCGCCTGGAGGACGTGGGCTGCGCCGCGGTCATGCCCCTGGGCGCACCGATCGGCACCGGGCTCGGGATCTGCAACCCGCACAACCTGGAGATGATCGTCGAGCGCGCCGGAGTTCCGGTGATCTGCGACGCGGGGATCGGCACCGCCTCCGACGCCGCACTCGCCATGGAACTCGGCTGCGACGGCGTCCTACTCGCCACCGCCGTCACCCGGGCGGAGAACCCGCCGCTCATGGCCGCCGCGATGCGCGAGGCCGTCCGGGCCGGGCACGCCGCCCGCCTCGCCGGCCGCATCCCGAAACGCTTCTGGGCGCAGGCGTCCAGCCCTCCGGTCGACTGAGGCCCTACCGGCCGCCCGACGGCATGCGCGACCCGCCCGCCACCCCGCCGACGGTCAGTCCTCGGTGCGCGGCACCCGCCGCACGCCGATCCCGCCCATGAGCGCCAGTCCCGTGACCCTGATGACCGGGGCTCCGGGCGGGGCCTGGCGGACCGGTCGCGGATCGGGCTTCCAGTTCCCGGACTCCTCGCCGAAGCCCCCCATCAGCCCCAGGCCCTCGATCTCCACATGGATGTCGTCGGGGACGTAGATGTCGATGCCGCCCATGATCGCGAACGCCCGGATCGTCGTCTCGTGGGACTGCAACGAGGCGCCACGCAGGTCGATCTCGATGCCGCCCATCAGTGCGAACGCGGTGTGCACGGAGGGAAGGGTCCACGCCCCCGCCCGCTCGACGCCTCCCATGATCGCCAGCGAGGAGGCGGGCCCGCTGGCCCCGGTGACGCGACGCGCCGGGGCCCCGTGCGGCCGGGTCGCGGGCGTCGAGTCGTGCTCGTGGTGGGCGATCGGCAGGTCGTGCGTCAGCTCGATGAGCTCGGACCGGAAGCGTGCGGCGTACGCCCGCGAGGTCCGGTCATCGAATTCGGCGAGCGTGAGCCTCCCCTCCGAGAAGGACTCCTGGAGGAGCTTGGCGGTGGCGTCGCGCTCGGCGTCGGAGGCGCGGACCGACGGCAGGTGGCGATCCGGCTCGGGCGTGGCGTCATCCATGGTCACGAGCCTAGTACTGCTCTACCTGTACGCGGGCTGAGTAGGTGGACGCACGCTGCCCGCACCCCGGCAGGCAGACTGGGGACCATGATCGAGGTACGGAATCTCACCAAGCGCTTCGGCGCCTCCACCGCCGTGGACGACCTCAGCTTCGAGGTCCGGCCCGGCGTCGTCACCGGATTCCTCGGCCCGAACGGCGCCGGCAAGTCCACGACGATGCGGATGATGGTCGGTCTCGACACCCCCACGTCCGGGCAGGCACTGATCAACGGCACCCCGTACCGCGAGTTGGATCGCCCCGCCCACAAGGTGGGCTGTCTGCTCGACGCGTCCTGGACCCACGCCAACCGTTCCGCCGGCGCGCACCTGAGGATGGTCGCCGCGGCGGGCGGGGTGGCCCCGGGCCGCGTCGACGAGGTGCTCGGCCTGGTCGGCCTCACCGACGTCGCCGGCCGCAAGGTCGGCGGATACTCGCTCGGCATGCGCCAGCGACTCGGTCTGGCCACCGCCATGCTCGGCGACCCCGAGGTCCTTCTGTTCGATGAGCCCGTCAACGGACTCGACCCCGAGGGGATCCTGTGGATCCGCCGTTTCATGCACGCGCGCGCCGCAGAGGGCCGCACCGTGCTGGTGTCCTCGCACCTGCTGTCGGAGATGGCGCAGACCGCCCAGGACCTCGTCGTGATCGGCCGCGGCAAGCTGCGCGCGCAGACCTCCGTCGAGGAGTTCCTCGACGCCGCCACATCCTCGGTGGTGTTGCGCACCCCGCACGTCGACGAGTTCACCGCCGCCGCGCGCGACGAGGGCATCGAGGCCACGTTCGACGCGGAACAGGGTGTCTTCCTCATCCAGAACCTCCGCGCGCCGCAGGTCGGCGATGTCGCCGCCAGCCTGGGGATCACCGTCCACGAACTGCACGAGAAGCGGGCGTCGCTGGAGGAGGCCTTCATGGCCCTCACCGACCAGGACGTCGAGTACCACGGTCAGGAGTCCACCCGATGAACCAGCTGAAGTCCGAGTGGATCAAGGTCACCACCACCAAGAGCGCCTACTGGCTGTACGCGATCGGCATCGGCCTGGCGGTGGTACTCGCAGTGGTCATCGGCCAGTTCGAGCAGCCCGCCACAGGGGACCCGATGGCCGGTGCGCCCGGCGGCGGCAGTGACCCGCTGTTCGCGATCCTCGGCGTCAGTGCGTTCACCGTCCTGCTGGCGTGGATCGCCGCGATCGTCGGTGTGACCGGCGAGTACCGCTATCACACGATCAAGGCCACGTTCCTGACGACGCCGTCGCGCTGGCCTGCCATCCTGGCCAAGACCGCCCTGTTCACGGTGCTGTCGATGGTGGTCACAGCCATCGCGGTGATCCTGGCGCTCCTCGTCGCCGGGGCGCTCTCCGGAAACGAGGGCTGGACCCCGTTCTCCGGAGACGGGCTGACCTACCTGTGGCGCTTCCCCGTCTACGCCGCACTGGGGACGATCGCGGTCACGGGCCTGGCGTACATCATGCGCAACGCCGCCGGCACGATCTCCCTGTTCCTCGTGTGGATACTGGCCCTCGAGGGCATGGTCTCGTTGATCCCGCGGGTCGGCGAGGACATCGCCGCCTGGATGCCGTTCGCCAACGGTGACTTCTGGACCCAGGGAGAGAGCGTCCGCGGGTACATCACGTGGGGCGAGTGGCCGGCGTTCGCCTGGTTCGCGGCCGTGTGCGTGGCCCTCTGGGTCGTCGGGGTGCTGATGACGCTGCGCCGGGACGCCTGAGCTCGGTCGGCCGATCCGACCTACTGAGCACCGACGTCCCGGCCCGTCGGCCGCGGTGGGGACCGGCGCGGCCCTCGCCGCCGGTGAGAACTACGACTCGGTGATCGGCAGGTAGACGCGGCCACCGAGTTCGGAGAATTCGGCCGACTTCTCCGCCATCCCCGCCTCGATCGCCTCCACCGTTTCCATCCCGTGCTCCGCGGCGTAGTCGCGGATGTCCTGGGAGATGCGCATCGAGCAGAACTTCGGACCGCACATCGAGCAGAAGTGCGCGGTCTTCGCCGGCTCCGCGGGCAGCGTCGCGTCGTGGTACGCCAGGGCGGTGTCCGGGTCGAGGGCCAGGGCGAACTGGTCCCGCCAACGGAACTCGAACCGGGCGGTACTCAGCGCGTCATCGCGGGCCTGCGCGCCGGGATGTTCCTTGGCCAGGTCCGCCGAGTGCGCGGCGATCTTGTACGTGATCACGCCGGTCTTGACGTCGTCCCGGTCGGGCAGGCCTAGGTGCTCTTTGGGCGTGACGTAACACAGCATCGCCGTGCCCGCCTCGGCGATGCGGGCAGCGCCGATCGCGGACGTGATGTGGTCGTAGCCCGGCGCGATGTCCGTGGCGAGGGGGCCCAGCGTGTAGAACGGGGCCTCCTCGCACCACTCCTCCTCGAGGCGCACGTTCTCCACGATCTTGTCCATCGGCACGTGACCGGGACCCTCGATCATCACCTGCACGCCGTGGCTCTTGGCGATCCCGGTGAGCTCCCCGAGCGTGCGCAGTTCGGCGAACTGGGCCTCGTCGTTGGCGTCGGCGATCGACCCCGGCCGCAGACCGTCGCCGAGGGAGAACGTCACGTCGTAGCGGGCGAGGATCTCGCACAGTTCCTCGAAGTGGGTGTAGAGGAACGACTCGCGGTGGTGCGCCAGGCACCACGCCGCCATGATCGAACCGCCACGCGACACGATGCCGGTGACCCGCTTGGCCGCCAGCGGGACATAGCGCAACAGCACGCCGGCATGGACGGTCATGTAATCCACGCCCTGTTCGCACTGTTCGATGACGGTGTCGCGGTACAACTCCCAGGTCAGACGGGCCGGGTCGCCGCCCACCTTCTCCAGTGCCTGGTAGATGGGCACGGTGCCCACCGGGACGGGGGAGTTGCGCAGGATCCACTCGCGCGTCTCGTGGATGTCCCGGCCGGTGGACAGGTCCATGATGGTGTCCGCGCCCCAGCGGGCAGCCCACACCATTTTCTCGACCTCCTCGGCGATCGAACTGGTGACCGCCGAGTTGCCGATGTTGGCGTTGATCTTGGTGAGGAAGCGCTTGCCGATGATCATCGGCTCGCTCTCCGGGTGTCGGTGGTTGGCCGGGATGACCGCCCGGCCGGCGGCGACCTCCGAACGCACCACCTCGACGTCGATCCCCTCCCGCACCGCGATGAACCGCATCTCCGGGGTTGTCAGGCCCGCCCGGGCCCAGGCCAGCTGCGTCCGGACGGGAGTGGGGTTCTCCGGCGAGGCGGGGACAGGTCCGGGGTGGGACCACTCGCGGCGGGTCGGCGGGAGGCCCGCGCCCAGGTCATGGCAGTCGGCCGGGTCCGCGTACGCGGTATATGGGCCGGAGGTGTCGTAGACGTCGAACGTCGTGCCGTCGGTGAGCGCGATCCGGCGCACGGGTACGCGCTGGCCGTCACCGGACTCACCGGGCACCTCGAGATGAACCTTACTGCTGGAATGGATGGGGCCGCACGTCACGGCGTCGAACGGGGTGCCGTCGGTGCCGTCGGCGAATAAAGCTGTGCCCATGGTGTTTCCTGATCTCCCTACGCCGGCATGATCCGGACAGGTTCTACGGTCGACGACCCGGCTGGTCGTCCTCTCAGCCCGCGCATCGAAGCGGACTCCCGTGTGGATGAGTATGTGATTGTGCAGGGGCGAGCGTAACCCGACGAGTAGCATCGCGGGTGGAACACGCCCTGAAGAAGGAGTTCTGATGTCCCCTTTAACGTCGCTCAAGCTGGTCCACAACACCGATAGAGACCGCTTCGAACTGTGGGACAGCGAGACCTTCATGGGTCTCGTTGGTTACGAGAAGGACGGCGACGTCTACATCCTGCTCCATACCGTGATCGAGGAGCGGTACGGCCAGCAGGGAATCGCTCGCCTGCTGGTCAGCCTGGTCCTCACCCGCATGCGGCTCGATGAGCTCAAGATCCGGCCGGTCTGCAGCTATGTGCGGCGGTTCCTCGTTCGCTTCCCGGAATATCAGCTCCTGGTCGCCCAGCCGTGACAGGCGCCGGGCGGTGACCGTGGCCCGCGGTGACCATTGTCAGCCGGCCGACGAGCGGCGGAGAAGGGGCCGGGAGAGCGGGACGTAGTCTGACCCCAGACGACCAGCTACCCGGAGAGGACTCCCATGACCTACCCGCCCCAGGGGAACACTGCCGACGGCGACTCGACCGGTGGCGACGATGCGAGTCGGGGCTCCTACAGCCAGAACCCGTACGGCCAGGGCACATACGGACAGAGTCCGTACAGCCAGGGCTCGTACGGACAGACCGACTACGGCGCGCAGACCCCGACCGGTTACGGCGCGCAGACCCCGACCGGTTACGGCGCGCAGACCCCGACCGGCTACGGCGCACAGACCCCGTCCTTTGCCGGGGCGGGCGGGTACGGGACCACCTCGGAAGCTCGCCCCGGCCCGCCGTCGAACGTCGGCTGGGCGGTCGCGTCGATCCTCTTCTTCTGGCCGCTGTCTTTCGTCGCGATGACCCGCGCGCTGGACGTCTACCCGCTGTGGGCCGCCGGTCGCCACGCCGAAGCCGAGGCCGCCAGTGCGACCGCCAAGAAGCTCGGTATCCTCTCGCTGGCGATCGTGGCAGTCCTCATCGTGCTGTACTTCATCTTCATCTTCGCGATGGTGGGACTGGCCTCGAGCGGCTTCTAGACCCGGCCGGGTTCGCGGTTCACGCCAGGCCCAGACGAGGGGCTTCGATCGCAGGGCACGCGTCCATCACCACGTCCAGCCCGGCATCCTTCGCGCGCTGCGCCGCGGCCTCGTCGATCACGCCCAGCTGCAACCAGACCGCCTTGGCTCCCTTGGCGATCGCATCGTCCACCACGCCACCCGCGAGCTGCGAGTTGACGAACACGTCGACCACATCGATCTCACCGGGAACGGACGCGAGATCCGGGTAGCCCTGCTGACCGTGCACGGTCTCGGCCTTGGGATGGACCGGCACGATCTTATGTCCCAGGTCGCGGACGTAGGCGGCTATCCCGTACGCGGTGCGCGCGGAGTTGTTGGACAGGCCGGCGACGGCCCAGCGGCCCTTCTCGGTGAGCAGGCGCGTGATGACGGCGGGGTCATTGGAATGGCTCATACCCAGTTCAAGGCCCCCCGCCGCCCAGACATTCCCCGCGCGGCTCCGCCAGGCCTGTGCGCGGGGCCCTCCTTAGCAGGCTCAGTCAGTCCCCGACGGGGCGTGTGCGCGGGGCCCTCCTTCGCGGGCTCAGTCAGTCCCCGACGGTACGTGCGCGCGGGGACATCGCTCCGCTCGCTGGCGCTCCCTCCGCTAGTCTCCGACGGCGTCCTTGCCGCGTCGGACGATCTTCGGGTCCGGGTCGAACACCACCTGGGGGTCCTTGTCCGGGTAGTCGAACTGGTTCAGGAAGTAGCGCATCGCGTTGATGCGGGCCCGCTTCTTGTCGTTGGACTTGATGGTGATCCACGGGGCCCACTCGGTGTCCGTACGACGGAACATCTCCTCCTTGGCCTCCGTGTACTCGTCCCACTTGCCGAGGGACTGCAGGTCCATGGGCGAGAGCTTCCACCGACGGACCGGGTCGAGCTGCCGGATCGCGAACCGGGTCTTCTGCTCCTCTCGGGTGACCGAGAACCAGAACTTGGTCAGGCCGACCCCGGACTCGACCAGCATTTTCTCGAACATGGGCGCCTGCTCCATGAACGTCTCGTACTGGGAATCGGTGCAGAAGCCCATCACCCGCTCCACGCCGGCGCGGTTGTACCAGGAGCGGTCGAACAGCACGAGCTCGCCGCGGCTGGGCAGATGGGCCACGTACCGCTGGAAGTACCACTGGTACATCTCGGTCTCGGTCGGCTTCACCAAGGCGACGACGCGGGCCTGCCGGACGTTGATGTACTCGCTGAACCGCTTGATCGTCCCGCCCTTGCCGGCGGCGTCGCGGCCCTCGAACACGATCACCTGCCGGTGCCCGGTCTCGGCCTGCCAGTTCTGGAACTTCAGCAGCTCGATCTGCAGCAGGTACTTCTCGACCTCGTACTGGTTGCGGTCCAGTCGCTCGTCGTACGGGTAGTTCTCCCGCCAGGTGTCGACGGCCCGGCCGTGGATGTCGATGAGGTCCGGGTCCTCGCCGTGGTCGTCGCGGACCGTGAACCCCTCGGCACGCAGGCGGTCGATGTAGTGGCGCAGTTGGAACGTGGACATGGCTCAGTCGAGGTCCACGACGACGGGCGCGTGGTCGGAGGCGCCCTTGCCCTTGCGCTCCTCGCGGTCGATGGACGCCCCGGTCACGCGGGCGGCCAGGGCGGGGGAGTGCAGTTGGAAGTCGATCCGCATGCCCTTGCGCTTGGGGAAGCTGAGTCCGGTGTAGTCCCAGTAGGTGTAGACGCCGGGTCCGGGCGTGTGCTCGCGGGTGACCTCGCGGAAGCCGGCGCCGTCGAACGCCGCGAACGCCAACCGTTCGGGGCCGGAGACGTGGGTCTTGCCCTCGAAGACCTCCATGTCCCACACGTCCTCGTCGAGCGGCGCGACGTTCCAGTCACCCACGAGGGCGATCTGGGCGGCGGAGTCGGCGGTCAGTTCGGCGGCGGCGTGGTCGCGCAGGCGGGCCAGCCACTCCAGCTTGTACGTGTAGTGCGGGTCGCCCAGCTCACGGCCGTTGGGGACGTAGAGGCTGTACACGCGGACGCCGTCGCAGACCGCCGAGATGGCGCGGGCCTCAGGGTCCTGCGAGACCTCGGGGTCCTTGTGGAAACCGGGCATGTCGTCGAAGCCCAGACGCACGTCCTCGAGCCCCACCCGGGAGGCCACGGCGACGCCGTTCCACTGGCTCAACCCGTGGTGGGCCACCTCGTACCCGAGCTCACGGAACGCGTCTTCGGGGAACTGCTCGTCCTTGCACTTGGTCTCCTGCATCGCCAGGACGTCGACGTCCGAGCGTTCGAGCCAGGCGAGCACGCGGTCTTTCCGGGCGCGGATCGAGTTCACATTCCAGGTGGCCAGACGCATGCGCCCGAGTGTATTGCCCTCCGCGCGGCGGTGTCACCGTGGGAGCGGAGCCGGTGTCAGTCGACGACGACGAGGTGGCGCAGCGAATGGTGCGGCTGCAGTCCGAGCTTGGCCCACAGGCCGCGCCCGGCGGAGTTGTCCGCGAACACGTGCAGGTGACATTCCTGCGCGCCGAGGCCCAGTCCCCACTCCACGAGCGAGCCGGTGACCACCTCGGCCAGGCCGCGGCGGCGGTGGGCGTCCGCGGTCTGCACGCAGGACACCGCGATCCGCGGGTGTCCGTCGGGTCCGGCGGTGACGGCGCCGCGGGCGATCGCGGCCAGGTCCCCGTCCTCCTCGAGCCGAGCGAACACCGCGTGGCCGCCGGGGCCGGGTTCGCCGGCGTCCGGTCCGGAGGCGACGAGCCCCGCGGTGGCGAGCATCGCCGGCCGGACTCGCTCGGGGTCGAGGTCGGCGGTGGCGTGGTAGAGCGCCAGCCAGTCGTCGTCGGGGCGCTCGGCCAGGGTGACCGCCGGCCTGGTGGGGGCGGGGAACGCCTCGTCGACCACCGCGAGCAGGTCGCGGCTGCCGGCGGTGCACAGCAGGAGGTCGCGGTCGGCATGGATCCGCGAGTCGTCCACCGGGGCGCCGCCGAGCCTCATCCGGTCGGATTTCACCAGCCGGTCCACGTCCACGAGTCGCAGCGGCAGGCCGCGGGCGGCGTACCAGGAACGCACCCCGTCCAGGTCTTCGCAGTCGGCCCACGGCAGGACGGGCACCGCCGAGTTCCCGCGGTAGGACCAGTCGTCGCCGGCGCGGCAGAACCAGCCGTCGACCACCTCGTACTCCGGTCCGGGCCACGCCAGGGCACCGGCGTACTCGTGCGCCCGGATGTCGCGGGCCCGCACCGGCCGCGGCGGGATCACCTTGAGCACCGCGATGTCGGCGTCCGCGATCCGCACCTGCTCACCGGACTCGCGGGCCACGACCAGTTCCGGCTCGAGCTCCACCACGCGACCGATGACGTCCGTGTACAGATGCGAGGTCTGGCCCGCCTCCAGGTGGCGACGCACCACCACGCGATCGCCCACCGCCACCCGGCGGCCGGCGTTCCACCGGGACCGTTCCGACAGGCCCCGGTCCTGCTCAGCCATGGTCGGTGCCGACCTCGTCGTCGTAGTCATTGTCGTTGTCGTGGTCGTCATCGTCTTCATCGGCGAACGGGTCCGGGTCGGAGGCCGGATCCCAGCTCAGGCCGGGTACGCCCCACCCGGCGTCACGGATGTGGCGCTTTGCGGCCTTCCGGTTCCGTCCGATGAGGCCGTCGGTGTAGAGGAAGCCGTCGAGGTGGCCGACCTCGTGCTGCAGGCAGCGGGCGAACAGGCCGTACCCCTCCACCGAGACGTGTTCGCCGTGCTCGTCGGTGCCCGTCACGCGCGCCCACCAGGCGCGACCGCGCGGGAAGTTCACCGCGGGAACGGACAGGCAACCCTCGAGGTCGTCCTCCGGATCCGGCATGGTCTCCGGGATCTCGGACGTCTCGAGGACCGGGTTGACCACGCATCCGCGCCGGTTGAGCCAGCCGCCGCGCGCCTCGACCTCCTCGCGGGTCACGCCCTCGCCGTCCTCGGTGTCCAGGTCGGGGCAGTCGTAGACGAACAGCCGCTTGCGCACGCCGATCTGGTTGGCGGCCAGGCCCACCCCGTTGGCGGCGTCCATGGTGTCGTAGAGGTCCTGCACCAGCGCCGCGAGTTCCTCGGGGGACTCGGTGACGGGCTCGGTGGGGGCGTGGAGCGCGGGATCGCCGAGGATGACGATGGGACGGACGGCCATGGTGGTCGATTCTAGAGCGCCGGACATGGCGACGTGTCGGAGGCGTGTGGTTCACTACGGTGGAATCACAACCGTGTATTTCACACCGGCAGAATTCCAACCCGCACGGGGATCCGTCGGGACGGCGAGGAGGCGCGCACATGGGTCGGTCAGCCACCGTGGCACGCGAGGTGCAGGGCGAGAAGGACCGCGCGCAGGGGGCGGCCGAGCTCCACGCCGCCGACCCCGTCCTGTCCGAACGAGACCGGGCCATGCTCGAGTTCGAGCGGCAGTGGTGGAAGTTCGCCGGCTCCAAGGAGGAGGCGATCCGGCAGCAGTTCGACATGTCCGGTACGCGCTACTTCCAGATCCTCAACGATCTCATCGACCGCCCCGAGGCCCTGGCCGCGGATCCGCTCCTCGTCAAGCGGCTGCGCCGGATGCGTTCCAGCCGACAGAAGGCACGCGCGGCGCGCAACCTGGGAATGCGGCTCGACTGACCTAGACTCGGCGGCGTGAGCTCCCAGTCCGGAAACCCGCAGTACGACAGCCCGCAGCCCGGCGATGCCGAGTACGGCGATCCCGAGTACGGCGGCGCGCACGGCGCCGACGACCCCTACACGCAGGGCGACGGCCCGGCCATGGACGAGCCGACCGGCCCGCCGTACCGCGCAATCGCGATGGTGCTGCTGGCCGCGGTCGTGCTGGCGGTCGGCGTCGGACTGGTCCAGCTGTTCGGCGGTGACGAGGACGAGGCGACGCCCACCGCCGACGACACCACCTCCCAGGTCGAGCAGGACGCCTCGGCCGGACAGGGTGCCGATGGTCAGACCGGAACCGACGGCGCCGGCGCTGCCACTGCCCCGGGCGACGCCGGGGCCGGTCAGGACGGTGCCGGCGGCGCGGACGGTGCGCCCGGCGGAGGAGCCGACGGGCAGGACCCGCAGTCGGGCGACCCCGCGGCGCCCGCCCCGGGCCAGCCCGCCGGGCAGGTCCCCGGCGGAGCGGTGCCGGACGTGACGTCCGTGCCCGTGCAGATCTTCAACAACAGCACCGTGACCGGGCTGGCCGGCCGCACCGGTGAGACGCTGCGCGAGAACGGGTACGCCGTGGGTGAGGTGGCCAACATGCCGTCCAACCGCGGCGTCGTGGCGGAGTCGACCGCCTTCTACGGCTCCGGCCCCGGCGAACAGCAGGCTGCACAGGCGATCGCCTCCCAGTTGGGCATCACCGCCAAGCCGCGGCCGGCGGATCTCGCGGACGAGGCGCCAGGGGTGATCGTGATCGTCACCCAGGATCTCGACCGCTGACCCCTGAGGATATGATGAGCCCACGCATTCCGTTCCGCGGGTTGCGTGCTCACTAGCGACTTGCAGCTTCCCGAGATCGAAGGAGCCCCCATGGCCCCGCGTCAGACCGCCCGCCGCCTCCTGGTCGCGGCTCCCGCACTCGCCCTCGCGTTCGCCGTGGCCGCGTGCAGCCCGCCCAACGAGCAGCCGGCCGAGGCCGACGCGCCGTACACGCTGCCCAGCTACACCGAGGACGCCGCGCCGACGAGCTCGATTCCAGAGACGCAGGAGACCGACGTGCCCGAGGGCGCCGGCGACTTCGAGCCCGGCGTGACGGAGACGGGCACTCCCGGTGGCGAGGGCGGCGGCCAGGCCACCACCGACGACGGCATCGTCGTCCCGGGAACCGGACAACAGGCCGGCAACGCCCCGGCGCAGCCCGCCCCCTGAGCAGTCCGCCCCTGACCTGACGGGTCGGCACCACCCCCGGACGACGAGAAGAGCGTCCCGCACACGTTCCCCGAGAGGGACAGGTGCGGGACGCTCTTCTCGTCGGGCCGGCGGCCGGCCCCGGCCGCGCGACGGGTCAGTTGGCGGCGCTGCCGTCGAGGCCCGACCCGGTGAACTTCTCCAGCACCGGGGCCTCGTGGGTGATGGTGCCGTCCTCGACGCTCTCCCGGTAGGCGAGGTTGCCCACGCGGTTCGCGATCACCGGCGCCGTGCACACGGCGACGATCGCGGCCAGCACGAGCATGCCCAGGTCGATGTCCGGGAAGATCCGGATCCCGGCGCCGAGCAGGATCAGCACGAGGCCGAGGACCTGCGGCTTGGCGGCCGGGTGCATGCGGCTGAGGGTGTCGCGGAAGCGGACGAGGCCGATCGCGCTGGCCAGTGTCAGCAGCGCGCCGGCGAGGACGAACAGTGCGGAGATGATCTCCACCAGGTCGTTGGTCATGGGAGGGCCTCCTCGGGCGATCCGACGGTGTCGTTCACGCGGAAACGGGCCACGGACACCGACCCGAGGAACGCCACGAGGGCGAGCGCGACGAGCGCGGCGGCTGGGGTGGTGTCCTTGGACCAGGCGATGTAGACACCGATGCCGCCCTGGGCCACCGCGACGAGCGCATCCAGGGAGATCAGACGGTCGAGGGTGTTGGGGCCGCCGACGAGCCGGATCATGGTGGCGAACAGCGCGGCCGTCAGCGCGATGACGGCCAGGCTCCAGAGGACGAGCGAGATGATGTTCACCGGGGGGCCTCCTGTCCCGGGGCGGGGCCGTCGGCGTCGTCCGCGTGGTGGGCCGAGTGCTCTGCTTCGGCCTGCTCTGTTTCGGCCTGCTCTGCTTCGACTCGTGCAGCTCCGGGCTCGTCTGCGTCGGTGTGGTCTGCGGCGGGGTGGTCTGCGGCGGTGTGAACTGGCGCGGCTTGGTTAGCGGCGTGGGGTGCGGATTCCGCGGAGTCCGCGGTGCCCACGGTCGTCGGGGCGCTGTCGGCGGGTGCCGAGTAGTGCTCCGGGCTCGGCTTCCAGTCCTCGTCGCGTTCGAAGGCGCGCTGGTAGAGCGCCTCGATGTGCGCGGTCTGGGATCGGAAATGCTCCACGGCGTCGTCGGTTCCGGTGTTCAGTACGTGGATGTAGACGTAGCGGGCCGCGGGATCGACGCGGACGACGATGCCGCCCGGCATGAGGTTGAGGGTGTTGACGGCCAGGGCCAGGGTGAAGTCGGACTTCAGCCGCATCGGGGCGCGCAGCACGGCGGAGCGTGGGGGAGCCTGGGGCCGGACCGACAGCCAGGCGACGGCGAACGACGAGCGGACCAGGTAGTAGGCCACCACGAGCACCAGCCACACCATCGACACCGGCCGCAGCAGACCCTCGACGGGGACGCGGGGGAGCGGGAGGACGGCCATCACCACGGTCGCGACGATGAGTCCGGCGGCGATGGTGCCGATGTCGATGCTGCCCCACAGCAGGACCCAGGCGAATGCCAGCCACAGGGTCATGAACAGGCGGGCGCCGAGCACCCGCGGCTCCAACGTCATCTTCCGGGCCATGTCAGCGCACCCCCGTCACGGAGTCGACGAAGCGTTCGGGTGTGGCGTCGGTGGGGACGGTCACGAGGTACTCGACACGCTCCCGCAGACTCTCGGCGGCGCCGTCGGTGACCGCGAGCAGCGGGCCGGCGAAGACGGTCATGAGAAGCGAGACGACGATGAGCGCCCACGTCGGGGCCAGCATGCTCCACGGCATCCTCCCGACCTCGTCGCGCTCGTCGAACTCGACGTACTCGTCGGACGGCAGCAGTGCGAGCGGCTTGGCCAGCGCGATCGCGCCCTCGGGGGCGTCCGCCCGGGGCCGCCAGAACGCCTTGGACCACACGCGCACGACCACGTACAGCGTCAGCAGGCTGGTGACCATGGCGCCGGCGACGAGCACCCACATGAGGACCCCGCCGACCTCTGCGCCGGCCTGGACCACGGCGAGCTTGCCGACGAAGCCGGAGAACGGCGGGATCCCGCCCAGGTTGAGCGCCGGGATGAGGAACGTGACGGCGAGGACCGGGCTGACGACGCCGAGGGACCCCAACCGGCGGAGGGAGGACGACCCCGCCTGCCGTTCGATGAGGCCCACGACCAGGAACAGTGTGGTCTGCACGACGATGTGGTGGCCGACGTAGTAGATCGCGGCGCTCAGCCCGGACTCGGTGGACAGGGCGACCCCGAAGATCATGTAGCCGATGTGGCTGACCAGGGTGAACGACAATATCCGCTTGATGTCCGACTGGGCGATCGCACCGAGGATCCCCACGACCATCGTCAACAGGCCGGCCACCAGGAGGACGCCGTCCATGCTGCCCCCGGGGAACACCAGGGTGTGGAAGCGGATGATCGCGTAGACGCCGACCTTGGTGAGTAGACCGGCGAACACGGCGGTGACCGGGGCGGGCGCGGTCGGGTACGAGTCGGGCAGCCACGTGGACAGCGGGAACACGGCGGCCTTGATGCCGAACGCCACGAGGAACACGGCGAAGATGGTGTGCCGCAGGCCGTCCGGGACCTCGGCCATCCGGGTGGCGACCTGCGCCAGGTTGAGCGTTCCGACGGCGGAATAGGTCAGCGCGATGCCCAGCAGGAAGACCATCGAGGACACCATCGACACAACGGTGTACGATACGCCCGCGCGCACACGTTCCTGACTGGCACCCAGCGTGAGCAGCACGTACGACGCGGCCAGCAGCATCTCGAACCCGACGAACAGGTTGAACAGGTCGCCGGCGATGAACGCCGCGTTCAGGCCGGCGGCCAGCGCGAGGTAGGTGGGCAGGAAGACCGAGGTCGGCTGGTCGCCGTCACCGTCGCGGACACCCTGGCCGACGGCGTAGATGATGACCGTCAGCAGGATCACGGCGGATACGCACAGCATCAGCGCGCTGAGCCGGTCCGCGACCAGGGTGATGCCGACCGGGGCGTCCCAGCCTCCCACCTGGACGGTGTGCATCCCGTGTTGTTCGGTCAGCACCAGCAGGATGCCGGAGATGACCAACACCCCGGTCAGGGTGGCGATCGTGATGACGTTCTGCACCCGCGGTCGGCGGGAGACCACCAGACAGAGGGCGGCCGCCAGCATCGGGGCGAGGACGACCGACGGGATGAGGTAGCCGAAGAGTTCGGGGGAGATCACAGGTCCTCCTCCTTTCCGGCGTCCTTGTTGCGCTTCACGCGTCGATCGATACGTCGGGCCTCCGCCTCGGCGCGGGCCCGTGCCTCCGCGCGAGCGTCGGCCTCGGCTCTGGCCCGGGCCTCCGCTCGGGCTTCGGCGGCGGCCTCGGCTTCGGCCTCCTCGAGGTCCTCGTCGTCGTAGTCGACGTGGTCACCGAGTTCGGTGGGCTGACCGGTGGCGTGGTCGTCGGAGGCGTCACGGTCGGGAGCGGACCAGGCGTCGGTGGGGGAGCGTCGGGCGATCTTGGTGTCCTCGACGTCGTCCGCGACCTCGTCCACGGTGGTGAACTGGTACGAGCGGTAGGCCAGCGCGAGGATGAACGCCCCGACACCGGCGGTGATGACGATGGCGGTGAGGATCATCGCCTGGGCGAGCGGATCGGAGTCGGTGGCGTTGCCGCCCCAGGTCCGGTCGCGGATGGGCGGGTTCCCGGGCGCGCCGCCCGCCGCCAGCAGCAGCAGGTTGACGCCGTTGGACAGGATCATGATGCCCAGCAGGATCTTGATGATGGCCCGCTCGAGCAGCAGGTAGACGCCGGCGGCGCTGAGGATGCCGGCTAGGAGCAGCAGTGCGAAGTCGGCGGTCATGGCATCCCCCGGGACGTCGTGCCCTGGTTCTCGGCGGCCTTCAGGCGTGCGGCGCGGCGGGCGGCCAGATCGGACCGCGGTGCGGCGCCGTCGACGCCGGGGACGCGGCGCAGGGAGGCGGTGGACGGCGAGTCGGTGGCGTCGACGTAGACGGCGCGGAGTTCCTCGAGGTCCTCGGCGTCCAGGTCGAGTCGGGCGCCGAGGCTGCGGAGGATGTCGAGGACGAGACCGACGACGATGAGGTACACCCCCGCGTCGAAGAACAGTGCCGTGACGAACTTGACGTCCCCGAACACGGGGAGCGTCCCCTCGAAGGTGGCGCTGGACAGGGGAGGCGCCCCGAAGAACATGGACGCGGTGGCCGTGCCGGCGGCCAGCAGGAGCCCGAATCCGAGGATCCGGCCGGCGTCGATCGGGATGGCCTCCCCGAGCTCGTAACGGCCGCCGGCGACGTACCGCAGTACGAGGGCCAGGCCCGCCACGAGACCGCCCGCGAAGCCGCCTCCGGGATTGTTGTGTCCCGCGAAGAAGAAGAACAGGCTCAGGATCATCATGGTGGGGAAGATGAGCCTGGTGGTGACCTCGAGGACGAGGGAGCGGGCGCGCGGATCGCGGACGGTCGCCCCGACCAGCCAGCGGCCGGGGGAGGCGCCGGGAGCCTCGACGACGATGCGGGCGGCCTCGATGCCCCGTCGGCCGGAGCGCGTCTTGCCGGCGTCGGCGAGGCGGGGCCCCGAGCCGTAGCGGCGGTTGCGGAAGACCAGGCTGGCCACACCGGTGGCGGCGACGAGCAGCACCGTGATCTCACCGAGGGTGTCCCAGGCGCGGATGTCGACCAGGGTGACGTTGACGGCGTTGGCACCGTTGCCGATGTCGTAGGCGAGGTCCGGGAAGACGGTGGACACAGCGGGCCGCTGGCGGGCGTTGATCGCGTAGGCGCCGACGATCACCACGAGCAGGCCCACCCCGATGCCGAGCCAGGCGCGGGTCCGGCGGAAGCCGTCCGACAACGGGACCTCGGCGGGCATCGTGCGCAGCACCAGGACGAACGCGACCATCAGCAGCGTCTCCACCAACACCTGGGTGAGGGCCAGGTCCGGGGCGCCGTGGAAGGCGAAGATGATGGCGACGCCGTAGCCGGTGACGGACATGCTGATCACCGCGGCGAGGCGGTTGCGCAGGACGGTGGCGGCGATCGCGGCGACGGTCATGGGGATCATGACGAACAGCACGACCGGGTTGCCCGCCAGCTCCATCCGCAGGCCCTCGCGGGTGCCGACCATGAGGGACGCGAACGGGAACAGCACGAGGGTGAACAGGATGATGCCGAGCGTCAGCGGGAGGGAGCCGCGCTGGATGCTCGCGGTCAGGCGCAGCGACAGGAGGTCGAAGAAGCGCAGGACGGCGTCGTAGATGCGGTCGGCGTTACCCAGCGCGGGCGACTCGAACTGCATCCGCTCGACGGTCCGCTGGGCGACATAGAGCATGGTTCCGAGCACGTACACGACCGCCGTGAGCGCCAACGGGATGCCGACGCCGGGCCACAGTCCCAGGTGGTAGGCCTCGTCTCCGCGCCACGGGCTGCCGGGCGGGAACGCGACATCGACGAACCGGACGAGGAGGTTCTCGACGGGCGCCGACCACAGGCCGAGCACCAGGCCGGCGACGGCGAGGACCGCGGGCACCGAGAGGAACATCGGGTTGACGGGCTTCGAGTCGGCGACCGCGGGGCTGATCCCGTCGGGGAAGGTCGGCTTGTCCCGGAATGCGCCCATGACCAGGCGGGCGGTGTACGAGAAGGTGAGCACCGAGCCCAGTACGAGGCCCGCGGTGACGACGATCGCGGGCATCCCGTGTAGTCGGCCCTCGGTCAGCACGGTGGCGAACGCGGACTCCTTGCCGATGAATCCGAGGAAGGGCGGGAGCCCGGCCATCGAGGCGGCGGCGAGGGTGAAGAACACCGCCAGTGCGGGCCGCGAGCGGCCGAGGCCCGACAGCTCGCGGATCTCACGGGTGCCGGTCGTCTTGTCGATCACGCCGACCGCCATGAACAGGGACGACTTGAACAGCGAGTGCGCGAGCAGCATGGTGAGCCCGGCGAGCATGGTGTCCCGGGAGCCGATGCCCACCAGCACGAGCAGGAAACCCAGCTGGGACACGGTGCCGAAGGCCAGCACCAGCTTGAGGTCCGTCTCGCGTAGCGCCCGCCACCCGGCCATGAGCAGGGAGACCAGGCCCAGGGCGATGAGTGGCAGCTGCCAGGTGGACGAGCCGGACAATCCGGGACTGAACGCCGCGACGAGGAAGACGCCGGCCTTGACCATGGCCGCGGAGTGCAGGTACGCGCTCACCGGGGTGGGGGCGGTCATCGCCCCCGGTAGCCAGAAGTGCAGGGGAGCGATGGCGGACTTGCTCGCCGCGCCGATGATGACCAGGGCGAGAGCCCAGTGGACGAGGGGCCCCGACGGTGGGGCCGCGATGATCTCGCTGAGCAGGTACGACCCGGCTTCCTGCGCCAGGATGATCATGCCGACGAGCATCGCCAGGCCGCCGAGGGTGGTCACCAGCAGTGCCTGGGTGGCGGCACGCCGGGACGAGGCCCGCTCGGCGTAGTGGCCGACCAGCAGGAAGCTCAGAACGGAGGTGATCTCCCAGAAGATGTACAGCAGGATCATGTTGTCGGCCACGACCAGGCCGAACATGACGCCCGCGAAGGCGACGAGCTCCGCGGCGAACAGGTGGAGTCGCGGTTCGGAGTCGTCGAAGTACCAGGTGCAGTAGAACAGCACCAACGCACCGACACCCAGTGCGATGAGGGACATCAGCGCGGACAGGGCGTCCATCCGCAGGTCGAGCGCCAGGTGGATGCCGGGAGCCCACTGGATGGACTCCGTGGGTACCCGGTCGAGGTTCGCGGCCACCCAGACCGCGCCGGCGGCGGGGACCAACGCCAGGAGCGGGAAGGCGCGACGGCCGAGCCTCAACACCAGCGGGATCGCGATCAGGGCGGCCACGGCGTGGGCCGCGAGGATCACGATCACCGGCGGCTCCTCTCCTTGCGTCGAACGGACGACGACATGCGGACGCACCCGCCGCGAGACGGCGGGAAGCCGGTGGTCGACCGGGGCGTGGTTTCGGGTTTCACTTTACAGAACAGTGTTTCCGCCCCGCTTTCAGCGCAGGTGAAGGCGGGTGGCGGCGCTGAGGAGTGCGGCGATGGAGGCCTCGGAGGAGGTCTGGCCGAACCCGAGGGCCCACGTCTCGCGCCGCCCGCAGCCGGCCCGCAGAATGGTGCACCACGACTCGGTGTCCCCGAACGAGTGGCCCCCGTGCCGGTGGCCCTCGTACTGGTGGAACTGCTCGATCTCCGTGCGTGCGCCGACCCGCCCCAGCATGTCCGACATCGCGGTGAGGTCACCACAGGATTCGGTGGTCAGGCGGTGGGCCGTGAACTCCCCGGCTGCGTCCCCCGGCGCGCGGGTGGCCAGGATCGCCTCGTAGGCGGTGATTCCCCGGCCGAGGGGGCGGCGGGAGAGGTCCGCGAGATGGAAGTGGTCGGACGACGGGGCGTAGGTGTCGACCAGCGTGCGCCAGTCCAGCCCCGCGGCCTCGGCGGCGAACCCGCGCGGCGGTCGACGACCGAATCGCTCGGTGAAGGGACACGTGGGGGTGGCGGAGGTGGCAGGGTGGCCGAGAGGGGGGTTCGCGGTGGGATACATGGTGTTCTCGCTTCTCGTGCGTCGGTGCGGTGACCGACGAGAAGGAGTAACCACGCAACGGGGGTGCCGGTCTGTCAGGCCCCGTTACGTCCGGTTACTACGAGAATCTTCCGCATGGTCAGACACTCTAGGCCGCCGGCGTGAATCCCGGCAAGCCCGTGGCGCCCCGCCCCCGCGCGCGGCACCCTCGCGCTGCTCAGCTCTCGCGACGCTCGGCGTACTGCCGGAGGTCCTCCACCTGCACGGGGTCGAGAGAGGGTCTGACCGCGCGGCGGGCGCGCGCCACGTCCTCTGCGGTGACCTCGGCCGCGTCGATGTCGCGACGCATCGCGGTCAGCGCCGACTCCCGGAGCAGGGCGGCGCAGTCCGCCGCGGAATACCCGTCCAGGTCGGTCGCGAGCTCGGCCAGGTCGACGTCCTCGGCCAGCGGGACGTCCCGGCCGGCGGCCCGGAGGATGTCGGCGCGGGCCTCGGCGTCCGGCGGGGGGACGAACACCAGGCGTTCGAGCCGCCCCGGACGCAGCAGGGCGGGGTCGATGAGCTCGGGCCGGTTGGTGGCGCCGAGGATGACCACATCACCCAGTGGCTCCGCACCGTCGAGTTCGGTGAGCAGGGCCGCCACCACCCGGTCGCCGACGCCCGAATCGCCGGACTGGCCCCGCCGCGGGGCGAGCGCGTCGATCTCGTCGAGGAACACCAACGACGGCGCCGAGTCACGCGCCTTGCGGAACAGGTCGCGGACGGCCTTCTCCGAGGACCCGACCCACTTGTCCATGAGCTCGGCACCCTTGACCATGTGCACCGTCAGCCGCCCGCTCGCGGCGAGGGCCCGCACGACGAACGTCTTGCCGCAGCCCGGGGGACCGTACAACAGCACGCCCCGTGGCGGCTGCACCCCCAGCCGTTCGAAGGAGTCGCGGTGCTGCAGCGGCCACAGCACCGTCTCGGTGAGCGCCTGCCGCACCTCCTCCATGTCCCCGACGTCGTCGAGGGTGATCGATCCCAGGCTCAGCTCCTCGGTGCCGGACCGGGACAGCGGCCGGATCACGCTGATCGCGCCCAGGAGGTCGTCCTGTTCGAGGCGTGCGGACGAGAGGGCGGTGGCGTCGTCTCCCGACGCCCGCCCGGCCGCGCGCAGGGCTGCTTCCCGGGTGAGCGCCCGGAGGTCGCCGGCGACGTACCCGGGCGTGCGGTCGGCGACGGCCGCGAGGTCCACCGTGGCGGTGGGGACGTCGCGGAGCATGACCTCCAGCAGCGCCGCGCGGTCGGCCGCGTCCGGCAGGGGCAGGTCCAGGACGCGGTCACAGACGTCGGGCTCGCGCAGTCGCGCGTCGGCGGCCTCGGGGTGCACGCACGTCGCCACCAGCACCGACCCGGGCGTGGCGACCACCGAGCGGAGCCGGTCGAGGACCAGGGTGGACACGGGCTCGGCCTCGGCGGGGAGCAGCGCGTCGATGTCGGTGACCAGCAGGATCCCGCCGCCTTCCCGGGTTCGCTCGGCGGCCGCACGGACCGCCTCCAGTCGCGAGGCGGGGTCGAGGGCCCCGACCGATGGCCCGTCGACCACCTCGAGTCGGCGGGCCCCCGCGACGGAGCGGACCAGCGTCGCCTTGCCGACGCCGGGAGGGCCGGCGACCAGGACCCCGAGGTGCGGCGACGCGCCCAGCGTCCGCAGCAACTCCGATCGGTCCAGCGCGAGCGAGAGCCACTGCTCCAACACCTCGGCCCGGTCGGCGACGCCCACGAGGTCCTCCCGCGCGACGGCCGTGATGGCGGAACCGTCGGCCACATCCGTGCCCACCGCGCCTCGGCCGGCTACGCCCCCGCCGACGGCGCCGCGCCCGGCGACGGCGCCGCGCCCGGCACCGGTGGGTTCGGCCGTCCCCGGTCCGCGGGATCCCGCGGCGGCGGGAGCGGACGGGCCGGCCGTGTTCGTCGTCGATCCCGCTTCGGTCACCACCGCGGTGGTGGGCTGGATGGAGACGATCCCGTCCGGCACGGTCGCGGTGACGGTGAGCAGTTCGGTGCTCCATGCCGCGCCCATGGTGTTGCGCAGGGTGCGGGTGGTGTCGGAGGTGGGGAAGTCGGGGCCGAGGTCGCGAGGCATGAGCGTGACCGAGTCGCCGACGCGCACCACCTTGCCCAGCAGCGCCGAGCGCAGCACCCGCTCGGCGACACCGCGGCCCGCCGGCGGGAGGCCCTGGACCTCGACGGACTGCGCGCCCGTCACCTGCGCGGCCCGCACGGTCACCCGCGCGTCCTCGCCCAGGCCGCAGTTGGCGGCCACCACCTCGTCGACCACCAGCACGCCGCTCGGCGCGCCCGTGGCCGCGGCGGCGACCACGGCGCCCGTGGTGCGGGCGCCGATGATCTCGATGGCATCCCACTCGCGCATCCCCAGCGCGAGGATCACCTCCGGGTGTGCGCGGACGATCCCCCGTCGGGAATCGGCCGCGGACGCCGACAGACGCAGGGTCAGGTCAAGATCCGGGCGGGAGTTCACGGAGGTGAGCGTATCGCGGCGAGCGCAGGACCCCCTCCGGCCCCGGCGGGGTTACAGCGCGCCGCGAATGGCGTTCCAGGCGACGGGGATCTGACGCGAGTAGTAGGACCAGTTGTGCAGCCCGGTGGGCAGGTGGTCGATCGTCGCCGGGATGCGCAGTTCGCGCAGGCGACGGTCCGCCGCGCGTGTGCACTGCCCGGTCGCCTGCTCCAGCGCCATGCCGGCGACGAAGTTGGCGGCGTCGTTGTTGTAGTCCTCCCAGTCGCCCGGGTTGGCCACGCCCGTGCCGGACGAGAGGTAGATCGCCTTTCCGCGCAACTCCTCCGCGTTGATCAGCGCGTCGTGGTCCGCCCACTGAGCGTTGCCCGGCTCGCCCCACATGTTGGTCAGCGTGGCGCCGCGGCTCTCCACGGTGTAGCGGGTGAGGATCTGACCGAGCGTGCCGGTGGAGTAGCAGCCCGAGACGCCGAAGACGGCCCGGTAGAGATCGGGGTGGCGGGTGGCGATGGTCACGGCCGCGCCGGCGCCCATCGAGATCCCGCCGATCGCGCGGCTGCGGCTGGTGCTGACCTCGGGTTCGACCAGGGCGGGCAGGTCGCGTGTGATGAAGGCCTCCCACTTGCTGATGCCCAGCACTGGGTCGGGCTCGTTCCAGTCCGCCCACATCGAACCCTGGCCACCGGTCGGGATGATGAGGTTGACGTTCTCGTCCGCGAACTGCTCTGCCGCGCCCCACTGCATGAAGCCGCTGGGGAGTTCGGAGCCGACGCCGTCGAGGAGGTAGAGGAACGGCGCGTTCTGATTACCGTTCGGCGCGCGGTAGACCTCGACGGTGATCCCGCGCTTCATGTCGGCCGAGTCGATGAGCCACCGCTCGTAGCGTCCGTCGATCTCCTTGCTCACGACGCGCGTCTCGGTGATGTTCGGGTTGGGCTGGGGCGCCGGCGGCGGGGGTCCGGCGAACATGTTGGGCGAGAATCCGAGTCGGTTGGCGATGCCCATCATCGATGACCCGGACGAGCCCGGCAGGTTGCCGAAGTAGAGGAGCTGACTGAGGCTCTCCGGCGAGATGGTGCCGAGAGCGCCGTTGGCGATCTGCTCCGGGCTGATCGACCCCGGTAGCCCCTGCGCCTGCACGGGGGCGGGGAGCAGCCCCACTGTCAGTGCGGCGGCGGCAGCGGTCGCGAGGAGGGCGCGGCCTGCGCGGGTGACGCGGTGGGCGAGTGCGGGAACGGGCATGGCGGCTCCTTCTTCCGGGCAGCCGAGATCTGGTCGAACCGCCACTGGTGACAGTATCGGCCCACGGGCATCACACCGTTACCGGTTCTCCGGGCCGGGGGCTCAGCGGTAGCGCTGCAGGAACGCCGCCTCCGCCAGTGCGATGCGCTCGATCTCCCGCGGGTCGACGCTCTCGTCGGGGGAGTGGATCGCGGCCGCGGGGTCCTCGACGCCGAACAGTGCGATGCTCGCGTCGGGATGCGCCCGCTGCAGCGCGGTGCACAGCGGGATCGATCCGCCGGAGCCGACCACGGCGACCTCCTCCGCACCGTAGGCCTGCACCAGGCACTGCGAGAGCAGGTCGTGGACCGGGTCCGAGCCGCCCGCCGGCACCGAGCGGAACGGGTGGCCGACGGCCTCGGGTTCCACCGTCACCCGGGCGTTCCACGGCCTGCGCCGCTCGATGTGCGCGGTGAGTAGCCGCTGCGCCTCGACCGGGTCGATCCCGGGTGGAACGCGCAGGTTGATCAGGGCGCGGGCTCGGGGTTGGACGGCGGCGATCGCCCCCTCGACCGGCGGGCAGTCGATCCCCAGCACGGTCACCGCGGGCCGTGACCACACCAGGTCCGCGAGCGGGGCCGCCGTGGAGACCTCCACCCCGTCGAGGATCCCGGCGTCGGCGCGGAACGTCTCTTCGGGGTAGGCCTGCCCGTCCCACTCGCCGGTGAAGTCCAGGCCGTCGACGGTCGTGGCGCCGGTGGCGGGGTCGCGCAGCGAGGCGAGGATGGAGATGAGGGCGGCGAGCGCGTCGGGCGCCGCGCCCCCGAACTGTCCGGAGTGGACCCCGGCCTCCAGGGTGTCGACGACGACGACGAGGTTGGCGATCCCCCGGAGGCTGGTCGTGAGCGTGGGGGTGCCGACCGAGACGTTCCCGGAATCGGCGATGAGGATCGCCTCCGCCGCCACCAGGTCGGGCCGCGACGCCACGAGATCGTCCAGGCCCCCTCCGCCGGTCTCCTCGGAGCCCTCCACGACGAGTCGGATCCCCAGGCCGTCCAGCGGGTCCGCCCCGGGGTCGCCGACCTCGTCGTCGTCACCCAGGGCGGCGAGGGCGCGCAGGGCGGCGAGGTGCACGACGAGGTTTCCCTTGCAGTCCGCGGCACCGCGGCCGTACCACCGGCCGTCGCGCTCGGTCAGTTCCCACGGCGAGGACGTCCACTCGCCCGGGTCCCCGGAGGGCTGGACGTCGTAGTGGCTGTAGAGCAGCACGGTGGGGCGGCCGGGTGCGGCCGGGCGGTGGGCAAACACCGCGCGCGACCCGTCGGACGTCTCGATCACCTCGACCGAGTCCGGGCCCAGGCCCGGGATCGGCAGGTCCGAGAGCAGGGTGCGGACGAGGTCGCAGGCCTGCGCGCAGGCGTCCGGCTCGGCGTCGTGCACCGACGGCAGGGCGACGAGATCGGCGAGATCGGAGCGGGCCCGGTCGAGTTGGGCGGCGACCGCGGCCGCGAGCGGGGCGAGATCGGCGTGGGGGTCAGCGAACGCGGGGGAGTCGGCCATGCGCACAGAGTAGTTGCCCGCTCCGACACGACTCGGCGACATGAACGGAAAGTGAACGCAGCATGAAGTATGGTGTGCACATGAGTAGCTTTGTGATCGTCGTCACCCCTGCTGAGAAGGAGCTCCGCGAGCTCACCTCCGTCGACGAGTTGCCCGCACGCGTGCGGGCGGACCTCGAGGCGCTGTGCGACGAGGTGTCGGAGCGGTTCCCGGAGGCCGAGGCGATCGGCGAGACCGGCGCTCTGTGCTCGCGCCCGGAGATCGACGGCGTGGGCGTGGTCATCCGGCCCGAGGTGATCACCCGCCCACTCGTGGTCAACGCCGTCATGCGGTACGCCGCCCCGCGCCAGCTCCGCGTGACCTCGCCCGAGCTGGGACTGGTGGCCGACCCGCGCGAGCGCATTGATGTCGACGTCCACCGTCGGCCCACCATGGTGGGCGCGGGGATCGCCGACCACGCGGTGCGCGGTCGACCCCGCGGCACGCTGCCGTGGGTCACCCGTGAACTCCTGGGCCAGCTGATCGGCAAGCTCCTGATCGACGGCGACCGGTTGGAGCTCGAGGTCGACGGCGAACGCTGCTTCCGCTTCGAGCGGTCTGGCGACTGCCTGCTCATCCAGGCGAAGGACGGGCCGGACGTCCCCGTGCGCCGACGGACCGTCCCGGTCGACGCGGCCGACGCCGCGGCGGACGCCGGCTGGGCGTGGGCCCGCTGCGACCAGTGGTGGGCGGAATTCCTGCCGCGTGACGCGCGGACGGACGAGGTGATCGCACCGTCCGCCGGGGGCGATCCCGCGAAGGGCGGCCGCGACTCCGCCACCGCGGCCTGAACCGGGTGACCACGCCCGGGCACCGTCACACCGAGATGTCGTAGCGCAGCGACGCCACCACGGCGTCGATCGTCTCCGTGGGCTGGACGCCGGGCTCGCCCTCGTCGGACATGAGCACGAACACCAGCGAGGCGGGCGCGCCGTCCGGGCCCCGTGTCGACACCGCGATGGTGTCGAAGCGGATGGTCGGCGGGGTGCAGTCGTTGCGCGGGGGACGCACCTCGCCGCGCAGCGAGACGTACCAGGCGGGCACCCCCGAGACCCCGATGCTGCGGGCATCGGGCACGGGGACGTCGGCACCGGCCTGGGTGAACCGTCGGTCGATCGAGTCCGCCATGGCCCGGGACGCCGATTCGGCTTGTTCACGCGCCTCGCCCGGCAGTGCCGTCGCGCTGATGCCGACCAGGGTCCGGAAGCTCAGGCCCCCGAGCCGGCAGTAGCCACGGTCGGCGATGGCGTTGGCGGTGGTGACGTAGCCCGATCCCCAATCCGATCCGGGGTCGCCGGCGTCGTCGTCGACCCCGGACGGGTCCCCGACCTCCCACCCCGGCGGAACCGAGTACACGAGCCCGGTGGGGCTGCGGACGTCCTGCCAGTCCGCCGGCGGGGGGCCGGCGGCCAGGGTGGGCCCGGGCTGCTCGCGGGCGGGGGCGTCGACGTCGTCGCCGTCGCCCGACCACAGGGCGCAGCCGGAGAGCGACGCGACGAGCGAGCCCGCGATGAGGGCCGCGGCGGCCCGGGCCATCCCGGCCTCAGCTCCGCTCGGCGAGCGCCTTGATCCGCTGCAGGGAGGTGGACACGCCCCGGTCCAGCTCGCTGGTGAACGACTTCTGTCCTCCGAACACCTTGTCGGTGAGGAATCGGGAGATGAAGGTCAGCCCGTCCGGGACCTCCCTGCGCTCGGTGAGGAGGGTGCCGCCGGCGGGGGTCGGCTCGAGGTCGAAGACCCAGATGGTGGTGTTCTCGGTGATGCGGTTGGCGAACCGGCGGCCGGGCTCGAACTCCACCACACGGCTGGTCGTGGGCCACAGGAGCGGCCCGCGCTTGTTGATGTTCAGTGCCCACGTGCCCTTGGCGGTGCGGCCGCCGAGGGGGAAGATCTTCCAGGCCTGGCTGCTCCACTGGGTGGCGTTGCGGACCTCGGAGATGACCTCCCAGACCCGGGCCGGCGGGGCGTCGATCTCGATGGAGCTCTCGATGGCGCCTGCTGCGGCGGGTTCGGTGGGCATTGACGAGCCTTTCGGGCGAACGGGTGGGACGGCGTCTCGATGGTAGGGCAGGGCCGGGCGACATGAGGGTCGTTCGTCGAGCGCGAATCAGCCGTCCGGGCCTTTGCACTCGTCGGGGGCGAGTGCTAGAAAAGCGATTGGCACTCGGCTACCCTGAGTGCCAGCAAGATCTGAGAACCGAGGTCGCAAGGTGAGGCGCGGATCCGACACGGTCCGCACCGTCCGTCGCGGGCACCGACGCTGACCACACGCGTGTCACCCCATACCCGGAGGATGATTCACCCCATGGCAAAGATGATCGCGTTCGACGAAGAGGCCCGGCGCGGCCTGGAGAGCGGTCTCAACCAGCTCGCCGACGCCGTCAAGGTCACGCTCGGCCCCAAGGGCCGCAACGTCGTGCTGGAGAAGAAGTGGGGCGCCCCCACGATCACCAACGACGGCGTCTCCATCGCCAAGGAGATCGAGCTCGAGGAGCCGTACGAGAAGATCGGCGCCGAGCTGGTCAAGGAGGTCGCCAAGAAGACCGACGACGTCGCCGGCGACGGAACCACCACCGCCACCGTCCTCGCCCAGGCGCTCGTGCGCGAGGGCCTGCGCAACGTCGCCGCCGGTGCCAACCCCATGGGCATCAAGCGCGGCATCGAGAAGGCCGTCGAGGCCGTCACCAAGCACCTGATCGACTCCGCCACGGAGATCGAGACCAAGGAGCAGATCGCCGCCACCGCGGGGATCTCCGCCGGTGACCCGGCCATCGGCGAGCTCATCGCCCAGGCCATGGACAAGGTCGGCAAGGAGGGCGTGATCACGGTCGAGGAGTCCCAGACCTTCGGCCTGGACCTCGAGCTCACCGAGGGCATGCGCTTCGACAAGGGCTACATCTCGCAGTACTTCCAGACGGATCCGGAGCGCCAGGAGGCGGTCATGGAGGATCCGTACGTCCTGCTGGTCTCCGGCAAGGTGTCCACCGTCAAGGACCTGCTCCCGCTGCTGGAGAAGGTCATCGGCGAGAACAAGTCGCTGCTCATCATCGCCGAGGACGTCGAGGGCGAGGCCCTGTCGACCCTGGTCGTGAACAAGATCCGCGGCACCTTCAAGTCCGTCGCCGTCAAGGCCCCGGGCTTCGGAGACCGCCGCAAGGCCATGCTGCAGGACATCGCCATCCTCACCGGTGGCCAGGTCATCTCCGAGGAGGTCGGCCTCTCGCTCGAGACCGCCGACATCTCCATGCTCGGCAAGGCCCGCAAGGTCGTCGTGACCAAGGACGAGACCACCATCGTCGAGGGTGCCGGGGACCAGGGTCAGATCGAGGGTCGGGTCAACCAGATCCGCGCCGAGATCGAGAACTCGGACTCCGACTACGACCGTGAGAAGCTCCAGGAGCGTCTCGCCAAGCTCGCCGGCGGCGTCGCCGTCATCAAGGCGGGCGCGGCCACCGAGGTCGAGCTCAAGGAGCGCAAGCACCGCATCGAGGACGCCGTGCGCAACGCGAAGGCGGCCGTCGAGGAGGGCATCGTCGCCGGCGGCGGCGTCGCCCTGGTCAAGTCCGAGGTCGCCATCGATGGCCTGTCCCTCGAGGGCGAGGAGGCCACCGGCGCGAACATCGTCAAGTTCGCGCTCAGCGCCCCGCTCAAGCAGATCGCCCACAACGCCGGCCTCGAGCCGGGCGTCGTGGCCGAGAAGGTCCGCAACCTGCCGGGCGCCGAGGGCCTGAACGCCGCCACCGGCGAGTACCAGGATCTCCTCGAGGCCGGCATCAACGACCCGGTCAAGGTGACCCGCTCGGCGCTGCAGAACGCCGCGTCGATCGCCGCGCTGTTCCTCACCACCGAGGCCGTCGTGGCCGACAAGCCCGAGCCCGCCGCGCCCGCCATGCCGGGTGGCGACGAGATGGGCGGCATGGGCTTCTGATGTAGCCCATCCCAGCACGCGGCCGTGGCCCGCACCGGAGATCCGGTGCGGGCCACGGCCGTTGTCGGGCTCTCCTGGGGCATTGGGTCGCGTAACACGATCGTCACGTGGGCCGTCCCGCGTAAAACGTCTGTGACCTGCGGTTAAGGAACGGTTTCGTCTCTGGTGGCTGCTGAACGGCCGCCCTAATGTCTGCGTCAGGCGCCCCGGAGGGCGCCGGTACACACTGAGAACGGAGACCTCCATGCCCAACTTCGGTCAACTGTCCGACCTCTTCGGCGGAATCACCGACATCCTCGGCGCCGTCGTCTTCTTCACCGGGTCCCTGGGTGGCGAGGGTGGGGTCAACGACTTCATCGGCGCGATCACGAGCATCAGCGCCGAATAGCCGTCACGACCCACCCACCACACACCAGAACACCTCCAGGAGCAGATGATGACTTTCCCCGAGTTCGGATCCCTTGCCGGCGTCAGTGGCGCACTGGGCTTTCTCAACGACTTCCTCGGCGCGTTCGGAGACATGTTCTCCGGCCTTGCGTACTTCACCGGAGGTGACTTCCAGGAGGCGCTGACAGGAGGCTTCCTGCAGTGACACGAGCCCCGTCCGGGGCGAAGACCGACCCTGACGGATCCGAATGCGGCCCGCGCGGCTCTCCCTCGCGCGGGCCGCTTCGGCGTCTCCGGAGGGGTGCGCGCCGGGGTGACACCAGCACCCACGGTGATTCCCGAGGGTGAACGGGGGGTGACGTCGGAACGCCGCTCACCAGCGACAGACATCCCTCGGGTGACGTATGAAGGAATTTCTCTGAAAGCCGCTCGATTAATGAGTCTTCTTAAGCCTTGGTGGGTTACAGTGACCCAGGACACGGGCCCAGAGTAGGTGCCTGGCCAGCGTCAAGAGGCGAACCTGAGACGCGCGTCACGATTGACATCAGCGCGACTTAGATTAACCTTACCGAGGGCCCCACGAGTCGGGGCGACATCACAGCAAAGGGAGAAACACATGCCTGACTTCAGCGCCATCAGTGCCGCGCTCACCGCGGTCAAGAACCTCATCGATGGCGTCGTCAGCCTCACCGGGTCTCTGACCGGTGACGGCCTCAACGGCGCGCTGGAACTGGCAGGCTTCAGTAGCGACGCCGTCGAGACCACCGCAAACTGAGATTGACTTCAGTCCCGTGGCGAAGGCGCCACGGCCTCGCTCCCGCGCGCCGCGCTGGAGCGGAAAGCCCCTCTCGATCCGGTCTCTAACGCGGCCGGACTGCACACACTTCTAAGGAGAACGTAATGGGTATCGATCTCGGTTCTGTTGGCGGCGTCCTCGGTCCGAAGGGTCTCGTTGACCTCGCCGGCGGCCTGCTCGGCGCTGTCAACAACCTGGTCAAGGGTATCGGCTACTTCGCCGGTGGCGACCTCCAGGAGGCTCTGGGTAAGGGCTTCATGGCCTGAGTCGTCCACCGACTAGAGGAAGGGCCCCGGACTGGCGTCCGGGGCCCTTCCTCGCACCCCTGCCGGTGGCCGGTACTCGCCCCGTGGGAGATCCGCGAATATGAGTTTATTCATACCGGTAACGGGGCGCGGGTCACCGTCGATAATGTTGACGTGAGCCGCACCGGCCGGCTCTGCGGTTTCCCTCCGTTCACCTGACTGTGGGAGCCTCGGAGCGTGCCCCGCGGATGCAATACGCACGACCTGCGGACGCAATAGTGGTACTACTGTGTCTAGTGGGAATTGTGTGACTACTGGGAATCGGGTTAGCGTTTTCGCAGGAATGCCCGGGTCCGTCTGTGAACAACGAGAATGTAAGGCGTCGAAATATGCGTTCAGTGAAGCGGTTCGGCACGAAGGTCGCGACAGCGGCCCTCGCTGCGGCCATGGTCCCCGTCGTCGCCACGGGCACGGCCCAGGCCCAGGGCGGAAGCATCCAGTACACCAAGGCCACGGCTGCGAACAAGGTCGTCGAGACCAAGCTGCCCGACGGTCGCATGATCGTCTCGGTGTGGTCGGACAAGATGGCGATCGAGGTCCCCAACATCGTCCAGCCGCCGCGTGACGGCAACGCCGGGGCGCCGGTGCTGTACCTGATCAACGGCGCGGGCGGCGGCGAGGACTCGGCCACCTGGCAGGCGCAGTCCGACGTGAAGAAGTTCATGTCCGACAAGGACGCGTGGACCGTCACCCCGATCGGCGGCGCCTTCTCGTACTACACGGACTGGCAGCGCCACGATCCCAACGTCCAGACCCGCTTCGCCCGCGAGACCGACCGTCCGATGGCGTTCGAGACCTACCTCGCCGAGGAGCTCCCGAACCTCTTCGAGGGCCGCTACGGCGGCAACTACCAGGGCCGCAAGCGTGGCCTCGCGGCGATCTCCATGACCGCCACCTCGGTCCTGACGATCGCGCAGAAGCGCCCGGGCAGGTTCCAGGCCATCGGCTCGTACTCGGGCTGTGCCGAGACCTCCACGCCGATCGGCTACCAGTTCATCAACATCGTCACCGGTATGCGCGGCGGCGCGAACCTCGACAACATGTGGGGCCCCTTCCCGGGCGAGCCCCGCACGGGGACCAACAACTGGTTCGACAACGACCCGGTCTGGGGTGCCTTCCGCTTCCAGGAGCAGATGAAGAACAACCAGCTCCCCGCGATGTTCATCTCGACCGGCAACGGCCTGCCCGGGCCGCACGAGTCGCTCGAGAACTGGCGTCTGCGCAACAGCATCCCGGCGCTCGCCAACCAGGCGATCGTCGGCGGCGTCATCGAGGCGGCCACCCAGTACTGCACGGCCAACCTCGCCCGCCGCTTCGGTGAGCTGGGCATCCCGGCCGAGTTCGACTTCGCGCCCAACGGCACGCACTCGTGGGGCTACTGGGAGGATGACCTCAAGCAGTCCTGGCCGATGATGGGCCGCGCCATGGGCGCCAGCTGGGGCTGAGCCTGATCCCCTGAGGCAGGGCGTCGCACGCGTCGCCCGCACCACCACGATCCCCGCACCGCCGACGACCGGTGGCGCGGGGTTCGTCGTATCCAGGGGCGGCCGGGCAGACCGGAGTGCAGTCCGGCATCCTGTACACATGACCACAATGGAGGACCCGCAGCGGGTGGAGCTGCAGCACTCGGACGGCAGCACGAGTCCGCTGCTGATCGTCGAGACGGCTCGGCGGGACGAGAGCCGGCCCGCGATCCTGGTGCTGCCGGGCATCGCCGTCGGCGCCCGGTACTACCTCCCCCTCGCCCGCGCGTTGGCGGCCGAGGGCGTCGACGTCGCGATCACCGAGCTCCGCGGTCAGGGTGAGAGCACCTACCGTATCGGGCGTCGCAGCGGCCCGGCCGGCTACCACGAGAGCGCCGCCGAGGACGTCCCGCTCGCGTTGGACGCGATGGAGCAGCGTCTCGGCGCGCGGTCCGTCGTGCTGCTGGGCCACAGCATGGGCGCGCAGATCGGCGTCTACCACCTCGCCCGCCACGACCCGCGGGTCGTGGGCCTGGTCGCCGTGGCCGCCCAGTCACCGTTCCACCGGGGGTTCCCGGGCTCCTTCGGGCACAAGCTTCGCGCCGCGTCGGTCATCCTCCCGACGCTGGCCTGGTTGTCCGGGCACGTGCCGGGCCAGTTCTTCGGCGCGCAGGGGAGGATCCCGGCCGACCGCGTCCGCGACTGGTCCCGGCTCGCCGGGCGCGGCGTCATGCAGCCGGCCCGGGCGGACCTCGACTACCCGGCGGGCCTCGCGCGCGTCACCGTGCCGGCGCTGGCGGTGGCGATCGCCGACGACCCCCTGGCTCCGGCCGGCGCCGCCCGGAACCTGTTGGCGATGCTGCCGGAGGCGCGGACGACGCTGGAGCTGGAGCCGGAGGCGCTGGGCCACAACGCGTGGGCCCGCCGCCCCGCCGAGGTGGTCGACCGGGTGCTGTCGTGGATCGACCGCGAGCTGGGTGCCGTCACCCCTGGTGGGGACGACGACGAGGTAGTCGACGCCTGAAGAACTCGTAGGTGAGGACCGCCTTCCGGGCCTCCTGGGAGTTGTCGGCGGCGCCGGCGTGCCCGCCCTCGATGTTCTCGTAGTACTGGACCTCGTGTCCCGCGTCCTCCAGGGCGGCGGTCATCTTGCGGGCGTGGCCCGGATGGACGCGGTCGTCCCGGGTCGAGGTGGTCATGAGGACCGGCGGGTAGCGGACCTCCGAGGCGGGCCGGATGTGCTGGTACGGGGAGTAGGCACCCAGGAAGTCGTCCCAGTCGGCGGAGTCCGGGTCCCCGTACTCGGCCATCCACGACGCTCCGGCCAGGAGCAGGTGGTAGCGCTTCATGTCCAGTAGGGGCACAGCGATCGCGAGGGCGCCGAAGAGCTCCGGATAGCGGGTGAGCATGACGCCCATGAGCAGGCCGCCGTTGGATCCGCCGGTCGCCCCGAGCTGATCGCGGGTCGTCACGCCCTCCTCGACGAGGGCGCGGGCCACGGACGCGAAGTCCTCGAACGCCCGGGGACGCTTCTCCCGAATGGCGGCGCGGTGCCACGACGGCCCGTACTCACCGCCGCCGCGGATCCCCGCCACGACGTACACCCCGTCCTCCTCGAGCCAGAGCGCGCCGCGCAGAGCGGCGTAGGCGGGGCGCATGGACACCTCGAACCCGCCGTAGCCGTAGAGGATGGTCGGACGTGGTCCGGCGGGGCCGGGCCCGCGCATGACCGTGTAGGGCACCTCGGTGCCGTCGTCACTCACGGCGGTGTGGCGGGTGACCTCGATCCCGGAGGAATCGAACCGGTGTGGCGTCGAGCCGAGGGTGGTGGTGCTGCCGTCCGCCCGGAGCAGGACCAGCGACGGCGGGACGACCGGCCCGGAGACCGCGAGCACCGCGTCGTCGGGGTGTGGGCGCTCGCCCGCGTGGGTGGGTACGGCTGAGCTGGGTACGGCTGAGCTGGGTGCGGCTGAGCCGGGTGCGGCTCCTGATACCGGGTCGTCGTCCATCCCGGAGAGCCGGTCGCAGGACAGCACGTCGACCGAGACGTGCTCCGGCAGGCCCTCGACGGGCAGCGGGGACCACTCGCCGTCGGCGGTGTCGGGGAGGGAGAACGCGTCGATCCGCGACTCGGTGTCGTCGAGGACGGTGAGCAGGATCCGGCCGCGGCCCCAGGTGACGTCCTCCACGGTCGTGGACGGGGTGGGGGAGAACAGCACGACGGGCTCCGGCAGCCGACCCGGCTCGGCGTCGACGGCGGCCCACGGCACCACGAGCACCGACCCGCCGGGGTGGGAGCGGCCGGCGATCTCCAGATCGGTGCGGGGGCGCAGCATGAGCCAGTCGCCGCACGAGGTGACGTCACAGTCCTCGGGCACGGGCACCGCGAGTGGGGTGGTGGAGGCGGGGTCGGTGCCCGGGGTCCAGAACACCTCCTGCGAGGTGTGGAAGTCGGGCGCCCGGCTGGCCAGGAACCGCCCGGTGACGGGGTCGTGCGAGGCGCCCACCGCGACGTCGTCGGTGCGGCCCTCGAAGATCACCGGGGCCTGGGCGGGATCGGTCCCGCGACGCCAGAGCCGCACCACACGCGCGTACCCCGAGTCGGTGGCGTCGGAGCCGTCCGGGTCCAGCGGCGCGGTGAGGAGCACGGTGTCGCGGTCCACCCAGGACACCGAGCACTTGGCCTCGGGCAGGTGGAACGCCCCCTCCCCGGTGGTGACGAAGCGGCGCTCGGTCAGGTCGAACTCCCGGACCTCCACGGCGTCCGCGCCCCCGCGGGACAACCGCAGGAGCGCCCGGTCGTCGACGGGACGACGCACGACCGTGCCGGAGTACACCCAGTTGACGCCCTCCTCGTCGGCGAGGGCCCCGACGTCCACGAGCGTCTCCCAGTCCGGGTGGTCCACCCCCGGCGCCCCGTCGGCCAGCACGGTCCACGGCACCCGGCGCCACAGTCCGCGGGGGTGGTCACCGTCCTTCCACAGCGTGTAGGCGTACCGGCCGCGGAGGACCGGCCACGCGATCCGGTCGGTCGCGTCGAGGATCTCCAGGGCGCGGGAATGCGCGGCTTCGGCATGATCGCCGGCGGCGAGATCGGCGACCGTCCGATCGCTGCGCTCGCGCACCCATCCGAGCGCCTCGGGAGAGTCGACGGCCTCGAGGTGGAGGAACGGGTCGGAGATCGCGCTGTCGGTCATGCCCTCGATGATGCACGTGATCAAGCGAACAGACCGAAACCCACCTCGGATGTTCACAGGCTCTTGTTACGCGTTCGTGAGGTCAGTAGCATCTTCCGTAGCCGCGGGTCGACTGACCCGGCCATTCCCGATCAGGTCGGGAGTGCATTTCAATAAACGGAGATACACACAATGGGTTCCATCACCGACCTCCTCAGCGCCGGTTCCGGCGAGTCCGGCTCCCTCAGCGGCGGCAGCGCCACCGGCAACATCACCGACACGATCGCCGAGACCATCGGCGAGCTGGTCGCCACCGCCCTCAAGTCGGTCCTGGGCAACCTGTCCTGATCCTCGCTCACGCGAGCGCCCGCGCCGCCTTCTCCACACGGAGGGGGCGGCGTCGGTCATTTCGGGTGCACTTCCGGCCCGCTCCGCCGTTCAGGTGCGCCCGGGAGCGCTACCCTGAGTGTCGTGGCTGACACTCATTACGATCTCATCGTCCTCGGCGCGGGCCCCGGTGGCTACGTCGCCGCCATCCGCGCCTCGCAGCTCGGCCTCAAGGTGGCCGTCGTCGAGGAGAAGTACTGGGGCGGCGTATGCCTCAACGTCGGATGTATCCCCTCCAAGGCCCTCCTGCGCAACGCGGAGCTGGCCAACACCGTCCAGCGCGACGGCAAGCTCTTCGGCATCTCCGGGGACGTGAGCTTCGACTTCGGCGCCGCGTTCGACCGCAGCCGTAAGGTCTCGGACAGCATCGTCAAGGGCGTCCACTTCCTCATGAAGAAGAACAAGATCACGGAGATCGACGGCTTCGGGAAGTTCACCGACGCCAAGACGATCGAGGTCGACGGCACGGAGTACACCTTCGACAACTGCATCATCGCGACCGGTTCCGTGGTCAAGACGCTTCCCGGGATCGAGTTCAGCGAGAACGTGGTGGGCTACGAGGAACAGATCCTCACGCGCGACCTGCCCGACTCGATCGTCGTCGTCGGCGCGGGGGCGATCGGCATGGAGTTCGCGTACGTGATGAACGCCTACGGCGTCGACGTCACGATCGTCGAGTTCATGGATCGGCTGCTGCCGAACGAGGACGAGGAGGTCTCCAAGGAGATCGCCAAGCACTACAAGAAGCTCGGCATCACGCTCCTCACCGGCCACAAGACCACCTCGATCAGCGACAACGGCGATTCGGTCGAGGTGGAGATCGAGTCCAAGGACGGTGAGGACACCCGGACCGTCACCGTCGACAAGGTGCTCATGGCCGTCGGGTTCGCCCCGCGGGTCGAGGGCTACGGGCTGGAGAACACCGGCGTCGAGCTGACCGACCGCGGCGCGATCGACATCGACGACAACATGCGGACCAACGTCGACGGCATCTACGCGCTCGGCGACGTCACCGCCAAGCTGCAGCTGGCGCACGTCGCCGAGGCCCAGGGCGTGGTGGCGGCCGAGACCATGGCCGGCGCCGAGACCCAGACGCTGGGCGACTACCGCATGATGCCGCGCGCCACCTTCTGCCAGCCGCAGGTCGCCTCGTTCGGGCTGACCGAGGCCCAGGCGAAGGACGAGGGCTACGACGTCAAGGTCGGCAAGTTCCCGTTCTCGGCCAACGGCAAGGCCCACGGGCTCGGTCACGCGACCGGGTTCGTCAAGGTCGTCGCCGACGGCACGCACGGCGAGCTGCTGGGCGCCCACCTCATCGGCCCCGACGTCTCCGAACTGCTGCCCGAGCTGACCCTGGCGCAGATGTGGGACCTCACCGCCGAGGATATCGCCCGCAACGTGCACACGCACCCGACCCTGTCCGAGGCCATGAAGGAGGCCGTCGAGGGCATCGGCGGCCACATGATCAACCTCTGACAGCCTGCGGCGGGCCCGGCACCGGGTCCGCCGGCGTCTGGCGCTCCGCCCGGCCCCCGGCCCCGGGCCCGTCCCCGCAACGAGAAGACCGTTTCCGCACACCTCCCTCTCGGGGGACGTGCGCGGAAACGGTCTTCTCGTCGGGGGCCCGCCGCAGTGTGCCGGGCGACTACTCGGCGTTGAGGATCTTCTCCATCTGCGCGACGTAGATCGCGTCCAGGGCGCCGGCCGCGGTCGGCAGGACGGGGTCCGCCGCCGGGTCGTCGCCGCGGGCCGCGTACTCGACACTCACGGTGGTGTCGCGGGCGAAACCGTGGATGGCGATGGCCCGGCTCAGTGCGCGCGTGCCGTCCGGCCGCGTCGTGATGAAGTCGCTGGTGACCCGGAAGCCCTCGGTGCCGTCGATGGCCGGGGCGTCGGTGACCGTCATGTTCAGCTCGACGTTCGGGTTGGCGGCGCTGCGCGAGGTGGTGCACGCCTCGTAGAGGGAGCGGTCCATGAACTCGTCGAGCCGCTCGCCCACCATGCCGATGCCGAAGCGGTGCTCGGTCTCGTCCTCCTCCGACTGCTTGTAGCGGACGGCGGCGGTCACCCCATCGGTGGTGGCGTGGTTGGAGACGGTCTCCAGGCGCGAGACCTTGTCGCACGCCGGGTCCTCCATGAGCTGGCGGCCCTGGTCGGCGACGAGCTTGTCCACCGCCTCCTGCAGCAGCTGACGGTCGACGACCTGGACGACGCCACCACCGGGCGCCTCGCCCTCCGACAGGACGAGTTCCTCCACGGGCGCCTGCGGCGCGGACTGCGCCACGGTCTCCGAGTTCTGGGTCTCGCTCGTGGGCTCGCCGCCCCGGGGGTCCTCCTCGTCCGACGAACAGGCCGTGAGAGCAGCCGCGGTGGCCAGCGCGAGGCCGGCGATCGCGACGCGGCGGGGGGTGCTGGTGCGGAGGCGCATCTCTCTCCTTTGTCTTTCGGTTACCCCTCATAGTGCCACCGGGTCGGTCGGTTCTGTGCATCAAGTCCGCGCGCGCCGCCGCCCGGTAGTCGACGCCGACCGCCCCGGGGGGCCCGAAGTCGGGGGCGGCGCCCGGGCGGGGGGAAGCAGTGGAAATCGCCGGGTGGGACTAGCCTTGGTCCGTCACCGGACGAGCCCGATCGGCACCCGGACGACCACCCCGACCCGGAAACCTACCCGGAAATAGGACAACGCTATGGACCATGACGGTGTGGACGCCGTGCTCTTCGACCTCGACGGGGTCATCACCCCGACGGCCGAGAAGCACATGCAGGCGTGGAATCGGATGTTCACCACCTACTTCGACGCCCGGGGGATCGACCCGTACTCGGATGAGGACTATTTCCGCTACATAGACGGCAAGCCGCGGGTCGAGGGCATCGCGTCGATGCTCGCCGCGCGGGGCCTCACCCTGCCCGAGGGCGACGACGACGACGAGGCCGGTCCCGACGCGGACACGATCCACGGGCTCGGTCTGCGCAAGAACGTGATCTTCCGTGAGCTGCTCGACGAGGGCATCGAGGCCTACCCCGGGTCGGTGGCCTACCTCGACGCCCTCGACGCCGCCGGCATCGCCTCCTGCGTGGTCTCCAGTTCCAAGAACGCCGAGGCCGTGCTCACCGCGGCCGGACTGCGGGACCGGTTCGAGGTGATCGTCGACGGGCTGGTCGCCGCCGCCGAGGGGATCCCCGGCAAGCCCCGCCCCGACACGTACCTGCGGGGCGCCGAGCTGCTCGGTGTACCCGCGGACCGCTGCATGGTGATCGAGGACGCCGTCTCCGGCGTGCAGGCCGGCGCCGCCGGCGGGTTCGCGCGCGTGGTCGGTGTGGACCGCGGAGCCGGGCGTGAGACCCTGCTCGCGGAGGGCGCCGACCTCGTCGTCGTCGACCTGGCCGAGCTCATCCCCGGACTGACGGAGGCGAACCGGTGACCCGTATCCCCTTCTCCCGAGGACCGGTCCACGACACCGTCGGCGAGTCCGTGCCCGGCAACATCCGCACCACCTACGGCGTGAACCTCCGGAGCCACCTCGAGGTCCCCGAGATCAACCGCTCCACCCACCCCGCCGACCCGTGGCGTTGGGTCGAGACCCGTCCGAACGCGTCGCCGCTCGGGGTGTCCGAGACGCAGTTCGCGGTGGCGAACGGCTACCTGGGCATGCGTGGCAACCCGGAGGAGGGGCGCGACTCCGCCCAGCACGGCACCTTCGTCAACGGCTTCCACGAGACGTGGCACATCCAGCACGCCGAGGACGCCTACGGGCTCGCCCGCGAGGGCCAGACGATGATCCAGGCCCCCGACACCAAGACCATCCGCATCTACGTCGACGACGAACCGCTCCGGCTATCCGTGGCCGACCTCGAACACTACGAGCGCAGCATCGACTTCCGGGACGGGGTGCTGCTTCGGGAGATCGTGTGGCGCACCCCCGCCGGGAAGAAGGTCGTCATCCGCACCAGCCGGATGGTGTCGATGGTGGAGAAGCACCTCGCGGTGATGACGTACGAGATCGAGCTCCCGGACGAGCCCGCCCCCGTGGTGATCTCCTCGCAGGTCCTCAATCGGCAGGACGGCGAGGACGAATACAGCTCCGCCGCGGACGACGGCGCCCCGGCAGAGGGCTTCGACCCCCGCCGCGCCGAGGGACTCGAGCACCGGGTGCTCGAGCCCCAGGTCACCGAGGACCAGGGCGGGTACCACGTGCACGGGTACCGGTGCACCAACTCGGGCATGACGATCGCCGTCGCCGTGGACCACCTGCTCGAGACCGAGGACGACGTGGCCATGAGCCACGAGATCGACGACGACTCCTCGAAGATCGTCTACCACGCCCACGTCACGCCGGGACGGGTACTCAAGCTGACCAAACTGGCCGCGTACCACACCTCCGAGGTGGTTCCCGCGAGCGAGCTGGCGGACCGGTGCTCGCGCACCCTGGGACGGGCCCGCGTGCGCGGGGTCGAGGACCTGCACCGCACCCAGCGGGACTGGTACGACCACTTCTGGGATCGTGCCGACGTCGAGGTGGAGGGGCCCGCGGAGACGCAGCAGGCCATCCGGTTCAACCTCTTCCAGCTGGCCCAGGCCTCGGCGCGGGCCGAGTACAACGGCATCGCCGCCAAGGGCGTCACCGGCAGCGGCTACTCCGGCCACTACTTCTGGGACACCGAGACGTACGTCCTGCCGTTCCTGACGTACACCATGCCGCGGTTCGCCCGGAACGCCCTCCGCTTCCGCTACAACATGCTCGACAAGGCGCGGAACCGGGCCAAGTACCTCTCCGTCAAGGGCGCCCTCTACCCCTGGCGGACCATCAACGGTGAGGAGGCGTCGGCCTACTACGAGGCCGGCACCGCCCAGTACCACATCAACGCCGACATCGCGCACGCCATGGTCAAGTACATGTGGGCCACCGAGGACCAGGACTTCATGATCCGCGAGGGCGTGGACGTGCTGGTCGAGACCGCGCGGATGTGGGTCTCGCTCGGCTTCTTCGACGGCGACGGTATGTTCCACATCCACGGCGTGACCGGGCCGGACGAGTACACCACGGTCGTGGACAACAACCTGTTCACCAACGCCATGGCCCGGTTCAACCTCGTGGCCGCCGCGATCGCCTGCAAGCGGATCGCGGCGTTGGGTGACGGCCAGTGGGAGGCCGTCTGCCGGCGGCTCAAGTTGCGCGACGACGAGACCAGCGAGTGGCGGCGTGCCGCCGAGAACATGGTGATCGCGTTCGACGAGGATCTGAAGGTCCATCCTCAGGACCAGGACTTCCTCGCGAAGGAGGTCTGGGACCAGGACCTCGAGGATCCCCGCCGGCCACTGCTCCTGCACTTCCACCCGCTGGTGATCTACCGGCACCAGGTCCTCAAGCAGGCGGACGTGGTGCTGGCGATGTTCCTGCGCGGAGACGAGTTCACCGAGGAGGAGAAGCGGGCGAACTTCGAGTACTACGACCCGTTGACCACCGGCGACTCGACACTGTCCGCCGTGGTCCAGTCGATCATCGCCGCCGAGATCGGCTACTGCGACGAGGCCTTCGAGCACTTCTCCAAGGCGCTCGTGGTGGATCTGGCCGACGTGCACGGCAACGCCGCCGACGGCATCCACGTGGCCTCCACCGGCGGGGTGTGGTCGGCCCTCGTCAGCGGGTTCGGCGGGATGCGCGACTACCGGGGCGAGATCTCGTTCGACCCGCGGGTGCCCGCGGAGTGGACGGGACTGACCTTCCGGTTGACGGTGCGGGGTACGCACGTGCGGGTGCGGTGCACGCACACGGAGATCACCATCGAGAACCTCAATGGCGCCGATTTCGCGTGCTCGGTCCAGGGCCAGCCGGTGACCGTACCGGCGGGGCGGACGATGTCGATGGAGCTCGATGCCCGGGCCAGCGTCTGCCTGCCCTGCGTCGACGCGGGCTGAGCGGCGCCCCTGCTCCGGCCCGGCGGGCGTACGAACTCCGCTGAGCCCGCCGGAGCCGACCGGACGGAGCCCGCTGTACTCGGCCGAACCCGCTGCACTCGGCTGAGGCCCGATCCGCCCCTCGGAATCCAACCCGCGTCCGGGGGCCGGAGGGCGAACCGTGATCCGGAGGGCGAACCGTGATCCGGGACCGCGGGATGGAGCAGGCCGCGGCGGGGTCAGGCGCGGCGGGTCAGCGGGGGCGGTCCGGCTGGACCCGGAGTGCGTGCAGCGACGTGGCCAACCCGTCGTACTGCGCCACCAACTGCACCAGCCCCACCAGTTCGGACGAGCCGAGGTGCGACGAGAGCCCGGCCCACGTGTCGGCGGAGATGTCCTTGGTCAGCACCAGCTCGTCGACTGCGGTCAACAGCACACGCAGCCGGTTCGGCCACCCGGCGGTGGCGGGGTCGGCGGTCGTGCGGGTGATCTCGTCGTCGTCGAGACCCACGCCCGCGCCGATCCGCTCGTGGTGGGCCCGCTCGTACGCGCTGCCCCGCAGGTGCGCGACGCGCAGGATGACCAGCTCGGTGGTGCGGCGGTCCAGCACGCCGAACGGCATCATCATCCCGGAGTAGGCGAGCCACGCGGGGAAGAGCCGGCGGGCGTGGCCGAGGGTGGCGAAGAGGTTCACGTCGCGCGAGCCGGTGACGCGTGCGCCGAGCCGGTTGACGGCCCAGCCGAACGGGCCGAGCTCCCGGAAGCCGCCGGGCCGGATGCGGGGGACCTGCGCGGCGGTGCCGTCGTGGCTGTCGCTGCTCTCGTGGGGCTGGCTCATGGCCGTCAGGGTAGGCCAGCGGTCCCGCCGGGGGCGGACGGTTGGTCGAGGAGATACGGCGAGAGCGAGGACCGGTGGGCGTCCACCCGCAGTGCGTGGTTGAGCGGCGGGAAGGCCCTCTGCGGACACGCGGGGCGGTCGCACATGCGGCAACCGGAGCCGATCTTGGTGGCGGCGTCGACGTCGTCGAGGTCCAGGCCTTGCGCGTACACGGTCCGGTGGGCGTGGCGGGCCTCGCAGCCCAGGCCGATCGCGAACGTCTTGCGCGGCTGGCCGAAACGCATCGGACGGGTGGTGACGGTGCGCGAGACCCACAGATGGAGGCGGTCGTCGGGCATCTGCGCGACCTGCCGCATGATCTTGCCGGGGAACGAGAACGACTCGTAGATGTTCCACAGCGGGCACGTGCCACCGGAGGTCGTGAAGTGGAACCCGGTCGCGGACTGACGCTTGGACATGTTGCCGGCGCGGTCGACGCGCACGAAGCTGAACGGCACCCCGGCCGCGCCCGGCCGCTGCAGGGTCGACAGGCGGTGACACACCGTCTCGTAGCCGGTCGCGTGGAAGGCCATGAGCCGCTCCACGTCGTAGCGGAAGTCCTCGGCGGTGTCGAGGAAGCGCTGGTAGGGCATGAGGACGGCGGCGGCGAAGTAGCTGGCCAGGCCGCGCAGCGCGAGGGCGACGGCGGCGGGGGAGCCGAACGAGCCCTCCTCGACGAGACTGTCGAGCAGGTCGCGGTGCTCGAGGAAGGCCAGCTCGGAGGCCACGCGGAACGCCTGCTGACCGGGCGTGAGGTGGGCGGACAGGTCGAGACGGCGGTCCTCGGTGGAATAGCGGTGCCACAGCCCGTCGGGTAGGTCGACGCGGCGGGCGATGCGGACCCCGTGGGCCTCCGACAGGCGGTGTTCGAGCTCGGCGCGGACGTCGCCGCGGTTGAGCCGGATGCGGGTGGTGAGGTCCTCGGCGGCGGTGTCGAGGGAGTCGATGTAGTTCTGCCGTTGGTAGAAGTAGTCCCGCACCTCCTCGTGCGGCATGGACAGCACCGACCGGTCGACCGAGCTGTCCGGGACGTTGCGGGTCTCGGTCAGCGCGGCGAGCAGGTCCGCGGAGTTGCGGTAGCGCTGGTGCAGGAGCATGAAGGCACGGGCGAGCGCGGGGTGCGCGCGGACAAGGTCGACCACCTCGGCGGCCGGGACCTCAGCGGAGAGCTGCGTGTCGGTGAGCGCCTCGGTGACCGCCGCGATGAGCCGGGTGTCCGAGTCCGAGGCGAAGAACGCGGAGTCCACGCCGTAGACCTCGGAGATCTTCACCAGGACCCGGGAGGTGACGGGGCGGGCGTCCTTCTCGAGTTGGTTGAGGTACGACGACGACAAACCGAGCGACTGCGCGAAGGCGGCCTGGGTCAGGCCGTTCTCCTCGCGCAGTCGGCGGAGTCGCGATCCCATATGTGAGGCCGTCATCGGCTTTCCCTCCGAGGTCCGTGGCGAGCCCCACAATCTTCGCAAACTTTGCAAAGAAGGCAAAGAAACTCGCCACATTCGCACTTGTCGCAGGTAGACGCGCTGTCCGCTGTGTGGCATTGTGTCTCCCGTAAGGGGCCGTAACTCGCAAGAGTGCGAATCCGGACCCGCCCCCGAGACAGAAAAGAGTCGCGATGTCGAACATCGGCAAGGCACGTACCGCTGAAGAGATCCAGCAGGACTGGGACACCAACCCCCGCTGGAAGGGCATCACCCGCAACTACACGGCCGAGCAGGTCGCGGAGCTGCAGGGCACCGTCGTCGAGGAGCACACCCTCGCCCGTCGTGGCGCGGAGATCCTCTGGGACAAGGTCAACAACAAGGACTTCGTCAACTCCCTCGGCGCCCTGACGGGTAACCAGGCCGTCCAGCAGATCCGTGCCGGCCTCGAGGCCGTGTACCTCTCCGGCTGGCAGGTCGCCGGCGACGCCAACCTCTCGGGCCACACCTACCCGGACCAGTCGCTGTACCCGGCCAACTCGGTCCCGACCGTCGTCCGCCGCATCAACAACGCACTGCTGCGTGCCGACGAGATCGCCCGCATCGAGGGCGACACATCGGTCGAGAACTGGCTCGCCCCGATCGTGGCCGACGCCGAGGCCGGCTTCGGTGGCGCCCTGAACGCCTACGAGCTGCAGAAGGCCATGATCAACGCCGGTGCCGCCGGTGTGCACTGGGAGGACCAGCTCGCGTCGGAGAAGAAGTGCGGCCACCTCGGTGGCAAGGTGCTGATCCCGACCAACCAGCACATCCGCACCCTGACCTCGGCCCGCCTCGCCTCGGACGTCGCCAACGTGCCGTCCGTGATCATCGCGCGCACCGACGCCGAGGCCGCGACCCTCATCACCTCCGATGTGGACGAGCGTGACCGCCCGTTCATCACCGGTGAGCGCACCGCCGAGGGCTTCTACCACGTCAAGAACGGCATCGAGCCGTGCATCGAGCGTGCGAAGGCCTACGCCCCGTTCGCCGACATGATCTGGATGGAGACCGGCACCCCGGATCTCGAGTACGCCAAGAAGTTCGCCGAGGGCGTCAAGGCCGAGTTCCCGGACCAGCTCCTGGCCTACAACTGCTCGCCCTCCTTCAACTGGAAGGCGAACCTGGACGACGAGACCATCGCCAAGTTCCAGAAGGAGCTCGGCGCGATGGGCTTCAAGTTCCAGTTCATCACCCTGGCCGGCTTCCACTCGCTCAACTACGGCATGTTCGATCTGGCCCACGGCTACGCCCGCAACCAGATGACGGCGTTCGTCGAGCTGCAGCAGCGCGAGTTCAAGGCCGCCGAGGAGCGTGGCTTCACCGCCGTCAAGCACCAGCGCGAGGTCGGCGCCGGCTACTTCGACCGCATCGCCACCACGGTCGACCCCAACACGTCCACCGCGGCGCTGAAGGGCTCCACCGAGGAGGGTCAGTTCCACTGACCACTGGTCGACCACACACGGTCGACGCAGCAACAGCGTGAACACACCGGGGGCCGCGGCCGTCTCGACGAGGCGGCCCGGCCCCCGGTGGTGTCTCCACCCCAGAGTTTTCTCCTTCCGAAGGACCCAGAACAGATGAACAGCTCCCGCGACGGCGCCGACCCGGGGCGGATCACCCGCGTCGGCGTGGTGGGCGCCGGACAGATGGGCGCCGGCATCGCCGAGGTGTGCGCCCGCGCGCATCTCGACGTCCTCGTCTGGGAATCCACCCGGGAGCTGACCAGCAGCGGCCGCGCCCGCATCCTCGACTCCCTGGACAGGGGAGTGTCCTCCGGCAAGATCACCGCCCGTGAGCGCGAGCAGGCCGCCCTGCGGTTGCGTTTCACCACCGACCTCGGCGACTTCGTCGATCGGCAGCTCGTCATCGAGGCGATCGTCGAGGACACCGATGCCAAGACCGCCGTGTTCCGCGAACTCGACTCGGTCGTCACCGACCCCGACGCCGTCCTGGCGTCCAACACCTCGTCGATCCCCATCATGAAGCTCGGCACGTGCACCGCCCGGCCCGAGCGCGTGATCGGCATGCACTTCTTCCACCCGGTCCCCGTGCTCCCGCTGGTCGAGCTGGTGAGCTCCCTCGAGACCGGCGCCGCGGCCCGCGACCGGGCACAGGCGTTCGCCGAGCAGGCACTGGGCAAACAGGTCGTCCACTCCGCAGACCGTGCCGGGGCCGTGGTCAATGCCCTGCTCGTGCCGTACCTGCTCTCCGCCATCCGGATGGCCGAGTCCGGGTTCGCCACCCCGGAGGACATCGACAAGGCCATGGTCCTGGGCTGCGCCCACCCCATGGGGCCGCTCACCCTGGCTGACCTCGTCGGCCTGGACACCATCAAGGCGATCGCCGACTCGATGTACACCGAGTTCGCCGAGCCGCTGTACTCGCCGCCCCCGCTGCTGCTGCGGATGGTGGAGGCGGGCAGGCTCGGCAAGAAGAGCGGCCGCGGCTTCTACCGCTATGACGCGCCGCGGGCGATGGCACGCGCCGCGCGCTGAGACCATGTCGTCGTCGTCGTCGTCGCCGCCGCCGGCACAGTCACAGTCACCGCCGCCGACCCCCCGCAGCGATACCGCGGGCGACCCCGCACCCACGCCGCCGCACCTCGAACCCGCACGCGCCTCGTCGGTCCTCGGGTACCCGCGCATCGGCCCGCGCCGCGAGCTCAAACGCGCCCTCGAACGGTACTGGCACGGTGACGGGACCCGGGCCGAGCTGCTCGCCACCGGCCGCAGACTCCGCGACGCCACGTGGCACGACCTGCGCGCCGCGGGCATCACGCAGATCCCCGGAAACACCTTCTCCTTCTACGATCACATCCTCGACGACGCCCTGCTCGTGGGCGCGGTCCCCGCGCGGTTCCGCGACCTCGTCCGCGACCTCGGCCCCGTCGACACCGTCTTCGCGCTCGCCCGCGGCCGCGCCGACGTCCCGCCGCTCGAACTGGTCCCGCTGCAGGGCACCTCCTACCTCTACCGCCAGCCGGAGTTCGACGAGGCCTCCGAGCTGGGGCTGCGGCCGGACGAGCTGCTCGCGGAGGTGGCGCGGGCACGGGAGCAGGGGTTCGAGATCAGGCCCGTCGTCACCGGCCCGGTCTCGCTGCTGCTGCTGAGCAAGGCCGCGCCGAGCGCCGCGCCGGGATTCGCGCCGATCGACCTGCTCGACCGCCTGCTCACGGAGTACGAGGCGCTGCTGGGCGTCCTGGCCGGAGCCGGCGTGACGTGCGTGCAGTTCGACGAGCCGTGCATGACGATGGAACGCACCGCCGACGAGATCACGGCGTTGCGCCGTGCCTACGACCGGCTGGCGGCCGTGGTGAGGCGGCCGCGAATCCTGGTGACCGGGGAGTACGGGGACCTGGGGGAGGCGCTGCCGGCGCTGGCCGCGACCGGCATCGAGGCGATCGGCCTGGACCTCGTGTACGGGCGGCGGTCGGCGGCGGACCTCGCGGACGTGCCGGGACTGCGCGGCAAGCGCCTCTACGCCGGCGTGGTGGACGGCCAGAACGTGTGGCGCACCGACAAGTTCGCCACCCTGGACTACCTGCGTGACCTGCGGGCCGTCTTCCCGGACGTGGTGGTATCGACCTCGTGCACGCTGCTGCACGTGCCGTACGACGTGAACGCCGAGCCCGACCTGCCCGCCGAGCTCGCGGACTCGCTGGCGTTCGCCGAGCAGAAGGTCGCCGAGGTGGTCTCGCTCGCGCACGCACTGGTCGACGGCCCCACACCGTGCTGGCGCCGGTTGCCGGTACTGCCCAGCGCGCGCCGCGACGACGTGCGGGCGAGGACCGCCCGGGTCGACGACGACGACAAGGTCCGCGTCCCCTATGCCGAGCGGGCTGCCCGGCAGGCCGACCGGCTCGGACTGCCCACGCTGCCGACGGCGACCCTGGGCTCGTTCCCGCAGACGCGGGAGATCCGGCGTGCCCGCAGGGACCTGGCGGACGGGCGGATCGACTACGACAGGTACTGCGACTACCTGCGCGCCGAGATCGCCTCGGTGATCCGGCTGCAGGAGGACATCGGTCTGGACGTGCTGGTGCACGGCGAGGTCGAGCGCAACGACATGGTGCAGTACTTCGCCGAACTGCTCGACGGGTTCGCCGCCACCCGCAGTGGCTGGGTGCAGTCCTACGGCTCGCGCTGCGTGCGGCCACCCATCCTGTACGGCGACGTGGCCCGGCCCGCGCCGATGACCGTGGAGTGGACCGGGTACGCGCAGTCGCTGACCGACCGGCCGGTGAAGGGGATGGTCACCGGCCCGGTGACGATGCTCGCGCGGTCCTTCTGTCGCACGGACCTGGCACTGCCCGAGGTCGCCACGCAGCTCGCGCTGGTGGTGCGCGACGAGGTGGCGGACCTGGAGGCGGCGGGGACGGCGATCATCCAGATCGACGAACCCGCCATCCGGGAACTCCTGCCGCGCCGCGGCGCGGACCGGCGCGCGTACCTCGACTGGGCGGTGGGCACCTTCCGGCTGGCCTCGGCCGGGGCGCGACCGGACACCCAGATCCACACGCACCTCAACTACTCGTCGTTGCAGGAGATGAAGGCGGCGATCGAGGGACTCGACGCCGACGTCACCGCGATCGTCGCGACGCGGTCGATCGAGTGGGTGCTGGAGGCCCTGGAGGACCACACGCTGACCCGGCAGGTCGCGCCCGGGGTGTACGAGTCCCGGTCGGGGTTCGTCCCGGACATCGACCTGCTGCACTCGAGGCTGCTCCGGGCGGTGGACGCGGTGGGGGTGGACCGGCTGTGGGCGGTCCCGGACGGGGGGCTCAAGAGCCGTTACACCTGGCAGTTGGAGCCGAGCCTGCGCAATCTGGTCGCCGCCGCGCGGCGGATCCGACGGGCGGTTGCCCCGGATCCACGGGGTTCCAATAAGATCGGACACAGAACAAGTCCCGGGTCACGGGCCCGGGATCGGTAGTTGAGAGAAGAGGACGACATCATGGCCGGTCAGACGCTCGAGCACACTGGTGCCGCCATCGTCGAGGAGTACTACCCGCCGTACGCGACGGAGGCCGCCCCCACGTACCCGCTGTACTCGACCTCGATCTACGTGGGGTCTGTCATCCTCCTGCTGAGCATGAGCATGCTGGGCCTGCCCATCACCGCCATCGGGTACTACACGGAGAACGCCGGGGTCTCCCTGGGGCTGGTCATCGCGGCGGTCGTCGCGACCACCGCCGTCTTCCTTCTCGGGCTGTTCATCTGCATGTACGGCTTCCGTAAGCACGGCCGCGAGGACGCACACTGACGGTCGACCCGGTCGTGGGTGCCGGCGCGCCCGCTCTCAGGGCGGGCGACCCGGCGACCGACGCCGAGCGGAGGTCAGCCCTCCGTCGTATGAAGATGGTCGCGACGGGGTTCCTCGTCGTGGCCGGTCTGGTCTATCTGGTCGCGGAGTACGCGCTGCACAACGGTGCCGACCCCTGGGTGGGTTACGTCCGCGCCGCCGCCGAGGCGGGGATGGTCGGCGGGCTGGCCGACTGGTTCGCCGTCACCGCCCTGTTCAAGCACCCGCTGGGGATCCCCATCCCGCACACCGCGCTCATCCGCAAGAAGAAGGACCAGCTGGGCACCTCTCTCGGCGGGTTCGTGGGGGAGAACTTCCTCGACCCCGAGATGGTGAGCGAGAAGGTCCGCGGCGCCCGCATCCCCGAACGCGCCGGTGAGTGGCTGGCCGAGGACGACCACCGCGCGATGGCCTCGGACCAGGCCGCCAAGGCCATCCGTGCCGTTCTGGCCGTGCTCCGCGACGACGACGCCGTCGCGATCATCGAACGCACCATCGTCTCCCGCATCGCCGAGCCGGAATGGGGGCCGCCGGCCGGTCGGATCCTCGCCGAGCTCCTCGACGAGGGACGCCACCTGCCCCTGATGGACCTCATGGCCGACCGCGCCCACGGCTGGGTGGAGGCCAACCCCGAGACCATCGACCGCTGGGTCCGCGAGAAGGCCCCCACGTGGGCGCCCCAGTTCGTCAACGAACTGCTCTCCGAGCGTGCCTACCGCGAGCTGCGCGAGTGGACCTGGCAGATCAAGGTCGACAAGCAGCATCCCGTTCGGGTGGCGCTGATCGGGTTCGTCGAGGACTTCGCCCGCGACCTCCAGCACGACCCGTCGACCATGGCCAAGCTCGAGACGTTCAAGCACGAGGTCATGGGCCGCGACGAGGTGCGACGCGCCGCCGGATCGGCGTGGGCGGCCGCCAAGCGCATGATCGTCGAGGCCACCGAGGACTCCTCGTCCACTCTGCGGGTGAAGATCGACGATCTCCTCGGCCGCCTGGCTGACATGCTCGTCGGCGACGAGAAGATGCGGGCGCGGCTCGACGACTACATGACCCGCACCGCCCGCTACGTCGCCGAGAACTACGCCGGCGAGGTCACCTCGATCATCTCCGAGACCGTCGAACGGTGGGACGCCGACGAGGCGTCCGACAAGATCGAGCTGCTCGCGGGCAAGGACCTGCAGTTCATCCGCATCAACGGCACGGTCGTGGGGGCCCTGGCGGGGCTCGTCATCCACACCACCACCGAGCTCATCTTCTGATCCCGGCCCGAGCCTGATCCCAACCCGAGCCTGATCCCGACCTGCCGGCCTGTGTGACCCATCGCACCGCATCGGCGTGCACATAGCGCTTGCTGTAGCAAGCACTCGTTGCTAGCGTTGGGGTCAGGCGATGAGAGACGGACGCCGGAGGGAGGTGACTCCATGGCCGCACAGAGTGGACACACACACGACGAGGCTGCGGAGAGCACCGGAGCACAGGTCGAGGAACCGACCGCCGCGACCCTCGCGCGTCGCAACAAGCCGACGGGTGAGGTGCCGCGTCACAGCGACCTCACCTCGCACGGTGAGGACGACAAGCGTTCGTCTGAGTCGCAGGACATCGGGTCGTTCATCCGCGCCCAGCGGGAGGCCGCCGAGGTGTCCATCCGGCAGCTCGCGGAGCGTGCCGGCGTCTCCAACCCGTATCTGAGCCAGATCGAACGCGGGCTGCGCAAGCCATCCGCCGAGGTCCTGGGTCAGATCGCCCGAGGTCTGAGGTTGTCCGCCGAGGTGCTCTACGCCCGCGCGGGGATCCTCGAACTCAAGCAGGGGAGTCCGGTGAGGGATGCGATCCTCACCGCCCCGGACCTCACAGAGCGACAGAGGGAGGTGCTCGTGGAGATCTACGAGTCGTTCCGAGTGAACAACGCAACGGCAGCCGCCCAGGTCGTCGACGTTCCCTGAGGGAATGCCGGACGGCGGCCCGCAGGGCCACGTGACACCGCACAAGAGAACACCCGCACGACACCACCGAGGAGTCAAAATGGCCGACAAGAAGCCCACTTCCAAGAAGACCGCCGCCGAGGCCGCCGAGCAGCAGGCCAAGGGCGAAGCCGTCAAGGAGCAGGCCCTGGAGGGCCCGCTCGGTCAGGCCATCGCCGCCGTGCGCACCCCGGTCTACGCCTACGTCGGGGTCAACGACCTCGCCATCCAGGCCGTCTCCGGCATGGTCGCGGACCTGCGCCGTCGCGCCGAGGAGGCCGTCACCGAAGCGCAGACCAAGGTCACCGAGCGCGTGGCCGAGGCGCAGAACCGCATCAACGAGCGCGTGGCCGGGGCGCAGAACCGCGTCACCGAGGTCCAGCACCGCGTGAACGAGGTCCCCGAGCGCGTCCAGGCCCTGCCGGCCGAGGTCGAGGAGCTCGTCACCCGCTTCCGCCCGGAGGAGCTGCGTAAGGTCGCCGACGCGTACGTCCAGGTCGCGGCCGGGATCTACGGCGGCCTCGCCGCCCGCGGCGAGGACGTCGTGAGCCGGCTCCGCGAGGAGAACCCGCAGCTCGAGGCCGGCCTGGCCCGAGTCAACGAGCAGGTGGCCCGCGCCGCCGGCGCCGTCGAGGAGCAGGTCGAGCTGGGCGAGGACGCCCTCGGTACCGTCGCCCGCCAGACCCGCACGATCGGTGTGAAGGCGGCCGGCCGCGTCTCCAAGAGCGCCCGCCAGGCGGCCGGGACCGCCGGCGACGCCGCCGACTCTGCGGCCGAGCGGGTCGACGAGGTGGCCGAGCGCGTCGACAAGACGGCGGGCAAGGCCGCCGACAACGTCGACAAGGCCGCTGACAAGGCCGCCGACCGCGTCGACCAGGCCGCCTCCAAGGCGTCCGCCGAGGTCGCTCGCGGCACCGCCGAGGTCGAGGCCCGCACGGCCAAGAAGGCACCGGCCAAGAAGGCTGCCGCCAAGAAGGCCCCGGCCAAGAAGGCGCCCGCCAAGAAGGCCGCCACGAAGTCGACGACCACCAAGGCCACGGCCACCCCGTCGACGACGGGTGCGGCGACCGCCGACAAGCCGGCTGCGACCAAGCCGGCCGCGGGTAAGCCCGCGGCGTCCAAGCCCGCCGCCACCAAGCCGGCTGCCACCAAGTCGACTGCTGCCAAGCCGGCCGCCGCATCGGCCGGGAGCGATTCGGACGCCCCCACGCCGATGGAGCTCGCGGACAACGATCCCGCGCTGACCACCGCGGACACCCCGTTGCCCCCCGCCGGCACCGACCGCGTCTGATACAGCGGCACCTGACGCCCCGGCCCTCCTCCTACGGAGGGGGCCGGGGCGTCGTGCGTTGCGGTCCGCGGTGTCCTGCCCGGCCCCAGCCGGCGGACAGGCGGCGGCCGGGCGGGGACCGGGCGCGGATCTGGACGCCGTGAACATGGTCACACCGCGGTGCCATGGGCGCCGACTACACTGGGCCGCGTGATTGACACTCTTCCCGGGACGTGGGGCATGGTCCAGTTGGCTATCCAGGGCGCGCTCGTCGTGTGGGCCCTGGCGGGACTGGTGCTGGCAGTCCTCCCGCCCGCGTCGGCGTACTCGATCGAGGGCAAGTGGCCCAAGCCCGCCTGGATCGGCATCTGCGCCGTGGCCGCCCTCATGTTCGCGATCCGGCCGTTCGGCTTCCTCGGCATCATCGCGATGGTGGCAGTGGGTGTGTTCTTCGCCGACGTCCGGCCCGCTGTCGGGGGACGGCGCAGGTGACACCACCGGAGGCCGACGGGCTCCAGCGGATCGAGGAGCTGGCCGAGGACTCCGGCACCACGGTGCGCAACATCCGCGTCTACCAGGAGCGGGGACTTCTCCCGGCCCCCGTCCGCAGGGGTCGCACCGCGTTCTACGGGCCCGACCACAAGAACCGACTGAACCAGATCCTCCGGCTGCTCGACCGCGGCTACACGTTCGCCACCATCGAGGAGCTGTTCATCGCGGAGCGCCACGGCTTCACGCTCTCCGAGCTTCTGAACTCGGACGCCGTCCTACCGGAGCGACGCTCGAGCGGCACCCGCCGCCGCCTCCCTCGTGGCGGCATGGAGGCCGTCGCGGGCTTCGAGTTCGCCGAGGAACTCCTCGACCAGGGATCGGCCATCGGCCTGGTCAGTGAGCCGAGTGCTGCCGACCATTTCTTCGCGGACCGCTACATGTACGAGCTGTTCCGCGAACTCATCGTCCTCGGGGTCGGTGAGGAGGGGATCGACAAGATCGGTCGCCTGTTCCTCAAGGGGCAGAGCACCTCGGCCGAGGCGCTCGACATCCTGGTGGAGACGATGCGCGACGCCGGGATGGACCAGTCCGTCATCATCAAGAGGGTCACGGGGATCATGCCCCGGGCCGGCGCCGCCGCCCGCCTGATCTTCCTCTCGGCGGCCGAGACCCTGCTCAGCGAGCGGCACGGCTTCCCCAAGAGCTGACCTCCCCGGGAGCGGACCTCCCAGGGGAGCTGACTTCCCCGGGAGCGGACCTAGGTGAACACGACGGTGCGTCCGCCGTGGACCAGCACCCGGTCCTCGAGGTGCCAGCGCAGACCCTTGGCCAGGACCAGCTTCTCGGCGTCGCGCCCCTGCCGGACCATGTCCTTCACCGTCGCCGTGTGGTCCACGCGGATGACGTCCTGCTCGATGATCGGCCCCTCGTCGAGGTCGGCGGTCACGTAGTGGCAGGTCGCCCCGATCAGTTTCACGCCGCGGACATGCGCCTGGTGGTAGGGGCGGGCGCCCACGAAGCTGGGCAGGAAGCTGTGGTGGATGTTGAGGGCACGCCCGGCCCACTTCGTGCAGAGCTCGTCCGGCAGGACCTGCATGAAGCGGGCCAGCACGATCGCGTGCGGGTCGATCTCGTCGACGATCGCGGCGACCTCCGCGAATGCCGGGCCTCGCTCGGCGGGGTCGGCCGGGAACGGCACGTGGTGGAAGGGCGCACCGTGCGACTCGGCCATGCCGCGCAGATTCTCGTGGTTGCCGATCACGGCCCGGACCCGCGCAGGGTAGTCACCGCTCTCCACCCGACCCAGCAGGTCGTGGAGGCAGTGCCCCTCCTTCGAGACCAGGATGACGACGTCCTTGGGCTCGGAGGAGTCCGAGATGTGCCAGTCGGTCTCCGGGCCCAGTTCGGCTGCAACCCGCTCGAAGCGGCGCCGCAGTTCGTCGATCTCCATGCCGATCGACTCGGCGCTCACGGACTGGCGGGTGAAGAACCAGTTCGAGTCCTCGTCCGCGTGGTAGGCCGCCTCCGTGATCGTCCCGCCCAGCTCGGCGAGGAAGGTGGCGATCCGGGCGACGATACCGATGCGGTCCGGGCAACCCAGGGTGAGGACGAAGCGACGTGACATGAGTGCCCATTGTGCCAGCAGGGAAGACGGGCGCCCCCGCTAGGCTGGCCGGCATGGACGCCACTGCGACGAACGAGCTGACCCGCGCCCGGGTCGCCGCCATGATCGACCACACCCTGCTCTCCCCCGACGCCTCCCGCGACGACGTCCGGGCCTGCGTCGACGAGGCCCGCGAGTTGGGAGTCAAGGCCGTGTGCGTGAGCCCGGCCATGCTCCCGGTGCGGGGTGAGGAGCTCGTCGTCGCCACGGTGGCCGGTTTCCCCTCCGGCAAGCACCACTCGCTGGTCAAGGCGATGGAGGGCAGGCTCGCGGTGGACCAGGGGGCCCGTGAGGTGGACATGGTGATCGATGTGGGCGCCGCCATCGCCGGACTGGTCGACGAGGTCATGGCCGATGTGCTGGCCATGCGGGATGCCGTGCCGCCGCCAGTGGTCATCAAGGTGATCCTCGAGACCGCGGCCATCCACAAGGCGCTGGGCGAGGAGGCGGGCGACGAACGAATCGAGGCCCTCTGCCATGCCGTCGCCCGGGCGGGGGCCGATTTCGTCAAGACCTCCACCGGTTTCCACCCTGCCGGCGGCGCCAGCGTGCGCGCGGTCGAGGCCATGCACCGGGCGGTGGGCGGCCGGCTGGGCATCAAGGCCTCGGGCGGGATCCGTGACGCGGATACCGCCCGCGCGATGATCGCCGCCGGTGCGACCCGCCTCGGGCTGTCGGGCTCCCGCGCGGTGCTGGAGGGCTTCCCCGAATAGCCGCGTCGCCCGTCGCCCGTCGCCCGACTGCCGACCGTCCGACTGCTGACCGTCCGACTGCCGACCGCCCGGGATCAGCCCGTGGTCAGCACCATCTTGCCGGCGGTCCGACCGGTCTGGCCGCGACGGTGCGCCTCGGCGGCCTGCTCCAACGGGAAGACCTCGGCGATCGTCGCCCGGAGTTCCCCCTGCTCGACGAGCTCGGTGATCGAGACCAGGTCGTGGCGCGAGGAATCCACGAGCATCCGGACCGCACGCACCCCCAGCTCCTCGGCCTCCCGGAAGAAGTCGCCGGACCCCACGGGCAGGATCGACACCACGATCCCGCCGGGACGCAGCGTCCGCAGGGAGTCGAGGGACGTCTGACCGCCGATCGTGTCGAGCACGGCGTCCACGTCGCTGACCGCCTCCGCGATGTCGACGTCGTGGTAGTCGATCGCCTCGTCGACGCCGAGCTCGCGCAGGAAGTCGTGCTTACCGGCGCTGGCGGTGCCGATCACGTACGCGCCGCGGGACTTGGCGATCTGCACGGCCACGTGCCCGACCCCGCCGGCGGCGGCGTGGATGAGCACCCGCTGGCCCGGCTGGATGTCGGCGTACTCGACGAGCGCCTGCCAGGCGGTCAGCGACACGAGCGGCAGGGCGGCGGCCTGCACGTGGTCGAGGGAGGCGGGCTTGGGGGCGAACCAGGCCGCGGGGGCGGCGACGTACTCGGCGTGGGCTCCGTGCCCGAACGGGTACGAGAGCATCCCGAACACCTCGTCGCCGGGGGAGAAGCGCGCGACGCCGATGCCCACCTCCTCGACCACTCCGGACAGGTCCCAGCCGAGCACAAAGGGGGGCTTACCGAGGAAGCCGCCGTTCTCACGGTGCTTCCAGTCGGTGGGGTTGACGCTGGCGGCCTCGACCCGGATGAGGACCTCGTTGGTGCGCGGGGTGGGGCGGGGGAGGTCGACGACGGCGAGGACGTCCGGCTCCCCGAGGGTGTCCTGGTGCACGGCGCGCATGGTGGTGTCGTTGCTCATGGACCCAGGGTAGGCAGATTCCGCGGTCGCCGGTCGGGCGCGGAGCGGCGGGGCGACGTCAGAGCCGGTGCAGCTCGACGTCACCCAGCGCGCCGCCGACGATGCTCGCGGTCATGTAGGTGCAGTGCGGTTGGCGTCGCCGGTCGGTCGGGGAGCCCGGGTTGAGCAGTCGCAGGCCGCCCTGGCCGGACGCCTTCGGCGCGGTGGTGTCCCACGGGATGTGCGAATGCCCGAACACCAGGACGTCGGTGTCCGGGTAGGCCTTGGCCATGCGTGTGTCGCGGCCCGCGGACGCGCCGGCCTCGTGCGTCACCACCAGACGCACGCCGTCGATCGTCTCGCGTGCCACCTCGGGCAGGCGCTCGCGCAGGTCCGGACCGTCGTTGTTGCCCCAGCAGGCGATGAGTCGAGCCGAGCGTTCCTCCAACGAGTCGAGGAGCCCCACGTCCATCCAGTCGCCCGCGTGGATCACGATGTCCGCGGCGTCGACCTCGTCCCACACCCGCTCGGGCAGGTCGCGGGCCCGCGTGGGGACGTGGGTGTCGGCGATGAGCAGCAGGCGGGTGCCGGCGTCACTGCCGCCCGTGACCCTGCCGTTCGAGACCCTGCCGCTCGAGACCCTGCCGTCCGCGTGAGGCGCAGGGGTCACTCGGTCGCCTCGAGCACGACATCCTGCCCGGCGATGTCGACGGTCATGCCGCCCGGCACCACCCGGACGCCGGTCAACTGGACACCCTCCGGCAGTTCGGCCAGCGCCGAGTCCATCATCGAGACGGTCCCGCCGAGGAACTCGGAGGGCAGCGGGAAGCCGAGGATCGACGCCTGCTCCGGCTGCATCTCGAGGTCGCCACCGATGAGCCGCGGCGTCACGACCGCCTCGGCCAGGCCGCTGATCGAGACGCGCAGGGTGCCGGCGGCGGGGTCGGCGATGATCTCCTGGACCTGGATCAGCCCGCCGAGCAGGGTGTCGCCGGCCGCGCCCTCGGACTGGGCGGCGGCGGACATGGTCTGCTCGGAGACGAACGCGGTCCCGGTCAGCGAGTCCACGTAGGTCAGGTCGCCTTCGGTGCGCACGCCGTCGGCCCGGATGTCGATCTGCGGTGCCGGGCCGGTCGCGCCGTCGGCCGCCGAGCCGTCGGTGGTGATGCGAACGGAGCCGAGATTGCCGTCGATGTAGGACAGGATCACCGGGCGCGCACCGAGTTCGACCTGGGCGGGCGACCCCAGGCTGGCGGTCACCTCGTCGCTCATGCGGTTCTTGATGGCGTTGCGCATGCCGAACTCGAGACCGACCAGGGCCGCGACGAGGCCCACGGCGAGAAGCGCCGCGATGATCGCGATCAGCGGCCCGCGTCCCCGCCGGCTCCCGCCGTCAGCGCCGGATCCGCCCGAGCCGGGCCCGCCCGGGCCGCGCTCGGCCGTCCAGGGTCCACCCGTGTCGGAGGCGCCGGGGCCCTGCGAGCCGGTTCCGGAGGCTGCGGCGAATTGCTGCGTCTCGGCGTGCTGGACGCCGGGCCGGTCGTAGGCGGGGAGTCGCTGGGTGTCGTGCGGCTGCTGCATTCGTCCGATTGTCACCGATCCGGGCCGGTCGTGCAGTGCCCACGTCCCCGCCGCAGGTCAGCGTGCGGCGGTCCAGCGGCGCAGGTGCTGGTACTCGGCCTCGAACAGTCGGTCCAGGTGCCCCACGACGAGCTTCTCGAGCTTGCCGCCGAGCAGCGGAACCGACACCTTGACCTGACCGGAGACGGATTCGTGGGCCGCCCCGTCCCGGTGGACGGCCTCGGCGCCGCCGTCGATCATGCCGAGCCCGCCCGCGGCCTCGGCGCGGGCCGATCCGGTGAACCGCTCTCCGTCGAAGTCGCCGAAGGTGCTGGTCCGGACGATCACCAGCTGCCCGGGCAGGACCTTGCGCGCGAGGTCGGGGATGTCGGAGTCGGGGATGTGCTGGGTGACGGTCACGGTGATCGTGTCGCCGGTGGTGGAGAAGTCGTCGAGGGTGTCCTCGGGGCTGCCGACGGCGGCGATGCGGTCGTGCCAGAAGGCCTCGTCGCCGTAGGAGGTGAACACGTTCTCGACGTGCGTGTCGATACGTGCCGTGTGGGAGAAGCGGGTCGCCATGGGGTCAGACCCTACAAGCCGCCGGTTACCCTCGGTCGTGTGAACCCGTCGCCGCCCGACCCCGCCGGCACCGCGCCGCACCCCGCGGGCACCCATCCGCACCCCGCCGACCCGGTCGTCGCCCAGCTGTCCCACATCAGCGGCATCGACGTGGCGCCCGGTGCCCGCCTCGCGGACCTGACCACCCTGCGCATCGGCGGCCGCCCCCGCGCGCTGCTGGAGTGTGCGACCCCGGACGCGGTCGTCGCGGCGGTCCGCGCCCTGGACGCCGCGGACGTGCCGGTGCTCGTGTTGGGGGGCGGTTCGAACCTGGTGGTGGCCGGTGGCGACCTCGACCTGGTGGCGGTGGCGGTGCGCAACAGGGAGATCGACTACCTCGCCGGCCCGACCGAGGACCAGCTCGTCGTCCGCGCGGGCGCGGGCCTGACCTGGGACGATCTGGTCGCCGACACGGTCGGGCGCGGGTACGGCGGCCTCGAGTGTCTGTCCGGCATCCCCGGATCGGTGGGCGCGACGCCCGTGCAGAACGTCGGCGCCTACGGGGTGGAGGTCGCCCAGATCCTGCACCGCGTGCGCTGGTTCGACCGCGCCACCGGCGTCGACGAATGGGTCACCCCCGACGCCCTCGGCCTCGAATACCGGACGTCCGTGCTCAAGAACACCGACCGCGCCGTGGTCCTCGAGGTGGAGTTCCGCCTCGACCCCGCCGGACGCAGCGAACCGATCCGCTACGCCGAACTCGCCGGCCGCCTGGGCGTCGCCCCGGGTGACCGGACCGACCCGGCCGTGGTGCGGCGCACGGTGCTGGACCTGCGCCGCGGCAAGGGGATGGTGCTCGACGACGACGACTCCGACACCTGGTCCGCGGGATCGTTCTTCACCAACCCGGTGATTCCCCAGGACGAACTCCCCACGGTGCGATCCCGGGTGGCCGCTAGGCTCGGCACCGCGCAGTCTGAGCAGATGCCCGCCTTCTCCGCGCCCGGGGGCGTCAAACTCTCGGCGGGATGGCTCATCGAGCGGGCCGGTTTCTCCAAGGGGCATCCCTCGTCGTCGTCACCCGCTCGTCTCTCCACCAAACACTCGCTGGCGCTGACCAACAGGGGTTCGGCCACCGCGGACGACGTGATCGCGTTGGCGCGCGAGGTGCGTGACGGGGTGCGCGAGGCGTTCGGCGTGGAGCTGCACCCCGAGCCGGTGTGGGTGGGCTGCCGCATCTGACCCGGGCCGCCCGGCACAGCCGCGCGACCCTGATTCCCCCCTGCGCCGCCCACCCTGGCACGCTGGAGTCCGACCTTTGTGGTCTGTCCCGCCCCGTGCGCCCGATCCGGCGCCGCTCGTCGTTGGAGAAACCCGTGGACCTGTTCGCGTATCCGGTGTCACTCGTCATGAAGTTCTGGCACTGGGCGTTGAGCTTCGTCGTGGACCCCGACTCCGGCATCGCATGGGTCGGCTCGGTGTTGCTGCTGGTGGTGACCGTGCGGCTGCTGCTCATGCGGTCCATGTGGCGGCAGCAGTACTCGATGCGCAAGATGGCGCAGCTCGCTCCCAAGATGAAGGAGCTGCAGCTCAAGTACAAGGACCGCAAGTCCCCGGAGGACCGTCAGGCGCAGGCAAAGGAGATGCAGGAGCTGTACTCCGGTGCCGGCGTCAACCCCGCGGCCGGCTGTTTGCCGCTGCTGGTGCAGATCCCGGTCTTCCTCGGGCTGTACTACGTGCTGCTCAACTTCTCGCCTCCCGGCAAGTCCATCGAGGAGGCCTCGACCATGACCAACGGGGCGTTCCAGCCCGAGCAGGTCGCCTCCTTCCTCAACGCCGAGATCTTCGGGGTGCCGCTGGCGTCCTACATCCGGATGCCGCAGGAGGTCATGGACTCGCTGCACCCGGGGCTCGTGCGCGAGGACATCCTCATGCTGGCCGTGCCGCTGTTCGTGCTGGCCGGTATCGCCACGTTCATCAACATGTGGAACTCCTTCCGCCGGCAGAAGGCGGCCAAGGCGGCCGAGCAGGCGGCGGTCGCGCAGGTCGAGGCCGAGGAGCGCGCCGGCGGGCCGTTCGTCGACGGCGAGGTGGTCGAGATCGACGGGGAGAAGCCCGCCACCGCGGCCGACGCCGACGCCGGGTCGGAGAGCGGCTCCACTGCGCCCGACCGCCGCGATGGCGCGGCCGGAACCCCGGGCGCTCCCGCCACCGCGGGCGCTGCCGGCGCGGCCGGTCCGGGCGCTGGTGCGGCGGCCAAGCCGCAGGACTTCCAGTCGATGGCCGAGTCCATGACCGAGTCGATGAACCAGTCGATGAAGATCATGATGTACCTCTTCCCGTTCTTCCCGATCGTGGGCGCGTACTTCTTCAACTTCCCCATCGCGATCGGCCTGTACTGGCTCACCAACAACATCTGGACCGCGGTGCAGTCGCACTTCTTCATGGAGCGGCTCGAGAAGGAACTGCCCATGAGCAGCCGCGAGGGCCTGCCGCCCAGCGCGTTCATGTAACCCTCGCCGCCGCCCCGGGCACCCGTAGAGTGCGAACTCTTGCCGCCGCAGCGACCCCGGCGTAGCGTCAGCGGGTACGTCGGCAGATGCACGGCGCGACCACGGGGAGATCCGGGGCCGCGAGGGGCGTAGCCGAGAAGACCTGGACGAGGAGATCGAAGGACAGTGCTGAACCGCAGGTGAGTCCCGGCCCCACGCCACCTCTCCTGGAGCACGCATGTCTTCCCTCGTCCTGTCGGACGTCGCGTACGCGTTTCCCGACGACACCCCACTCTTCGACGGGCTCGACCTCGCCGTCGGTCCCGGACTGACCTCCCTCGTCGGCCGCAACGGTGCCGGTAAGAGCACCCTGCTCCGCCTCATCGCGGGCGAACGTCGGCCGACGCGCGGGTCGATCACCGTCGACGGCGATCCGGCGGGCCCGCCCACCGTGGGATACCTGCCGCAACTGCTCGCCGACGCCCCGGCGGGGCGGACCCTCGCCGATGAGCTCGGCGTGGGCGGGCGACTGGCGGCGTTGGCGCGGATCGAGGCGGGGGAGGGCGACGACGACGACTTCGGGCTCGCCGGCGATGACTGGGCCGTGGCCGAGCGCACGATCGCGCTGCTCGACGACCTGGGCCTGCCGACCGAGTTGGACCGGCCCGTGGTGGCGCTGTCCGGCGGGGAGCGCACTCTGGCCGCGGTGGCGGGTCGGCTGCTCGGGCGGCCGCGGGTCCTCCTGCTGGACGAACCCACCAACAATCTCGACGGGCGGGCGCGGGAGCGGCTGTTCGCGGCGATCGGCGGGTTCGTCGGCGGCGGCGATCGCGTGGTCCTGGTGGTGAGCCACGATCTCGAGCTGTTGGACCGTGCCGGCAGGACGGTTGAGCTGCGGGCCGGCCGGTGCCGGGTGTTCGGCGGGCCGTATGCGCACTACCGCGAGGTGATCGAGACCGAGCAGGCCGCCGCGGTGCAGTCGCTGACCGGGGCGCGGAACGACCTGCGCGCCGAGAGGCGGGACAGGGTCGAGGGGGTCGAGAAGGCGAGCCGGCGGGTCGCGCAGGGGCGGCGGGTGCAGGCGGCGGGCGGAATGCCCAAGATCCTCATGAACGCCCGTCGCGCGTCGGCGCAGGAATCGGCCGGCCGGTTGCGGGCGGTCCACGACCACGGCGTCGAGCAGGCGCGGGAGCGGATGCGCGCAGCCGATGCCGCGGTCCGGCGCGACGAGCAGCTGCGGGTCGAGCTGCCCGACCCCGGGTTGCCGGCCGGCCGGGTGGTGCTGGATGTCGCCGACCCCGTCGCGGGCCGGGTCCATCTCGCGGGGCCCGCGCGCGTGCGCCTGGCCGGGCCGAACGGCAGCGGCAAGACGACGCTGCTGCGACGCCTCCTCGGCGCTCGCGGTCCGGACCGCGCCGGCGGCGTCGACGAGGGGTTCGATGACGATGGGTTCGACGACGAGGTGGTCCATGTCCCGTTTGCCCTGCTGCCGCAGGATCTGCGCGTCGAGCATCCGGAGTGGTCGGTCATCGACGCGATCCGAGCCGTCCGCCCCGCCGCGTCGGCGGAGGAGGCCCACGCCCACGCGGCGCGGCTGCTGTTCACCGGCCGGGCCGGGTTCCGCCGACTCGGCGACCTGTCGGGCGGCGAGCGACTCCGTGCGGCGCTGGCGGCGCGGCTGTTCGCCCGCCCGGTCCCGCAGTTGCTGGTCCTGGACGAGCCGACCAACAACCTCGACCTCGACGGTGTAGAGGTGCTCGCCGACGCGCTCTCGCAGTGGCGCGGTGCGCTGCTGCTGGTCAGTCACGACGACGGCTTCTGCGATCGGGTGGGGGTGGACGACGTGATCATCCTCGGCTGACCCCGCGTCGGGCGGGGTGGACGACACCGCACACCCATCCGCAGAAAGGACCCACCATGCGCAAGCTCATCTACTACGTGGCTGTGAGCGTCGACGGTTTCATCGCCGACCCCGGCGGCGGCTTCGACGACTTTCTCGTCGAGGGCGACCACATGCCCTGGATCATCGAGCACTACCCGGAGACGATCCCCGGCCACCTGCGCGAGCCGCTCGGGCTGATGCAGACCCCACACCGGGTGTTCGACACGGTGATCATGGGCCGCACCACCCATCAGGTGGCCGTGGACGAGGGCCTGTCCAGCGGGTACCCGCACCTGCGCCAGTACGTCGTGACCCACCGGCCGGATGAGCTACCCGCCGAGGAGGGGCTGACCGCATCCGACGAGGACCCGGTGACGCTGGTCCGCCGGCTCAAGGCCGAGGACTCACCGCTGCACATCTGGCTGTGCGGGGGCGGGATGCTGGCAGGGCAGGTGGTCGACGAGATCGACGAGTTCCGCCTCAAGGTCAATCCGGTCGTCCTCGGCGCGGGCATCTCGCTGGTGGCGCGGGCGACGGGTGGGTCGGGCGCGGCGGCCGGGGCGCTCCCGCTGGCACTGACCCGTCGGACGCGTCGGGACTTCGTGAGCGGGGTGAGCTACGTAGAGTTCTCCCGCGGCTGACCGCAACGCCCGCCGCGCCGCTGCCTCCCCGCCACCGCGCCGCCACCGCCCTGCCGCCGCCCTGCCGCCTCGCCTCCCAGGGCCGCCAACGAGAAGGCAGTTCCGCGCACCCTCTACTCGGCGGATGCGTGCGAAACAGTCTTCTCGACGGCGTGGGGGCGCGGCGGCGCGGTGGCCCGGCGGCGCGGTGGCCCGGCGGCGCAGCCGGCGTGGGTCAGACCGCGCCGCCGGCGACCGAGGGCGGGGTGCCGGTGTTGGTGGAGGAGTCGTTCTCGCGGGCCAGGTACTCCTCGATGCGGAACCAGTCGTCGGCGGCGCGCTCGGCGATGGTCACCAGGGTGTTCATGTTGGCGACCTCCTCGACCTGCTCGCGGAGGAACCACAGCATGAACTGCTCGCCCAGCGGGTCGGACTCGGCGCGGGCAGCCTGGAACATCGCCTCGATCTGCCGGGTGACCTGCTTCTCCTGCTCCAGTGCCGCACGTAGCGCATCGTCGGGACCGCGGAACTGGGCCTCCGGCGCGGGCACGGCCGGGATCGTCACGGCGATCTCCCGGTCGAGCATGTACTGGACCATCATCATCGCGTGGTTCCGCTCACCCAGGCTGTGCGAGTAGAAGCGCGACGCCAGCTGCGGTAGGTCCTGCGCGTCCGCCCACACGGCGATCGCGATGTACTGCTGACTGGCGGCGAACTCGTGACCGACCTGAGCGGAGAGGAGTTCGACGAATGAGTTCTTGTTCCTGGCCATGGAGGAGGCCCCTTTCGGTAGGGGGCCAGCCTATGGCCGCCAACGGCGTTCTGCCAGGTCAGTAAGCCTAACCTGGGTACACCATGGCCAGCCTCACCTACCGCCCGTCAGCCCCGGTGGGCGCGCATCGCGGAGTGCTGGTCCCGCGGCTTCACCACGATCTGGTCCAGGTTGACGTGCGAGGGCCGGCTCGCCACGAACCCGACGATCTCCGCCACATCCTCGGCCACCATCGGGGTGAGCCCACGGTAGACGGCGGCCGCCTTGTCGTCGTCGCCGTCGAACCTCACGCGGGAGAACTCGGTCTCGACCATGCCGGGCGCGATCTCGGTGAACCGCACCGGCTGGCCCAGATGCTCCCCGCGCAGCGTCCGGTGCAGGACCGCCTGCGCGTGCTTGGCCGAGGTGTAGCCGGAGCCGTTGTCGTACGACTCGAGGGCGGCGATCGAGGTGATGGTGATGACCAGTCCGTCGCCCGTGTCGACCAGCACCGGCATGAGACCGCGGACCATGCGCAGCGTGCCGATGACGTTGGTCTCCCACATCCAACGCCACTGGTCCTCGTCGGCGTCCATCACGCTGGTCGTGCCCTTGGCGCCGCCCGCATTGTTGACCAGCACGTTCAGCCGGGGGATGGCCGCGCAGAACGCCTCGCACGAGTCGGCGTCGGTGACGTCCAGGGGCAGGGCGGTGCCACCGATGTCCGCCGCGAGCGCCTCCAGCCGGTCGACCCGCCGCGCCCCGACGACCACGTGGAAGCCGAGGCCGGCCAGCTCGCGCGCGGACGCCTCACCGATCCCGGACGACGCCCCCGTCACCACCGCGACGCGGGTCTCGGCGGGCAGGGCGGCGAGCCGCTCACGGGCGGCGGAGTGGTCGATGCTCATGGCCTAGAGACTAGGCGGCGGGTCCGACGGGGGTCGACGTGATCCGCTCGCCGGGGCGGAAATGTGTACGGGCCCCGCCGGGGCGGGGATGCTCGACGTGTGAGGCGATTGACGCGGATGGCGCTCGTGCCGGTGATGGCGGCGGTGCTCACCGTGTCCTGCGGCCAGGAGGTGCGGTGCGAGGTGAGTGAGACCGATCTGGAATCGGTGGGGCAGACGTGTCCACTCTTCGGGGTGAGCACTCCCGGCGGACCCGATGCCATCGGGGAGCTACGCGCGGTCACCGCGGCGGTGGAGCGGGCCCCCGCGGTGGAGATGTGGTTCGTCGACTTCACCTCACCGCCACCGATCGGCGCGCTGAACGCCGTCCGAGCGCGGGGCGCGCAGCCGGTGGTGACGTGGGAGCCGTGGCGCGCGCTCGGTGACGGCCGGTACGACACCCGGGCGATCACCCTGGAGCAGATCGCCGACGGAGTCCACGACGACCAGCTCTACCGCTGGGCCGACGAGCTGCGTGCCTGGGGTGGCACCGTTCATCTGCGGTTCGCCCACGAGCCCAACGGTGACTGGTACCCGTGGAGCCCCGCCGGCGGCACCCCGCCCGAGGTGTACGTAGCGGCGTGGCGGCACGTCCACGAGCTGTTCCGGCTCAAACAGGCGACCAACGTGAAGTGGATCTGGGCGGTCAACGTTCCGCACGAGGGGAGCAGCCCGATCGGGGAGCTCTACCCGGGGGACGGGTACGTGGACGTGGTGGGCGTGGACGGATACAACTGGGGCACGTCACAGCCGTGGAGTCGATGGCGGTCGCCGGAGGAGATCTTCGGCTCCACACTCGAGGAGGTGGGTCGCCTGGCACCCGGACTGCCGGTGGTGATCACCGAGGTGGCGAGCGCCGAGAGCGGAGGGTCCAAGGCGGCGTGGAACGGTGAGCTGGTCAGCTATCTTGACGGTCGTCGTGAAGTGTCGGCGTTCATCTGGTTCGATCATGACAAGGAGGCGGATTGGAGGGTGGGCAGCACGCCCGGTTCCGCCGCAGCCCTCGCCGCTGCGCTGAGAAGGGAATGAGACGCCCGATGACCCCGCACCCGTGGAGTGTCCCCGACGACCTCGAGGCCGAAAGGGTGCGCGATCTCCACCGGCTGGGGCTCCTCGATACCCCTCCTGAGGGGCGTTTCGATCAGGTCACCCGGATGGCCAGACGGGTCCTCGGGGTGCCGGCCGCGTCGCTGTCCTTCATGGATCGCGACAGCCAGTGGATCAAGGCCGTCGACGGCCTTGACCTGACCGTCATCCCCCGCGAGAAGACGGTGTGTCGCACCACCATCGCACGCGCGTACCGGCAACCCGACTCGCCCGCGCTGGTCATCGAGGACGCCGCCGCGGACCCGGAATTCGCGGAGATCCCCGGCATCGGCGGGGATGGGGGCATCCGCTTCTACGCCGGGTACCCGCTGTACGGGCCCTCCGGCCACCCGGTGGGCACGTTCTGCCTCTACGACGTCGTCCCACGCAACCTCGACGCGGAGGAGTTCCAGACGTTCATCGAGCTGGCGGAGTGGGCCCAGCGCGAACTCGAGCGCTCGGACGACATCGACAGGGCCGCGGAGATCCAGCGGCAGCTGTTGCCGCGGCCGCTGGAGGATCTCCAAGGCTACGAGGTCGCCGCCACCTGCCTGCCCGCGTTCACGGTCGGCGGTGACTTCTATGACCACTACAGGCGTGGCGACCTTCTGGCGGTCACCGTTGCCGACGTCATGGGCAAGGGGCTGGGAGCCGCGATCGTCGCCTCCGCCGTCCGCGCCTCGATCCGCGGGTCGGCGCGGTTCCTGCGGGAGACCGACGGAGAGCCGGACGCCGGCGCGGTGGCGAGGCTGGCCGCCGACCACCTCGAGCAGGACTTCGAACACACGGAGACCTTCGTCACCGCGTTCTTCGCCTCGGTCGACCTGCCGACCGGCCGGATCGGCTACGTCGACGCCGGCCACGGACTGGCGATGATCCGCCGCGCGGGCGGCGCGATCGAGTCCCTCGACCACGGCGGGATCCCGTTCGGCATCCTCCCGGGCGTCGAGCGGGAGACGGCCCACGCCCACCTCGGTCCGGGGGACATGCTCGTCGTGTGTTCGGACGGCTTGCTCGACCTCCTCGACGAGATCAGCGACCGCACGGCGCTGGAGACGTTCGTCTCCGCCCATCCCGACCCGGCGGACCTGGTCGAAGCGTCCCGCGGGCTGGCGATGGGCCGGCCCCCTCTGGACGACGTGACCGTGGTGGCCGTGCGGAGGGGGGAGTCGTGAGGGCGGTGTCCCCGGCGCCGCCGGTCCGCCGGAGCGAGTACCCCTCGCCGATGCTGCGTCTGCTAGTGGTGCTCACGGTGGTGGTGGGGCTCAATTACATCGTGTGGCGGTGGCTGTTCTCCGTCAACTGGGACGCGTGGTGGATCGCCGTCCCCCTGGTGCTGGCGGAGACGTACAGCCTGGTCGACTCGCTGCTGTTCGCCTTCACGATGTGGCGGCTGCGCCGTCGTCCCCCTCCGCCCCCCGCCCCCGAGGGCCTCACGGTGGACGTGTTCATCACCACGTACAACGAGCCCATCGACCTGGTGCTGCGCACCGCCGAGGCGGCCGCGCGGATCCGGTACCCGCACCGCACGTGGATCCTCGACGACGGGTCGCGGCCCGAACTCGCCGCCGCCGCCCGGGAGCTGGGGGTGGACTACCTCACGCGCGCGGCGAGCTGGACCAACAAGCCCCGCCACGCCAAGGCCGGCAACCTCATCAACGCCCTCCTGCACACCGACGGCGAGTTCATCCTCATCCTCGACGCCGACCAGATCCCGGAACCGGAGATCCTCGACCACACGCTCGGGTACTTCACCGACGACGGGATGGCGCTGGTCCAGACCCCGCAGTACTTCACCAACGTCCCCGACTCCGACCCGCTCGGCAGCCAGGCGCCCCTGTTCTACGGCCCCATCCAGCAGGGCAAGGACGGGTGGAACGCGGCGTTCTTCTGCGGCTCCAACGCCGTGCTGCGTCGCGAGGCCCTCATGCAACTCGGCATCTCCGGCTACGTCACCGCCGTGGAGGACGGGGTGACCCGCGCCCTGCGCACCGCCGACCGGGTGGTCCGCCGCGCGCAGCGGTCGGTGCCGTCGGACCAGCCCGAGGTGGCGGAGGCGCTCAAGGGCGTCCGGCGTGCCGTCCGGGCCGCCCGGGCGGAGCTGCGCGGGGACGCCGCCCTGGCCGACGTGACGTACCGGTTCCAGCAGGAGGTCGACGCCGCCGCACGTGTGGTGGTGGACGCCGACGCGGGTGCGATCCGCGCGGACCTGGAGGCGATCGCCGCCCTGGACGAGCACGCCTCGGAGACCGTGCTGCTGGACGAGCTCATGCTCGACGAGCTGTCGGACCGGGAGTGGTCACCGCTCGGTGCGATCGAGTCCGTGCGGTCGCTCATCGCCGCCGTGGACGTGGACCGGGCCGACGAGGCCGAGCCCACCCAGGCCCTGGCCACGATCTCGGTCACCGAGGACATGGCGACGGCCATGCGGCTCCACGCGGCCGGGTGGCGCACCGCCTACCACCACGAGGTCCTGGCCTACGGCCTGGCGCCCGAGGACCCCAAGACCATGCTCACGCAGCGGCTGCGCTGGGCGCAGGGCACCATCCAGGTGATGTTGCGGGAGAACCCGCTGGTCCAGAAGGGGCTCACCCTGGCGCAGCGGCTCATGTACTGGTCCACCATGTGGAGCTACCTGTCCGGGTTCGCCGCCGTGGCCTACTTCGCCGCCCCCGTGATCTACCTCGTGTTCGGCGTGCTCCCGGTGCAGGCGTGGAGCGTGGACTTCTTCGCCCGACTCATCCCGTTCCTCCTCCTGAGTCAACTGCTGTTCTTCGTGGTGGGCCGGGGGACGCCCACGTGGCGCGGCCAGCAGTACAGCCTGGCCCTGTTCCCGGTGTGGATCATGTCCGTGTGGACCGCGGTGCGGAACGTGTGGTTCGGCAAGCCACTGGACTTCGCCGTGACCCCCAAGACCCGGCAGGGCCAGGACGCCACCCCGTGGCACCTGTTCCGCTGGCAGCTCGTGGTGATGGCGGCCCTCGTGGTGGCGGCCGTGATCGGTGCGGTGCGGCTGGCGCTCGGCGCGCACTCGGTGCTGGGGGTGGTGGCCAACCTCGTGTGGGTGGTGTTCGACCTGTTCATTCTCTCGGTGGTGTTCCAGGCCGCTCGCTACCGTGGTCCCCAGACAGAAGGAGCCTCATGACGACCTACGACACCCGGGAACTCGACCACAGTGTGGTGGTGCAGCCGACCGGGAGACTGAACATGGTCGCCGCGCCGCGGCTGCGGGAGCAGTTGCGGCAGTTGGTCGAAGGCGGGTCGAGGCATCTCGTGGTGGACCTCAGCACCACCGAGTTCATCGACTCCTCCGGGCTGGGGGCGCTCATCTCGGGGCTCAAGGCGGCTCGTCAGGCCGGGGGCGACCTGCGGATCGCCGCCCCCACCGAGCAGGTCCGCCGGGTGCTCACCCTGACCAAGCTGGACAAGGTCCTCACCGCGCACGAGACGGCGGAAGCCGCCTTCGATGGCCGCTGACGGTCGGTGGTTGCTCACCTCGTCCACCGACGAGGTCACCCTCGACCGCATCCTCGACCTGGTGGGTGAGATGACCACGTCCGGGGAGGTCGAGGAGGACGCCCGGATGCAGTTCGAGGTGGCCGTGGCCGAGATCGGCGCGAACATCATCGAGCACGCGGGCCGCGGGGGGACGGTCTCGCTCACGCTCGAGCTGGAGCTCACCCCCGATCGGCTCGAGGCGCGCTTCTCCGACGACGGCCACCCGGCCCGCGTGGACCTGCGAACCGTGGAGATGCCCGACGTCATGGCAGACCGCGGCCGCGGTCTGGCCATCGCGCTGGCCGCGCTCGACGAACTGGAGTACCGGCGCCGCGGCGGGAGCAACCAGTGGCGGCTGGTGTGTTACCGCGGGGACGACAACGACAACGACAACGACGACAACGACAACGAGGTCAGCGACCCCGACCGGTGACCATCTCGACGAGTCCGCGCACCGCGCCCTTGGCCATGTCGGCCTTGGAGAAGTAGTCCTGCCAACCGCACACCCGGCCATCGCGGACCTCGAGGCGGCCGCACACCCAGAAGCCGACGCGGAACCGCCCCACCCCCAGGTAATCGGTGCGCTCGGTGAGCACCACGACGGGGGCCGCCGGGTCGGTCGGGTCCGCGGGCGCCGACACCGCGAGGTGGTGGATCTCCACGCCGAAGCGGATGCTGCGGTTCATCGAGGAGATCGCGCCGACGACTGCGCGCTTGCCCCGGATGGTCGGCAGGCCGATGTTGGCCCACCAGACATCCTCACTGAGCAGGTCGGCGGCGCTGGCGGTGGAGCCGGACATCAGGGCGTCGAAGAACGTGCGGACCACGACATCGGGGTCGGTCCGGGTGCTGGTGGCTGCCATTGCGCAACGGTAACCGTCGCGGGCGGGGTCTGGGGGTCGGATCGCGGCGATCGGCTCTGGCACGATGAGGCGCATGACCTCAACCTCCCCCTCCGCCTCGCCAACCGACGCCCGAACCGACGCCCCCGCCGCCTCGACGCCTGGGCCCACCCTCGCTGCGCCCGCCCTCGCCTCGGCCGTCTCGTCGGACGGCACCGCGATCGCCTACCGCGTGCTCGGTGACCCCGCCGCCCGGCCGCTCGTGCTCATCCACGGTTGGGCGCAGTCGAGCGCGAGCTGGGGGCAGGACGTGCTGAACGAGCTGGCCCGGCGTTTCCGCGTGGTGGCGATCGACCTGCGCGGCCACGGGCATTCCGACGTCCCGGCCGGCGGCTACGACTCGGCACCGCAGTGGGCCGACGACGTCGAGGCCGTCCTCGACTCCGCCGGGATCACCGAGGACTCGGGCGCGATCCTTCTCGGCTGGTCCTACGGCGGGGTCGTGGTCGCGGACTACCTGGCCGCCCGCGGTGAGGGCCGGGTCGGCGGGATCGTGCTGTGCGGCGCGGTCACCTCGCTCTCCCGCTCGGCGGGCGGCGCGATCGGCCCGGCCATGAAGGAGGTCACCTCGGGCGGGGCGTTCGACGAGAAGCCGTCGGTCGCGCTGGCGGCGTTCACGAGCTTCGGCAACGCCATGATGCGCTCGGGATCGGGCCCGGACGGGCAGCGGATCCTGGGACTGTCGATGTCCACGCCGCCGGAGGTTCGGCAGGCGCTGCTCACCCGCAAGGTGGACAACGACGAAACCCTGCGCGGTCTGACGATCCCCGCGCTCGTCCTCCACGGCGCCCACGACGGGGTGGTGCTGCCCTCCGCCGGCCGGGCCAACGCCGAGATGATCCCCGGCGGCCGCTACGTCGAGTTCGCCGAGTCCGCACACGCGCCGTTCCTCGAGGAGACGCCGCGCTTCCTCGCCGAGCTCGACGAGTTCGCCGCCTCCCTGTAGCCATTCGCGACGGGCGGGCCCGGCGCGCTGGAGCCCACCTCGTCGTCGTCGTCACATCAGGGCGGCGGGGCACGGCCGACGTGCACCCCGGCGCGGGCAGGGGCACAATCGGACGGGTGACCGTAACCGACCTCGACCCCGGCGCCGCGCATCCCCTGCCCCGGCGCGTCGCGGTCCTGTCCTTCCACACCTCGCCGCTGGCCCAGCCGGGCACGGGCGACGCGGGCGGACTCAATGTGTACGTCCTGCAGACCGCGCGCCGATTGGCCCGCCTCGGCGTGGAGGTCGAGATCTTCACCCGCGCCACCCACTCGTCACAGCCGCCGGTCGAGCAGGCCGGCGACGGCGTCCTGGTCCGCAACATCGTGGCCGGGCCGTTCGAGGGACTGCGCAAGGAGGACCTGCCCACGCAGCTGTGCCCGTTCGTCGCCGGCGTGATGCGCGCGGAGGCCGGGCACGCGCCGGGGTACTACGACCTCATCCACTCCCACTACTGGCTCTCCGGCCAGGCCGGGCTGGTCGCGTCCGAGCACTGGGGCGTGCCGCTGGTCCACACCGCGCACACGCTGGCGGCGGTGAAGAACGCGGTCCTCGCCGAGGGGGACACCCCCGAGCCCGAGTCCCGGCGTATCGGTGAACAGCAGATCGTGGACGCCGCGGACCGGCTCGTCGTCAACACCACCGGCGAGCTGCGCGAACTCGTCGAGTACTACGACGCCGACCCCGCCGACGTCGACGTCGTCTCGCCCGGCGCCGACCTGGAGCAGTACACCCCCGGCACCCGGCGTGGCACCGAGCAGGCCCGCCGCGCGCTGGGGCTGGGGCAGCACTCCGAGGTGATCGCGTTCGTCGGCCGCATCCAACCGCTCAAGGCCCCCGACGTGATCGTGCGGGCGCTGGCCGAGATGGTGCGCGCCCAGCCCCGCCGCGACGTGCGGTTGCTCGTGGTGGGCGGGCCCAGCGGGTCGGGGCTCGAAAGGCCGCGTTCGCTCATGGACCTGGCCGAGGAGCTGGGTGTGGCCGACCGCGTGAGCTTCCTGGCGCCGCGCCCGCCGTCGGAGCTGGTGGACGTCTACCGCGCCGCCGACATCGTGGCGGTGCCGTCGTACTCCGAGTCGTTCGGGCTGGTGGCGCTCGAGGCGCAGGCGTGCGGCACCCCCGTCGTCGCGGCCGCGGTGGGCGGGTTGCCGACGGCCGTCGCCGACGGCCGGACCGGGATCACCGTCGACGGGCACGATCCGCGGGAGTGGGCGCGCGTGTTGTCGGGATTGTTGGACGACGACGAGCTGCGCCTGTCGATGTCGCGGGCCGCCCCGGTACACGCCTCCGGGTTTTCCTGGGACTCCACCGCCGACGGGCTGCTGTCCTCGTATGCGGGCACGATGGCCGCATACCGGGCCCGGCGTGCGGAGGCCACCGCGTCCTGATCTCCCGTCCGCGGGAGCCGCCGCGTCGAATCGCCTACGAGGCCCGGCCGACGCCTGGCCCGGCCGACGACAAGCCACAGCCGACGGCAAGCCACAGCCGACGACAGGCCCCAGCCGACGACAAGTCCCAGCCGACCACCCCGAAGGAGTCACGATGATCGACCCCACCGAGAGCAAGCGCATGGACGACGACGGGCCGGCCCCGCACCGGGACGATGTCGACGCCCCCACCGTCGAGCGGATCCGCAACTTCCTCGTGGAGCGGGAGATCGAGTCGACGCTGGCCGACGGACGCACCTTCGTCGTGATCCTGCCGGGGGAGAAGCGCCTCAAGACCGCGTGCCACCTGACGGTGAACCGGGAGAGCGTGCGCATCGAGGCGTTCGTCTGCCGCCGACCCGACGAGGACTTCGAGAAGGTCTACAACTACCTGCTGCGGCGCAACCGGCGGCTGTACCAGGTGGCCTACACGCTGGACAACAACAGCGACATCTACCTCGTCGGCCGGATGCCGCTGGTCGCGGTGACCGAGGAGGAGCTCGACCGCGTGCTGGGTCAGGTGCTCGAGGCCGCCGACCACGATTTCAACGTCCTCATCGAGCTGGGCTTCCACACCTCGATCCGCCGTGAGTGGGAGTGGCGCGTGTCCCGGGGCGAGCCGCTGCGCAACCTCGACGCGTTCCGCCACCTCACCGAGGACCTGCCCCAGCCCGAGTAGCCCGGGGCCGGGACAGCGCGCAGGTCAGGCGTTGATCTGCCGTGCGACCTTCTTGCGCAGGACCTTGCCCATCGGGTTGGTGGGAAGTGCGTCCATTCCGACGAACTCGCGCGGGACCTTGTACCCGGCCAGCGAGCCCTTGCAGTGCGCGCGCAGGGCGTCGGGGTCGAGTGTGGCGCCAGGCTCCGGCACGACCGCGGCGATGACCTTCTCGCCGCCGTCGGGGCTCGGGCGGCCCACCACGGCGCAGTCCGCGACGCCCGGGGCCGTGCGCAGCACCGCCTCGACCTCCGACGGGTAGACGTTGAACCCGCCGGTGACGATCATCTCCTTGATCCGGTCCACCACGTGGAGGAAGCCGTCGGAGTCCTGCACCACCACGTCGCCGGTGCGGATCCAACCGTCGTGGAAGGTCTCGGCGGTCGCCTTCTCGTTGCGCCAGTAGCCCGGGAACACCTGCGGCCCCTTGACCAACAGTTCACCGGGCTCGCCGGCCGGGACGTCGAGCGAGGGATCGTCCTTGTCGGCCACGCGGATGTCGGTGTCCGGGAACGGGACGCCGATGGAGCCGGCCCGCCTCGCCGTCGACATGGGGTTGCCGACGGTGATGGGGGAGGTCTCGGTCATCCCGTAGCCCTCCACGAGCAGACCACCGGTGGCGGACTCCCACTTCTCGATGAGTTCGGCGGGCAGGCTCATGGCGCCGGACAGCGAGTGCTTGATGCCGTGGAGGGAAATCTTCCGCCTGTCCGCCTCCTCGAGGATCTTGCTGTAGATCGGCGGGACGGCCGGGATGAAGGTGGGCAGGTCTTTCTTCATGATCGGCATGATGAGGTCCATGTCGGGGGTCGGCACCAGCTGCAGCCGCGCGCCGACCGCGATCCCGATCACCACGCACAGCGTCACCCCGTAGGCGTGGAACATCGGCAGGGAGGCCAGGAAGCGCTCGCGGCCGAACTCGAGCCCGGGCACCCACGCCTGGCCCATCTTCGCGTTGGCCACCAGGTTGGCGTGGGTGAGTACGGCGCCCTTCGGGGTGCCGGTCGTGCCGGAGGTGTAGAGGATCAGTGCGGGGTCCCCGGCCGCCGGCCGCGGGTACGAGAAGTCCAGCTCGGCGCCCGTCTCGAGGTCCGCCCAGTCCAGCGTGCCGGGGGCCGGCCGGGAGAGCTTGTCCCGGGCGGCGCGCAGTGACGGCACCGGCAGGTGCTTGAGCGCCAGCCTCTTGGCGGCGGGGAGCTCGTCGAGCAGGTCGACCGAGATGATGTGCTCGATCGCGGTGCCGGGCCGGTCGGCGAGGTCCCGCACCACGGGCGCGACGACGTTCCAGGTCACGACCACTTTCGCCCCGTGGTCGGCGAAGGGGCCCTCGAGCTCGTCGGCGGTGTACAGGGGGTTGTGCTCCACGACGATCGCACCGATGCGCAGGGCCGCATAGAAGACCGCGACGCCCTGGGGACAGTTGGGCAGCAGCACGGCGACGCGGTCGCCGCGGTCGACGCCCAGGCGCCGCAGGCCCTCGGCGGCGCGGCGCACCCGCCTGCCCAGGTCCGCGTAGGTCGTCAGGCGGCCGAAGAACTCGGTGGCGGGCCGGGACGAGTAGGTGCTCACGGCGTCGTCGAACTGGTCGATCAGCGTGGTGGTGCCGTAGTCGAGATCCTGCGTGGTCCCCGGCGTGTAGTGGACGGTCCACGGCCGCCCGGTCGATTCGGGGGTGTCTCCGGCGTGTGTGGTCATGTCTGCACCGTAGTCCTCGGAGCGCGGGTCATAATGGCCGTATGGCTTACGGAACACTCGTCCTCCTGCGTCACGGGCAGTCCACGTGGAACGCATCCAACCAGTTCACGGGCTGGGTCGACGTCGACCTCACCGATCTCGGTCGGGAGGAGGCGGTCCGCGGCGGCAGGCTCCTCGCCGAGGCGGGGATCCTGCCGGACATCCTGTACACCTCGCTGCTGCGTCGCGCGATCACCACCGCGAACATCGCGCTGGACGCGTGTGACCGTCACTGGGTCCCGGTGATCCGGCACTGGAAGCTCAACGAGCGTCACTACGGCAAGCTCCAGGGCCTGAACAAGGCGGAGATCAAGGACCAGTTCGGCGACGAGCAGTTCATGTTGTGGCGCCGCAGCTACGACACCCCGCCGCCGCCGATCGACCCGGACAATGAGTACTCGCAGACCTCCGACACGCGCTACTCCGACCTGCCGGAGGTGCCGTTGACCGAGTGCCTCAAGGACGTCGTGGACCGGTTCATCCCGTACTACGCCGCCGAGATCGCCCCCAAGCTCGCGGAGGGCAAGACCGTGATGGTGGCCGCGCACGGCAACTCGCTGCGCGCCCTGGTCAAGCACCTCGACGGCATCTCCGACGAGGATATTGCCGGCCTGAACATCCCCACCGGGATCCCGCTGGTCTACCACTTCGACGAGACCGGGCTGGTCGCCAACCCGGGCGGCACCTACCTCGATCCGGAGGCCGCCGCCGCGGGTGCGGCCGCCGTGGCCAACCAGGGCGGCAAGTAGTAGGTGAAGGCCCGGTGAACGGGTCGCGAACCCCCGGCAGCCTGCGAACTTCGCGCAGGTGGCCGGGGGTTTGGCGATTCGGGCGACGGAACGCCACACCGTAGGATCGGGGTCGTGCAGGTCAGTCTGGGGATCTTCCTCGCGATCGTCGCCGGGATCATCGGCTTCATCGCGGGCGGCTTCGTCGTCCCACTGATCCACCGACGCGGTGAGCGTCGGCGCGCGGAGCAGGCCGGGCCCAGCCGGCTGGATGTCCTGCGGGGCGTCTATCAGCAGGCGCCGTACGCACTGGCGGTCGTGGATCGCCACCAGGACGTGGTCCTCTACAACCGTCGTGCAGCGGAGTTGGGGATTGTCGATGACCGCCTGCTGGTGGAGCCGGTCTGGCGCGCGGCCCGGTCGACGTTCACGGACGGCCACCCCACCCGGTTCGACCTTCCCGCCAAGATGGCCCCCGGCCGCCGCCGCATCCCGTCGGTGAGCGGGCGCGGGGAGATCCTCGAGGGCAACGGTGAGCAGTTCGTCGTGGTCTTCGCCGACGACGACTCCGAGCACCGTCGTATGGAGGCGGCCCGCCGCGACTTCGTCGCCAACGTGTCCCACGAGCTAAAGACCCCGGTCGGGGCGATGGCGGTGCTCGCCGAGGCGCTGCTGGAGTCCAAGGATGACCCGGACTCGGTCGAGTACTTCGGCGGACGCGTGGTGAGCGAGGCCCAGCGGCTCGGCAAGATGGTCTCCGAGCTGATCGAACTCTCGCGACTGCAGGGGGCCGAACGGATCCGCGACCCTGAGCCGGTGGACGTGGACGACGTGGTGGCCGAGGCCCTGCGTCGGTCCGCGTCGGCGGCGGAGGCGGCCGGGATCGAGCTCATCACCGATGCGCCGTCCGGGCTGGAGGTCAAGGGGGACTGGACCCTCCTGGTCACGGCGGTGTCGAACCTCATCTCGAACGCCATCAACTACTCGCCCGACCACACCCCGGTATCGATCACCCGGGCCGCGACCGGGGACACCGTGACGCTGCGGGTGACCGACCGCGGGATCGGCATCGCCCCCGAGCACCAGGCCCGCGTCTTCGAGCGGTTCTTCCGCGTCGACAAGGCCCGTTCCCGCGCCACCGGCGGGACCGGATTGGGTCTGGCGATCGTCAAGCACGTCGCCCAGAACCACAACGGCGCCGTCAGCCTGTGGAGCCGCCCCGGTACGGGGTCGACCTTCACACTCGAACTTCCGGCTCATGTGGAGCCGGGTGGCGCCGGGGGGACCCCCGGCGCCGAGCACGCCGACCAAGGAGAGGACCAGGTGCCGTGACCAGGGTGCTGATCGTGGAGGACGAGGACTCGCTGGCGGATCCGCTGGCGTTCCTGCTCCGCAAGGAAGGCTTCGAGGTCACCGTCGCGGGGGACGGCCCGACCGCGCTGGAGAACTTCGAGTCCGACGGCGCGGACATCGTGCTGCTGGACCTCATGCTCCCCGGGATGTCCGGCACCGATGTGTGCAAGCGACTGCGGATGACGTCGACCGTCCCGGTGATCATGGTGACCGCCCGCGACAGTGAGATCGACAAGGTGGTCGGCCTGGAGTTGGGCGCCGACGACTACGTGACCAAGCCGTACTCGGCCCGCGAACTCATCGCCCGCATCCGGGCGGTGCTGCGCCGCGGCGCCGAGGCCGAGGCGGAGCCGGTCAGCGACATCGGCGTCCTGGAGTCGGGGCCGGTGCGGATGGACATCGAGCGGCACACGGTGCTGGTCCGCGGTTCGGCCGTCACGCTGCCGCTCAAGGAGTTCGACCTGCTGGAGTACCTGCTGCGCAACTCGGGCCGGGTCCTCACGCGCGGACAGCTCATCGATCGGGTGTGGGGGTCGGACTACGTCGGCGACACCAAGACCCTCGACGTCCACGTCAAGCGTCTGCGCTCGAAGATCGAGTCCGATCCCGGCAAGCCGGTGCACCTGGTGACCGTCCGCGGGCTGGGCTACAAGTTCGAGGGCTGACCGCCCCGCTGCAAATCCGCTAGCCTCCGTCCGGATCCGCTACCCCTACACGGGTAGCGGATCCGGAGTCGGAGTAGCGGATTGTGGACTGCCCCGGTCAGGTCTCGCTGGCTCGTTCGGTCTGCGCCCGCTCGGTCGCCGGGTGCACGGCCACGATCCCGAGCTGCCGCCGACGCCGGCACGCCGCGGCGAGCACCTCGTAGCACTGCGCGCCCAGGAGCTCGACGAGTTCGTCGTGCAGGGAGATGTAGACGGGGTCGACGCCGACGTGAGCCTCGGGCGAGCCTGTGCAGTACCAGTCGAGGTCCAGCCCGCCCGGGCCCCAGCCGCGGCGGTCGTACTCGCCGACGCGGGTGTGGAGGATCTCCACCTCGTCGGGACGGGTCTCCCATTCGCGGGTCACGTGGATCGGCAGCTGCCAACACACGTCCGGCTTGGACTCGGGCAGGCTCCGCCCCGTCCGCCCGGCCAGGTGGTGCAGGGCGCAGCCCGACCCGGTCGGCCATCCGACGTCGTTGAAGAATACGCACCTCCCGCCCAGGCGGCGCGTCCTGAGAGCGGGCTCCATCTCGCCGTCGTCGCCGGTCAGTTCGTCCTCCTCCAGCCACGCCTCCTGCGCGGCCCCCTCCGCCGCCGCGGCGGCGTGGGCGGCCTCACGGTGCTGCCATTCCTCCGGACGCAGCAGGGCGACGTTGGCCTCGAGCCGTTGCCGGTCGGCGTCGTCGGAGAGGAAGGCGCCGTGCGTGCAGCAACCGGAGTCGGGCTGGTCGCGTTCGATGCCGTGGCAGGCCGGCGTGCCGAAGACGCACGTCCACGACGAGAGCAGCCAGGTCATGTCGGCGGAGATCAGATGTTCGTCATTCGCGGGGTCGGGGAACGTGTACCACTCCCGCGGGAAGTCGAGGGGGACCTCGGGCTGAGGGGCGCCCGGGGTCGGGGGGCGTTCGGTGGCGGTCACAACCTGCGACCGTAGACCGTTTAGGGTGGTCGTGTGAGATTAGGTGTCCTGGACGTGGGAAGTAACACGGTCCACTTCGTGGTGGTCGATGCCCACCGGGGTGGTCATCCCACGCCCATGAACGATTCCAAGACCCGGCTACGCCTGATCGAGTACCTGGACGACGACAACAACATCTCCAAGACCGGCATCGCCCGGCTCATCGACGCGGTCAACGAGGCCGCCGAGCTGGCCGAAGCCACCAAGTGCCGCGAGGTCATGGCGTTGGCCACCTCCGCCGTGCGCGACGCGGCCAACTCGGACGACGTGTTGGCCAAGGTGGAGAAGGAGACCGGCATCGAGCTGCGGGTGCTCTCCGGTGAGGACGAGGCGCGCATGACGTTCCTCGCCGCGCGTCGGTGGTACGGCTGGAGCGCGGGGCGGATCATCAACCTCGACATCGGTGGTGGGTCGTTGGAGATGACCCACGGGGAGGACGAGCTGCCCGAGCAGGCGTTCAGTCTGCAGCTGGGCGCCGGCCGGCTCACCCACGACTGGTTCAAGACCGACCCGCCGGAGCGCAAGCGCATCAACCAGCTGCGTGACTACATCGACGCCGAGCTCGACGGGCCGGCCCGGGAACTCCGGGCGGCCGGTGAGCCCGACCTCGCGTGCGCCACCTCCAAGACGTTCCGTATGTTGGCCCGGCTCACGGGTGCGGCGCCGTCGTCGGATGGCCCGCGGGTGGACCGGGTGCTCACAGCCGCCGGTCTGCGGCAGGTGATCGCGTTTATCTCCCGCATGACGGCCGCCGACAGGGCAGAGTTGGAGGGCATCAGCTCCGACCGCTCGCATCAGGTGGTGGCGGGAGCGCTGGTGGCGGAGGCGTCCATGCGTGCGTTGGGTCTGGAAAGTGTGAAAATCTGTCCGTGGGCTCTGCGAGAGGGGCTCATCCTGCAGCGTCTCGACCGGGACGTGGGCGGCGACGGGAAGGGGAGCTGACGATGGCCGAGGATTCAGACGGTCAGCAGATCACCGTGGCGGAGCTGCTCAAGCGCATGGGCGCGGAGCAGCAGGACGCCCCGGCCGGGCGTCGGCGTCGCCGGGCCGACGAGGGCGGCGGACTCAGCGTCTCCGAGCTCACCGGTGAGATCCCCAAGATCACCGACGACACCGTGCTCAGTGGTCGCGCGGCGCGGCGTCGGGCGCGGGAGGCCGAAGAGGCCGCGGCCGCCGGTGGCGACGCCGAGCGGGACGCGGAGTCGGGTGCCGACGGTGGTGCCCCGACGGGCGCCGGGGAGACCCCGGGGACGACGACGACGAGGTCGTCCACCTCTGAGACCCCGCAGACCCCGCGGCCCTCGGGACGGCGGCGGGCCCCGGAGGCAGGGGCGCCCGCGTCCACGCCGGCCGGGTCGGCCGAGAAGTCGTCCGCCGCACCGACGCGCACCACCTCGCCGGCCCCGCAGCAGGCCCCGACGTCGTCGAGTCCGTCCGCGCGGACCCCGTCTGCGCCGACCCCGTCGCGCTCCGCCTCCGATGACGCCGGCCAGCAGGGAAAGCAGGGCGGTCTGCGCGGGCTGTTCGGCCGCAAGCGCAAGGATGCGGAGCAGTCGGGTTCCGACGCTCCCGCCACCCGCCCGACGCCCGCCGATCGTGGTGGCGTGGGGCCCGCCGGCGCCGCGGCCGCAGGTGTCGCGGGCGCCGCTGCTGCCGGTGTCGCCGGCACCGCAGCCCCGGGCTCGGGCGACAAGTCAGCTCCGTCCGCACCTGCCGGATCCGCAGGCAAGGCCGCGCCGGCCTCGTCCACCGCCCCGGCGGTCAAGCCCGGCACCGACAAGCCCGCCACCGCCAAGCCCGCCACCGGCAAGTCCGGTACCGACAAGTTTGCCGCGACCTCCGCCGCTCCGGCGGCCGACAAGCCCGCCGGGACCTCCGCCGCTCCGGCGGCTGACAAGCCCGCCCCCGCAGACAAGCCCGCCGCAGGGGCCGATGCCTCCGCATGGGGTGTGCCGTCGGGCAGTGGCTCGACCGCCCACCGCGCCCCCGAGGCGCCAGCCGGGCAGCCCGACGATTCCGACTCCGCCACGCGCGGGGGTGCCCTGGGTGCGGCGACCGCTGCCGCCGCCGGAGGTGCGGGGGTCGCGGGGATGGCCGCGGCAGTGGCCGGCGCGGGCACCGGCACCGAGCGGCCGAAGCGCGACGAGACGAAGTCCGGCGCGGCGAAGTCCGACGCGGCGCAGACCGAGGCGACGAAGGCCGGCGCAACGACAGCGGACCAGCAGCCGGTCGCCCGGCCCGGGGCCGACGCCCCCGTCGCCGACCGGACGAGCACAGACCAGCCCGGCGCCGACCGGGCCGACGCTCCGACCCCCGCACACGCGTCGCAGCAGACCCCGGCGGAGCCGGACAGCTCGCAGTACCGCGACGTCGACGACGCCCCCGGCGGAGCCGAGCCCGAGCGGTCGCCGGCGTCGCAGTGGCTAATCCTCGTCGCGCAGGTGCTCGCCTCCGCGGTCGCGGGCGCGGCACTGTTCATCGGCTTCCAATTGCTCTGGCGCGACCTGCCGTGGGTGGCCTTTGCGCTGGCGATCGTCGTGATCGTCGGACTGGTGGCCATGGTCCGCGTCCTGCGCAGGAGCAACGACTCCGTCAGCATCGCCCTCGCGGTGATCGTCGGCCTGGGCGTGACGTGCGGGCCACTCCTGCTCAGACTCGTCTCCTAGCCGCATCCCGGCCACGACCCGCACCCCGCCCGCGCCTGCTCCAGGTGCGGGCGGGGCCGTTTCAGCCGCGGTGCGCGAGCGGGAACCGGCGACGGGCAACCGAATCCCTCCCGCCGCCCATCCGATGTCGCTCCACCCACCGGATGCGATAGGTGGAGCGACATCGAATAGGCGGCGGTGGCGGCGAGCGCGAGTCGATGGGTGGCGCGAGCGGGCGGCCCCGTTCGACCGCGGCCGGCGGGCGGCCGCGCACGCGTGTGGCACTGTAAAGGGCATGACGAGAATCGCAGTGGTCGGTGGCGGACGCATCGGCGAGGCCCTCATCGCGGGACTCCGTGAGGCCGGGACCGAGCCGTCGGACATCGTGGTGATCGAGGCCGTGGAGGCCCGCGCCGAGCAGTTGGCCAAGAAGTACAACATCCTGTCCACCAGCCTCGACATCGGCTGCGAGGGCGCCGACGTGATCGTGGTGGCCGTCAAGCCCCAGGACGTGCCGGCGGTGGTCGGCCGCATCGGCGACGCCATCTCCGACAGCGTCCACGAGTCGATCGTGGTCTCGCTCGCGGCCGGCGTGCCGACGACCGTGCTGGAGAACAAGCTCAGCGCCGGCTCGCCGGTCGTGCGGGTCATGCCCAACACGGCGATGCTCGTCGGGCACGGCGTCTCCGCGCTCTGCAAGGGCCGCTATGCGCGCGATGAGCATCTCGAGCAGGTGTCCACGATCATGGAGAGCGTGGGCCTCGTCGTCGTCGTCACCGAGGCCCAGATGGACGCGGTGACCGCGGTGTCCGGGTCCGGCCCCGCCTACTTCTTCCTCATGGCGGAGGCGATGGTCGACGCCGGCGTGGAGCGCGGGCTGCCGCGCGACGTGGCGCTGAAGCTGGCGGCCGGCACGGCGCTCGGCGCGGGCGCGATGCTCACCGGCGGCGGCGAGGGACCCGCCGAACTGCGCTACAACGTCAGCTCCCCGGGCGGCACCACCGCCGCGGCGATCCGCAGGCTGGAGGCCGGGGGACTGCGCTCGGCGGTGGCGGACGCGGTCGAGGCGGCGGCGTCGCGGTCGCGGGCGTTGGCACTGGCCTCCACCGATGGCGACGACGACGACGAGATCGACTGACCCGCCACCCGGGCCCGTCGCCGAGGCGACCGAACGGGCCGGGTGTGCGCGTACCGAACCGACCCGCCGGGTGAGATGTGACCCACCCGGCGGGTCGCTCGTTTAGCACAAGCCCAGTTCAGGGCGGGTGAGGCGCGGATCGGGCGGCGTGTCGTCGATGTAATTCGCCCACTCCCGTCGCATTGATCACACCATTCACGCTAGGCTCATACCCAGCACGTGCGTGTCCGTACCGCAGGAGGGGAAGCCTGCGGCACGACGCGTGCCACGAAGGGTTGTGACGATGGCGACTACCGACAAGACCGATAGCGGCGCACAGGCGGCGGGGGGCTCGCAGTTCCTCACCGTGGCCGAGGTCGCCGCGCTGATGCGCGTGTCCAAGATGACGGTCTACAGACTCGTCCACTCGGGCGAACTGCCCGCCGTGCGGGTGGGGCGGTCGTTCCGGGTCCACTCCAAGGCCGTGCACGAGTACCTCGACACGTCGTACTTCTCCGCGGGCTGACGCACTGAACCGCCCCGGCGGGGCGGTGTCCGGCCCGTTTTCGTGGCCGCGGGGAGCGAGAGGTAGTCTGGACGGGTTCCGTCCCGGCTTTCGAGCTCGCTCTCAGGCGCCGGAGCGCAAGTCAAGGCCCTTCGCGGGCTGTAAGGCCCCAGACCAGTAGTCGACAGGTAGGTGACCCCGATATGGGTTCTGTGATCAAGAAGCGCCGCAAGCGTATGTCCAAGAAGAAGCACCGCAAGATGCTCCGCCGGACCCGCGTGCAGCGTCGCAAACTCGGTAAGTGAGTCCGGCGGCGCCTCGGTAGCGCCCGGACTCACGCCTGTAGCAGATGCCCGTCACCGACAGTGGTGGCGGGCATCGGTGTATTTC
>NZ_JABFAN010000006.1:0-25358 GCF_017168155.1 Dietzia sp. KRD202 | reverse complement strand
GGTCAGGGCGTTGTCCGGATCGCGCGGGCTGTGAGGTCCGCGCACATGGGCAGGGGGGTCCGCAGTTAGACTCGGGCGGGTGGACACCGAACTGCCCGACCGTAGCCCGGCTCGTGCCGTCGCGGTCGTGGGCGGCAGCCGGTATCTCGGCGCCCACCTGGTCGGCATGCTGCTGCGCAACGACTCCGTCGAGCGCGTCCTGGCCATCGACTCGGTCAAACCGTCGCCGCAGCACCGCCGACGGATGCGCGACGCCGAGTTCGTGCGCCTCGACCCGCAGTCCCCACGTCTGCAGGGGATCCTGCGTGAGGCGGGCATCGACACGGTCGTGCACGCCGGGCTGCACCACACCGACTTCGCCCCCGGCGGCCGCGCGGCCGTCAAGGAGGCCAACATCATGGGCTCCATGCACGTGATCGCCGCGTGCGGGCGGGCCGCGACGGTCAAGCGGTTCGTGCTCATCTCGTCGACCTCGGTGTACGGCTCCTCGGGGGTCGACCCGGCGATGTTCACCGAGGACATGGCCGCCCGGCGTCAGCCCAGTGGCGGCATCCCGCTCGACCACCTGTCGGTTGAGGGGTACGTGCGTGGGATGTCCCGCAAGCGTCCGGACATCGACGTGACGATCCTGCGCATCCCGGCCATCCTCGGGCTGCCCGAGCCCACGGTGGTCGGCGAGCTGCTGCTGCCGTCCGTCGCACCGGTCCTGGCCGGATACGACCCGCGCATCCAGCTGCTGCACCCGCAGGACGCACTCGATGCGCTGCTGCACGCAGCGACGGGGGCGCCCCCCGGGACGTACAACATCGCGGCCGACGGCATCCTCACCCTGACGCAGGCCATCCGCCGCGCCGGCCACATCCCGCTGCCGGTGATGCCGCAGACGTTCAAACTCGCGGCGCGGTTGCTCTCCAGCCAGGGACTGCGCGACATCGGGCCCTCGCAGCTGCGCTACCTGCGGTACGGCCGCACCATGGACACCACCCGGATGCGCACCAGGTTCGGGTTCACGCCCCGGTACACCACAGAGGAGGCGCTGCACGCCTACCTCGTCGACTCGGGGGCCGAGCCCCTCGTCACGCGCGCCGCACTCGAGCGCAAGACCGCCAAGATCGCCAGCAGACTGCCCGGCCCGGTGGCCAGCCGACTGCGCGCGGGCGTGAACTCGACCATCGGCGAGCTCGAGTCGATAGGGGCCCTGCCGGAGCCGATCGAGCCCGACCCGAACCGGCCGGAGACGAACGAGCCCGACCCGATCGAGGAGGGGGCGCCGTGAAGGGCCCGGAATTCGACCTGTCCCAACCACTCGGCGGCCCCCGCTGGGGAGAGGGCCGACGCGACGCCCCCGGTTACCGAACCGTCGGCGAGGGCTTCATAGGGGAGACCACCAACAGCGATGCCGCGGCCACCGAGCTCGGCAGGATCGTCGACAGGTTCCTCACCTCCCTGCGCAGCTCGATCGGTCAGGTGGTCGACGCACTGCCCCTCGATGCCGAGGTCCTGGCGCCCGTCCGCGAACTGACCCGCGGTGTCGACACGATGCTCGCGACCGGCGACATCAGCGCCCTGTCCACCCTGGCGGACGCCGTCAACGCCGCCGGCGAGCTCCTGGCCTCCCGTGTCACCGGCGGGTACGAGGTCGACGAGTTCGGGTTCGACGAGCACTTCCACACCAACGTGTGGTTGCCCCTGTGGCGGCCGCTGTTCGAGCACTGGTTCCGGGTCGAGGTGATCGGTGCCGAGAACATCCCCGCCGACGGCGCCGGCCTGATCGTCTCCAACCATGCCGGCGTCCTGCCGCTCGACGGGATGATGACCACCGTCGCCGTCCACGACCACGCCGGACGCGCCCTGCGTCTGCTCGCCGCCGACCTGGCCATGTCGCTGCCGGTGTCCGCGCCGCTGGCCCGCCGGGCGGGGGCGACCCTGGCCTGTGCCGCCGACGCCGAGCGCCTGCTGGAGAGCGGTCACGTGGTGGCCGTGTGGCCGGAGGGCTTCAAGGGGCTCGGCAAGCCGTTCGCCGACCGCTACCGCCTGCAGCGTTTCGGCCGCGGCGGGTTCGTGGCCACCGCCCTGGCCGCTGGCGCGCCGATCATCCCGTGCTCGGTGGTCGGCTCCGAGGAGATCTACCCCAAGATCGGTGAGGTCCCGGCGCTCGCGCGGCTGCTCGGCCTGCCGTACATGCCCGTCACGCCCGCGTTCCCGCTCCTCGGCGCGCTCGGCGGCATCCCGCTGCCCACCAAGTGGACGATCGAGTTCGGCGAGCCGATCGAGACCTCGCACCTGGGGCCCGACGCCGCAGAGGACCCGATGGTGGTCTTCGAGATCACCGACCAGGTCCGGGAGACCATCCAGAACACGCTGTTCCGCAACCTCGCCCGCCGTGGCAGCGTCTTCTTCGGCTGAGCCGGCGGCGGGGGAGCGCCCCGGCGCGGGCCCGCGTCAGAAGATGCGGCGCACCCGGTCCATCGCGCGGCTGCCGTAGTAAGAGCGCGCGGCCGCCCGGGCGCCCGCGAGCCCGCCGACGGCGAGAACACCCGGCATCGCCTTCTTCGCGGCCTTGCGGACGGTGCGGAAGTCCTTGATGTTCCAGCCGTTCTCCGAGGCGTACTTGCGCAGCTTCGAATCCGGGTTGATGGCGACCGGGTTGCCCACCATCGTGAGCATCGGCATGTCGTTGAAACTGTCCGAGTACGCGTAGCACTTGGCCAGGTCGAAGCCCTCGGCCTCGGCGAGCTTGGCGATCGCGTGCGCCTTGCCGGGCCCGTGCAGGATGTCGCCCACGAGCCGGCCGGTGTAGACGCCGTACTCCTCCTCCGCGACCGTGCCCAGCGCACCCGTCAGGCCCAACCGGGCGGCGATCACCCGCGCCAGCATCACCGGCGTCGCGGTGACCAGCCAGACCTGCTGCCCGGCGTCCAGGTGCATCTGCACCAGCGAGCGGGTGCCCGGCCAGACGCGGTCGAGCATCGAGGTGTCCACGACCTCCTCGCTCAGTTCGGTCAGTTCGGCGACGGTGCGACCCTTGACGAAGCTCAGGGCCTTGTCGCGTCCGGTGGCGACGTCCTCGGCGTTCTCCTCCCCGGAGATCCGGAACTTGGCCTGCGACCACGCCAACCCGGCGACGTCGCGCGCGGTGAAGAAGCGATGCTTGGCCAGCCCGCGGGCCAGCAGGATGATCGACGCGCCCTGGATGAGGGTGTTGTCCACGTCGAAGAACGCCGCGACCCGCGGGTCCGGCACAAACGGCTCGAGCGACTCGTCGGTCTCGGCGGCGGCACGGTCGGCGGCGGCACGGTCGGTTGCCGCACGCTCCGCGACGGCGTCCGCGGGGCGGTCGGCGACGGCGGTCCCGGCGCCCGCGCCCGCGCCCGCGCCGGACCCCTCGCCCTCGCCCTCGGCGGGGTCGTAGTCGGCCAGCGGCGGGCCGGGCTCGGCGCCGGGCTCGAGTTTGACGGCGTGCTGGGCAGAGGCCTCACCGGCGCGTCGCTGGATCCGCGCGTCGCGGCGCCGCCACAGCAGCCGACCCAGAGCCGAGCCGAGATCGGCACGACCGGGAAGCCGCGGGCCGGACCGGGAGCGGTGGGACTCCACCGGTTCGGCGGCGTCCTCGGAGGCCTCGCCGCCGGGGGTGGGCGCGTTGTCGTCGTCGTTGTCGTCGGCGTCGTCGTTCACCGGGCGGGAGTCGTTCACCGGGCGGGACCTCCTGAAGGGCGCGGGGACCCCATCCTAGAGCAGCCCCGAGGGGGTGGTGCACTATCGAGCCATGGTGCACACGGTGACCCTGTTGACCCGCGAGGGCTGCGGCAGCTGCGTCCGCGTCCACGGCCAGTTGATCCCACTGTGCGAGGGTGCCGGCGCCCGGCTCGAGGTGACCGACGTCGACCACGCCGCGGACCGCGAACTCGCCGCCGAATACGGCGACCGCCTGCCGGTGGTGTTGGTCGACGGCGCGGAGCATTCGTGTTGGGAGGTCGACGACGACGAGCTGCTGGCCACCCTCGCCGGGGCCGGCCCGTTCCCGGGATGGGACTGAACCGGCCGACGAGCGCGGGCGGTGCCGGGGGGTGCGCGCGGCGCTGGCCGCGACGGTGGGCGGTCACTCCTCCCGCGGCGCGTCGCGCAGGTCCCGCAGGATGGTCGCGTGCCGGAGCAGGAACGCGCCCTCGTCGAGCTTCTTGCGCCGCAGCCACCCGGTGACCTCGCTGTTGTGCTTGCTCGCGTTGCACGACGCGCAGGCCGGGACCACGTTCTCCAGGGTGTAGCGCCCGCCGCGTGAGATGGGCTGGACGCAGTCCTTCTGCAGCGCGGGCCCGGTCGCGGAGCAGTAGGCGCAGGCTTTCCACGCGTCGAGGATCCGGGCCCACTGCGGGTCGGTGAGGTCGTTGTCGACGCGGGACAGACGCCGCTGACGACGCTTCGCGTATCGGGCGCGGGTCGCGGCGGACATGGTCGACGAAGACCTGCGGCGAGGGGGCACGGATGCCACCGTACTGCGGTCCGTGCTGTTCACGGTGCCCGCGGGAGGGCGGCCGGATATAGCATCCGCCCCTGTCACGGTTTTGTCCCGGGGTGTCAGGCGGGTTACGGTGGAGCCCGTTACGGGTCGTACGCAGGCTTGAGGCCACGGCCGTCCCGGCAGGGTGTTTCCGCCATGGGAGCGCCTTGTACGCAGCCGTGCACACCGACGGGAGACGACCGACTGTGGACCAGCGTTCCGCGAGTTCGTCCTGCGGGGCCCCGTCTGTTCTCCGACCGTCTTCTCGCCGAGTTGACGAGTTGGCATCCATTCTGGCATGGCCCCCCGAGGCCCTGGCGTCCGGGGGTCGGTTGTGAGCATTCTCCTGGTGGGGCTGTCCCATCACAGTGCGCCGGTGTCACTGCTCGAGGCGGTCGCCGTCTCCGAGTCCGAGCGCGACGGGCTCACCGAGGAACTCATCGCCGGCGAGAACGTCGACGAGGCGATGATCGTCACCACCTGCAACCGCGTCGAGGTCTACTCCGCCGTGGACGCGTTCCACCCGGCGCTCGACGACGTCGTGACCCTGCTCTCGCGCCACTCCGGCCTGGGCGCCGACGAACTGAGCCGCCACCTGTACGTGCGCTACTCCGAGTCCGCCGCCGAGCACCTGTTCTCCGTGGCCTCGGGGCTGGACTCGATGGTCGTGGGCGAGCAGCAGATCATCGGCCAGATCCGCACGGCCTACCAGTCGGCGTCCGAGATCGGTGCGGCCGGCACCACCCTGCACCGGCTCGCCCAGCAGGCGCTGCACGTGGGCAAGCGCGTGCACACCGAGACCGGCATCGACTCGGCCGGCGCATCGGTCGTGTCCGTGGCGCTGGACCGCGCGGCCGAGATCCTCTCGGACGGCGCCAGCCGCAGTCTCGACGGACGCCGGGCGGTCGTGCTCGGGGCCGGCGCGATGGGCGGCCTGGCCGTCGCCCACCTCGGCCGCGGCGGGATCTCCCACATCGAGATCACCAACCGCACCCCGGAGCGCGCCGACCGGTTGGCCGAGATCGCCGGCGACTCCGGCACCCCGGCCACGGCCTTCCCCCTCGACGGGCTCGCCGAGGCCGTCGCCCGCGCCGACATCCTCTTCACCTGCACGGGGGCCGTCGGCACCGTCGTCACCCTGGGCGACGTGCACACCGCGCTGGCCCGCCGCGGCGACCGCGGCCCGCTCGTCATCTGCGACCTCGGCATGCCGCGCGACGTCGATCCCGCCGTCACCGGCCTGCCCGGCGTGACCGTCCTGGGAATCGAGGCGCTCAAGGCCGACCCCGCCACCTCCGCCGCCGCCGCGGACGCCGACGCCGCCCGCACGATCGTCGACGCCGAGCTCACCGCGTACACGCAGGCCGAGCGCATGGCCGGCGTCGGGCCGCTCATCGGGCAGCTGCGCGGGCGTGGCGGGCAGGTCGTCGCGGCCGAGATGCGCCGACTCGAGTCCCGACTGCCCGACATGGACGAGAAGGTCCGCGACGAGGTCGCCAACACCGTCCGCCGGGTCGTCGACAAGCTTCTGCACCCGCCCACGGTGCGGTTCCGGGAACTCGCCGCCCAACCGGACGGCGAGAACTACGCGGCGGTCGTACGCACACTGTTCGACCTGGACAACACGGTGGACGGTAGAAGCGAGGAGGCGTCATGAGCAGGACCCTGAAGGTGGGCACGCGCGGCAGCACCCTGGCCACCACCCAGGCCGGGCACGTCCGCGACGCCCTCATCGCCGCCGGGTACCCGGCCGAACTGGTGATCGTGCGGACCCGCGGCGACGTGGTGATGGCCCCGGTCGAGCGCATCGGCGTGGGCGTGTTCACCCTCGAACTGCGCGCCGCCCTCGAGCGCGGGGACTGCGACATCGCCGTCCACTCGTACAAGGACCTGCCGACCGCGCCCGACGACCGGTTCGCCCCCATCGCCGTGCCGCCGCGCGTCGACCCGTCCGACGTGCTCATCGCCCGCGACGGGCTCACCATGGACACGCTGCCCGAGGGCGCCCGGGTCGGGACCTCCGCCCCGCGCCGGCGCTCCCAGCTCGCGGCCCTGCGCCCCGACCTCGACCTGCACCCCCTGCGCGGGAACATCGACACGCGGATGGGATACGTCACCAGTGGCGACCTCGACGCGGTCGTCCTGGCGGCGGCCGGCCTCGACCGCACCGGTATGGGAGAGCGTGCCACCCACCGGTTCGGCATCGACGAGATGCTCCCCGCCCCCGCGCAGGGCGCCCTCGCCGTCGAATGTCGCGCCGACGACACCGAGGCCGCCGAGGCCCTCACCGTCGTCGACCACCTGCCCTCGCGGGTCCGGATCACCGCCGAGCGCAGGCTCCTGCGCGACCTCGAGGCCGGTTGCACCGCCCCGGTCGGCGCGCGCGCCGAACTGGAGGGGGGCGAACTGACGCTGCACGCGGTGGCGGCCGCCCACGACGGCTCCACCGTCCTGCGCACCCACGGCACCACCGCCACCGCAGACCACCCGGACGGACCGATCGCCGCCGCCGACGAGCTGGGCCGCCGCCTCGCGGCCGAACTGCTCGACCGCGGCGCCCGTGACCTCATGGCCGCCGAACCGCCCGAGCAACGCGCCCCACTCGTACCGAGGGAATCCACGACGGCGCCACCCACCGTCACCGACCCCTGATCCCCGAACTCCCATCTCGCGCGCAGCCAGCGCGCGGCACCCACCCCACGGAGAGACGAACAATGACTCGAGCACGCACCACCCGCCCCGGAACTGTCCGCTTCGTCGGCGGCGGTCCAGGCAACGCGGGGATGCTCACCTGCCGGGCCCAAGAGGTCCTCACCGGCAACCCGCTGGTGTTCGCCGACGCCGACGTCTCGGCCGACGTGCTGGCGTTGGTCGCCACCGAGGTCCCGGTGCCGCAGGAACTGCTCGACGCGCGCCGGGCCGAGATGGACGCCGCCGTGGCCGCCGAGGACAAGGCCGAGATCAAGCGTCTCAAGGCCCTGCCCGCGCCCACCGCCGCCGACGTCCGCCCCGTGCTCGGTGAGCCCGCCGCCGTGGCCAAGCAGCTCGTCGCCGAGGCCAAGAAGGGCCGCGACGTCGTCCGCCTCGTCACCGGCGACCCCATGACCACCGACGCCACCGTCACCGAGATCGCCGCCGTCGGCCGCACCGTCGTGCCGTTCGAGGTCGTCCCCGGCGTCGCCGAGGCCACCGCCGTGCCCGCCTTCGCCGGCATCGCGCTCGGCTCCGGCTACGTGTTCGCCGACGGCCGCGGCAAGGTCGACTGGGCCGCTCTCGTCGGCTCGCCCGGCCCGATCGTCCTACGCACCACCGGCCGGCACCTCGCCGAGGCCGCCTCCAGCCTCGCCGAGCAGGGCCTCGCCGCCGGCACCCCGGTGACCGTCACCTGCTCCGGTTCGCTCTGTGCCCAGAAGTCCGCCGACGGTACCCTGGCCACCATGGCCGAGGTCGGTCGCGACATGGACGGGGACCTGGTGGTCACCATCGGCAAGTCCGCCGGTGAGCGTCACCGCCACCAGTGGTGGGAGTCGCGCGCCATGTTCGGCTGGAACGTGCTCGTGCCCCGCACCAAGGCGCAGTCCGCCGAGATGAGCGACCGCATCGCCGAGCACGGCGCCGTGCCCGTCGAGGTGCCCACCATCGCCGTCGAGCCGCCCCGCAGCCCCGCCCAGATGGAGCGTGCAGTCAAGGGCCTCGTCGACGGCCGCTACCAGTGGGTCGTGTTCACCTCCTCCAACGCCGTGCGCGCCGTGTGGGAGAAGTTCGTCGAGTTCGGTCTCGACGCCCGCGCCTTCTCCGGCGTGAAGATCGCCTGCGTCGGCGAGGGCACCGCCGCCCGCGTCCGCGAACTGGGCATCCAGCCCGAGCTGCTGCCCAGCGGCGAGCAGTCCAGCCTCGGCCTGCTCGAGGTGTTCCCGCCCTACGACGACGTGCTCGACCCCGTCAACCGGGTCCTGCTGCCGCGCGCCGACATCGCCACCGAGACACTCGCCGAGGGCCTCACGGGCCGCGGCTGGGAGATCGAGGACGTCACCGCGTACCGCACCGTCCGCGCCGCCCCGCCGGCCGCCGAGATCCGCGAGATGATCAAGACCGGCGGGTTCGACGCCGTGTGCTTCACCAGCTCGTCCACCGTCCGCAACCTGGTCGGCATCGCCGGTAAGCCGCACGCGCGCACGCTCATCGCCTGCATCGGGCCGCGCACCGCCGAGACCGCGGCCGAGTTCGGCCTGCGCGTGGACGTCCAGCCCGAGAACGCGTCCGTGCTCGACCTGGTCGATGCCCTCGCCGCGCACGCCGACCACCTGCGCGCGGCCGGCGAACTGCCGCCCCCGCGCCGCCGCGCCCGGCGCCGCTGAGCCGCAGCCCCGCCGCCCGCACCGCCAGCGCCGCCTGCCCCGCCCGGCCGACCAGCCGCGCGGGGCAGGCGCGTGTTCAGGGGTCGACGAGCCCGCGTCCCGGCGCAGCGCGGGTGAGCGCCGCGCCCGACCACCGGCGACTTTCGTACAGTGGGGGTCGTGACGACACCGCCAGACGAGACCACGTCCGTTCCCGCGCCGCTGGTGCGCCCGCGTCGACTCCGCTCGACGCCGGCCATGCGCAGGCTCGTCGCCGAGACCACGCTCGCCCCGCGACAGCTGGTGCTGCCGGCGTTCGTGGCCGACGGGATCGACACACCGCGCGACATCTCGTCGCTGCCCGGCGTCGTCCAGCACACCGTCGACTCTCTGCGGCGCGAGGCCGTCGCCGCCGCCGAGGCGGGCCTGGGCGGCATCATGCTGTTCGGCGTGCCCCTCGACGCGGACAAGGACGCCACCGGCAGCTGCGGCGCCGACCCCGACGGCATACTCAACCGCGCGCTGGCCGCCGTCCGCGCCGAGGTCGGCGACGACCTCGTGATCATGGCCGACACCTGCCTCGACGAGTTCACCGACCACGGCCACTGCGGTGTGCTCGGCACCGACCCGCGCGGCGAGCAGATCGTCGACAACGACGCCACGCTCGCCGCCTACAACGACCTCGCCGTCGCCCAGGCCGCCGCCGGCGCCCACGTGGTGGGGCCCAGCGGGATGATGGACGGCCAGATCGCCGCCATCCGGGAAGCCCTGGACCGCGAGGGCTATCAGGACGTCGCGGTGTTGGCCTACAGCGCCAAATACGCCAGCGCCTTCTACGGCCCGTTCCGCGAGGCCGTCGGCTCGTCCCTGCGCGGCGACCGGCGCACCTACCAGCAGGACCCGGCCAACCTGCGGGAGTCGCTGCGTGAGGTGCAGCTGGACCTCGAGGAGGGCGCCGACATGGTGATGGTCAAGCCCGCCATGTCCTACCTCGACGTCCTGCGCCAGACCGCCGAGATCTCCGACGTGCCGGTGGCCGCCTATCAGGTGTCCGGCGAGTACGCGATGATCTCCGCCGCCGCCGAGCGCGGCTGGATCGACCACGACCCGGCCGTCATGGAATCGCTGACCTCCATCCGCCGCGCGGGCGCGGACATCGTCCTGACCTACTGGGCCCTGCACGCCGCGCGCCTCCTCGCCGACGGGTGGGGGTCCCGGTGACCCGCGGCAGCGGGCCGTGGCGCCCACCCGCGCGGACCGGACCGGGCCCCGAGGGGTCGGGTGACACCACGAGCGGGAACCGCCCCGGCGACAGCCCTGCGCCCGGCGACCCGCACGTCGACGCACCCGCCGAGCCACCCGCCGAGCCGGCCGGTCCGCCGCCGGAGGAGATCCACACCGCGTGGGTGCTGTGGCTGGCCGCCGCCGCGTTCGGACTGCTCGGGATGCTGATCAACTCCGCGACCGCCAGCTTCGGGGACCTGCCCACCGCCACCCGGGACGCCTTCCGCGACGCGGTCGCCAACACCGGGTCCACTGACGTCTCCGTCGAGAGCATGTTCTCCATCGCTCTGGCGGCCGGGGCGGTGCTGGCGCTCATCGTCGCCGCCGTCACCGTGTGGCTGGCCTTCCGGTTGCGAGCGGGCAAGGGGTGGGCCCGCACGATGCTCGACATCGTCGCCATCTTCCTCGTCGTCGACGCCGTGTCCGTGGTGATCGGTGTGTTCGGCGGAGTCGCGACCGCGGGGGAGCGGGGAGACGTCATCAGCTTCGTCGTCATCGCCCTCCAGATCCTCGCGGGACTGTGCGCCGCAGCCGCCGTGTGGCGCCAGCACAAGGCCGAGGCCATCCAGTACACGACCCCGGGAGGCGGCGCGCGTGCCGGCAAGTGAACCCATCGCCGCCCGGCCGGGAATCGAACCCGAGGGGCCGATCCTGTACGCCGAGGACGGCTGGAGCTGGGCCTGGATCCTCGCGGCGCCCGCGTTCTGCGCCGCTGCCGGAGGGTTCGAGCTCGCCACCGGCGCCCCGGTGCACTGGCTGATGCTCACCGTCTGCGCGATCGCGACCGCCCTCTGCCACGGCGTGATGATCGCCGCCACCCGCGTCCACGGTCGCGTCCGCCTGACCCCCGACGTGTACCTCCAGGGCACCGAGGAGCTCGAACTGCGCCGGATCGAGGAGGTGCTGCCCCTCACCGCCGCCGACGATTCCGAGGCCTCGTGGGAGACGGCCCGACTGCTCGGCGAGCTGCGGGAGATGCCCCGCCGCCGGGCGGCCGTGGGTCTGCGACTCGACACCGGGGGCGAGGTCCGCGCCTGGTCCCGTAACCCCGCGGCCCTGCACGGCGCCCTGGCCGGCGCTGTCGCCGGTCTCCCGCGCGAGCCGGGACCCGAGTGAACTCGCGTCGCCTCGGCGTGGCCGCGGTCGCCTGCGCTGTACTCGCCGTGGTGCTGTGGTGGTTCGCCAGGGACATCGTGACGGGCGCGCCGCCGGTCATCGACCCGCCCGTCGAGGGCAGCATCGAACGCATCCACACCGATCCCCGGCTGCTCCTGGCCGCGACCGTCCTGGCGGGGCTGACGATGGTCCTGACCACCCTCGCAGTCCTCCGGCGCGCCCCCCGGGTCGGATCCTGACAGATCTACTTCTGCCAGGGCTTTTCCGGGCGACGCGGACGTCGCGGTAACGATCGGATGACGGTTTTCTGAGTGTGCCCGGTCGGGTGTGTCGTGGCGTCGGCCACAGGCTACATTTGGGGCGGTTCGGACGCATGTGACGCTCGTAAAAATGAGTGGTCGGTGCGTCCGATTCGCCGGAGTAACGCCTACAGCACAGGGAAACGGGGATCGGTGCAGCCTTCCAGCACTTTCGTTGGCACCACCGCGGTCGTGGGAGCGATCGCACTTCTGGGATCGGGAGTGGCCTCGGCCGCCCAGGTCGAATGGCAGGACTGTACCGAGATGCTCGGCATCGAGGCCGAGTACGTCCCCGCCGGTCTCGAGTGCGGAACCGTCGAGGTCCCCGTGGACTACACCGCGCCCGACGCCGCCAAGACCCAGATCGCGCTCACCCGCATCAAGGCCTCGTCCGGCCAGGCGCGCTCCACCGTGTTCGGCAACCCCGGCGGGCCCGGCAACTACGCCCTGAACTTCTGGAGCCCGGCCCTCGACGGCGCCAACCCGGCCGGCCTGTACGAGAACCACGACCTCGTGGCCGTCCAGCCCCGCGGGCTGTACGGCTCCAATCCCATGGTCTGCAACGTGGACTACGTGGGCCCGAACACGGTCAACCCGCTCCACGACGCGTGCTACGGGACCGACCCCGAGTACATGAAGTCCATGACCACCGAGAACGCCGCCCGCGACATGAACGCGGTCCGTGAGGCGCTCGAGCTCGCAGAGGTCGACTACGTGGGCGTGTCCTACGGCACCGCGATCGGCACCGACTTCGCCACGCTGTTCCCCGAGGCCACCGGCCGCATGGTGCTGGACTCCAACACCCACCCCGACTGGCGCTGGAACACGCAGGCGGAGCAGGGTGCGCTCGCCCAGGAGCAGCGGGTCAACGACATCTTCGCCTGGATCGCCGAGCGCGACGACTACTACGGCCTCGGGGACACCCCGCTGAAGGTCTTCCACTCCTGGAAGTGGGTCACCGACCAGGAGGTGGGCGGTCCCGCCAACCTCACCCCGCCGCCGGCACAGACCGGCGACCTGCCCGTCGAGCTCCGCGGCAGCGCCGTCGAGAAGCCCGCGCTCGACGTGATCAACGGGACCGCCCCCGCCCGCGCCCGCGTCGAGGGTTTCGCCCGCGCCGCCGCGCTGCAGGGGCTGACGAACAACGCCACCACCGGGCTCTACGACGCCACGGTCGGCGCCACCTACTCCGAGCAGGCCTGGCCGATGCTCGCCCACATCCTCAAGTACTACAACGACGGCGGCACCATCGCGCGCGCCGACTACGAGACCGTGGGCCTGATCCTGGCCGCGCAGGAGAACCGCTCGCCGGTGTACCGCACCGACATCGAGATGAACTCGATCATCACCTGCAACGAGACCGCTGCCCCGGCCGACCAGCTGGGTGTCATCGCGGCCAAGGCCGACAAGTACACCGGCGGCAACCGCCTCACCGCCCGCGCCGCCGTCGAGGCAGCCGGCGACGACTGCGTGGGCTGGCAGCCGGTCGCCAAGACCATCAGCCCCAACGGTGACGCCCTCGACGAGAAGCCGCTGGTGCTGCACTCCGAGGACGACGCCATCACCCCCATCGCCGGCGCGCACCGCGTGGCCGAGGCCATGGGTGGCGCACTGGTCACCGTCGGTGGCGGCGACCACGGCACCTTCCGCATGGGCAACGAGGCCGTCGACAAGCTCGTGATGGAGTTCCTGGAGACCGGGATCGCCGAGCCGGGCCACGTCGCGGGCAAGCCGTCGCCGGAGCCCCTGCCGAAGTGGGGCCAGGCCGAGCGCACTGCCGCCGCCCAGCAGGGCATGTCCGCTCCCGTCGACGGTGCTGACGACTGGTACGGCACCCACCGCGACGCCGGCACCGGCGACGTGAACGCCGCCGGCACCGGTTCCGTCGGGGCCCCGGCGGTCGGCTCCGTCGCCGCGCCGACGCCCGCCTCGGGGTCCGTCGCCGCACCGACGCCCGCACCCGTACCGCTGCCCACGCCGCAGGAGCTGCAGCAGCAGGCCGAGACGGCCGTCGCCGACGCGGAGAAGGCCGTGCACGACTTCGCCGGACAGGTCGACGCCGCCGCGAAGTCGATGTTCGCCCCCCTCGCCCCGCCGGCCTCGCCGCAGGGCTGAGACCGCGAGGGGGTGCTCGCGGCCGGACTTTGAGACACTGGTCCGGTGACCTCTTCGAGTGATGCCTTCAAGACCCCGTCCGGCATGTCCGGCACCACCCGATCGGCCGAGCTCTTCGCCGAGGCCTGCGAGCTGATCCCCGGCGGAGTCAACTCCCCGGTCCGCGCCTTCAACTCCGTCGGCGGAACCCCGCGTTTCATGCGTGAAGCGCGGGGTTCCCGCATGACGGACGTCGACGGCAACACCTACATCGACCTCGTCTGCTCGTGGGGCCCCATGATCCACGGGCACGCCCACCCCGGGATCGTCGACGCCGTCCGCGACGCCGCCACCCGCGGACTGAGCTTCGGCACCCCGACCGAGGGGGAGGTCGACCTCGCCCGCGAGATCGTCGCCCGCACCTCCGTCGACGAGGTGCGCCTGGTCAACTCCGGCACCGAGGCCACCATGAGCGCCGTGCGCCTGGCCCGCGGATTCACCGGCCGCTCCAAGATCGTCAAGTTCTCCGGGTGCTACCACGGACACGTCGACGCACTGCTCGCCGACGCCGGGTCGGGCCTGGCCACGTTCGCGCTGCCGGACTCGCCCGGCGTGACCGGCGCGACCGCCCACGACACGATCGTGCTGCCGTACAACGACATCGACGCCGTCAGGGTGGCTTTCGCCAACCACGGCGACGAGATCGCCTGCGTGATCACTGAGGCCGCCGCCGGCAACATGGGCACCGTCCCGCCGCTGCCCGGCTTCAACGAAGAACTGCGCACCCTGTGCTCCGACAACGGGGCACTGCTCGTGATGGACGAGGTCATGACCGGATTCCGTGCCGGGGACCGCGGCTGGTGGGGGATCGACGGTGTCGCCGGCGACCTGACCACATTCGGCAAGGTCATGTCCGGAGGGCTGCCCGCCGCCGCGTTCGGAGGTCGCGCCGACGTCATGGCCGCCCTCGCCCCCGCCGGCCCCGTCTACCAGGCCGGCACCCTGTCCGGGAACCCCGTCGCCGTGGCGGCTGGACTGACCTCCCTGCGGCTGGCCGACCACGCCTGCTACTACACCCTGCAGACCAACGCCGACCGGCTCGAGGCGCTGATCAGCAACGCTCTGCAGGCCGCGGGTGTCGCGCACACCATCCAGCGGGCGGGCACCATGCTCAGCGTGTTCTTCTCCGAGGACCAGGTCACCGACTACACCGGGGCCAAGGCCGCCGAGACCTTCCGCTACGCGCCGTTCTTCAACACGCTGCTCGACCGCGGCATCTACGCTCCGCCCAGCGCGTTCGAGACCTGGTTCGTCTCCACCGCGCTCACCGACGACGACTTCCAGCACATTTCCGACGCACTGCCGGTGGCCGCGGAAGCGGCCGCCGCGGCGTCCGCCCCGGAGACGGGCCGATGAGCAGCAACGGGCGAGGACTGCGCGGGCGGCTCGCCGTCCCGTCGACGGGACCCACCTCACTGCCGATCCCCCTCCGGGGAGATCATCCCGCCCCCGCCGTGGCGCCGCCGTCGCTGGGCGGGTCCGGGGCCACCGCGACCCCGGCTGAGCCTCCCCTCGAGTCGCAGCCGGAGGGGTCCGCGGCCTACGGGGCCGAGCCGGGGACGATCGCCGCTCCGGGACAGCCGGTCTCGTCGTCGTCGATTCCTCGTGACACCTCGGCTCGCGCCGGCGAGACGCAGACGATCGTGCACCTGGTGCGTCACGGTGAGGTCCACAATCCCGAGGGCATCCTCTACGGGCGACTGCCCGAGTTCCGACTGTCCGAGCTGGGACGGAGCCAGGCCGAGACCGTCGGCCGAGTGCTGGGGCAGGGGCACGACATCGTGTCGATCGTCGCCTCGCCGCTGCAGCGTGCCCAGGAGACCGCGGCTCCTCTCGCCGAGGCACTGGGACTCCCGGTGGGGATCGACGCCGACATCATCGAAGCAGACAACCGCTTCGAGGGGCGCAAGGTGGGCGGCCCCGGCGGCGCCCTGCGCGACCCGCAGTACTGGCCGATCCTGCTCAACCCGATGCGGCCGTCGTGGGGTGAGCCCTACCTGCAGATCGCGCACCGCATGATCGGCGCCGTGTACTCCACCCTCGACACCGCCCGCGGGCACGAGGCCGTGCTGGTGAGCCACCAGCTGCCGGTCTACACCACACGCCGCTTCCTCGAGGGGCGGCGCCTGTGGCACGACCCGCGCAAGCGGCAGTGCTCGCTGGCCTCGATCACCTCGCTGGTGTTCGAGGGCACGACACTGCGCGACATCGTCTATTCGGAACCGGCGGGGGCATCCGACCCGTCGCAGACTGGAGCCTGAATCATGCGCAAGCCCAAGGCCGCCCTCGTCGCGCTGCTGGTGACCGGCGCCCTCGTCGGCGGCTGTGCGACCGGCGACGACGCCGTGGTGGTGGGCCCGGAGACGTTCGAGTTCGTCAGCCCCGACGGGCAAATTGAGATCCACTACGACCCCCCGGCCGAGCGCAAGCCCGTCGCGACGCTCACCGGTCCCGACCTGCTCGACCCGGACCGCACACTCACCGTGCAGGAGGACTTCGCCGGCGAGGTGGTGATCCTCAACTTGTGGGGCCAGTGGTGTGGACCGTGCCGGGCCGAGTCCGACGACCTGCAGCGCCTGCAGGAGGAATTCGAGCCCCAGGGTGCCACCGTGTTCGGCATCAACCTGCGCGACCCCAACCGGCAGAAGCCGGTGGACTTCGTCAAGGACAACGGCATCACGTTCCCCTCGATCTGGGATCCCAGTAACGCCGCGGTCGCCGCGCTGCGGGGCTTCCCGACGTCCGTGGTGCCGGCGACGATCATCCTCGACAAGCAGCACCGGGTGGCCGCCGTGTACCTGGCCGAGATCACCGACGACGAGCTGCGCGAGACCGTCAGCGAGCTCCTCGCCGAGGAGGTCGACCAGACGTGAACCCGGAGACGATCCTGCTCGCACAGAGTGTGGGGGAGACGTTCCAGCAGACCGTGGCCAGCGGCCCGATCCTGCTGGCTTTGGGCGCGTGCATCCTGGCAGGCCTCGTGTCGTTCGCCTCGCCGTGCGTCATCCCGCTGGTGCCCGGTTATCTGGCGTACCTCGCCAGCGTCGTGGGCGCCGAACGTCCGCCGGCTACCGCTGCCGCCGCCGAACGCCAGCGGGCCGCCACCGCCACGTTGACGATGGAGGAGCGCCGCACCCGACGGTCCTCGCGCGCCCGTGTGGTGGGCGCGTCGCTGCTGTTCGTTGGCGGATTCACCGTGGTCTTCGTGATGCTCAGCGCCATGGTGCTGGGCACCGTGCAGTACCTGGCACCCCAGCAAGAGCTGCTGCAGCGTCTCGGGGGCGTGGTGACGATCCTCATGGGGCTCGTCTTCATCGGCCTCGTCCCCACCCTGCAGCGGGACACCCGCATGCAACCCAAGTCGCTGTCCACCTGGATCGGCGCCCCGATGCTCGGCGCCGTCTTCGCCCTGGGCTGGACCCCGTGTCTGGGGCCGACCCTGGCTGCCGCGCTCTCGGTCGCCGCGGGCACCGGGGTCGACGCGGCGCGCGGAGTGCTGCTGATCGTGGCTTACTGCCTCGGTCTGGGTCTGCCTTTCGTCGTCGTGGCGTTCGGTTCCACCTGGGCGATGCGGACCGTCGGCTGGCTGCAGAAGCACACCCGGACCATCCAGGTGTTCGGCGGAGTCATGCTCATCATCGTGGGTCTGCTGCTGCTGTCCGGCGGGTGGGCGCTGTTCATCGACTGGCTGCGCGACTTCGCCATCTCGGACACCACGCTGCCCATCTGACCCACCCACGCCGGGCGTCATCACGCCGCCTCCCGGACTGCGTCGTGGCGTTGCGTGATTGCGGCGTCGAAGTCGTGGAGGAGCGCGAACGGAAGTATCGGCGCTTCGAGTGGTGACGGTGGTGGTGGTCCGGGTTTGGGCCGTGGCGGGTCGGCCGCGCGGGGGGTTCCGGGGTGGGATCCACCTGACGCCCTGGGGCGCGCGCGGGTCGGGGATGGTGGACCAGCCGGTGTCGTGGATCATCGCGTGGCAGTCGCCGCTGGCCAGGGCGAGTTCGTCGATGTTGGTGAGGCCACCGGCGGCCCAGGGTCTGCCCGCGTGGTGGGCTTCGCAGTGTCGGGCGTCCTGGTCGCAGTCGGGGTGGGTGCAGCCTCCGTACGCGGCGAACAGTGCGAGGCGTTGGTAGCGGGAGGCGGTGCGGCGACTGCGGAACAGGCGCAGGTCGATTTCCTTGTCGCACAGGGCCAGGAACCAGTGGTTGCCGCGGGCCATGGCCAGTGCCTGCGGCACGGGTACGCGGATCCCGCCGTCGGTCTCGCCGCAGCCGGCGAGTGTGGCGAGCTGGCCGAGGTCCACGCGGACCACGATCGCCGCCGGTGCGCCGGTCTTGGCGGCGTCCGCGGACAGGGCCAGGGTCAGGGCGTGGACGAGCGCGTCGTGCATGCGTTGACCGTCGGTGCGGGTGTCCTTGGCGTCGGGGTCAGGCCACAGGCGGCCGGGCTGGCCCCAGCGAGCGTGGACTTCGCGCATCAGCGCGGCCAGCTGCGGGTCCATGGTCATCGCCGCGCGGGCCATCAGGTCCAGTCCCTGGCCGCCGCACGTGACCGAGCGGCGGCGGGCCCGCTCTGCCGCGCCGCGCTCGGTGCGCCCCGGGTCGACAGCATCCAGGAGTCGGTGCGCGTGTTCCTGGAGGCGGCGGGTCGTACACTTTTCGGCGGCCAGGGCGATCAGCTGCGCTTCCAGGTGTGCGCGCGCCTCGTCGTCGTAGTCGTCGGGCAGGGCGGCCAGGGCGGTGTTGATGATCCTGAGGTGTCCGGCGGACAGGGCGCCGGCGGCGGTGGCGCGCATGCGGGCGGTGTCGGCGATGGCGGAGTCGTCGAGTCGGCCGCGCGCTTCCCCGGGGGCCAGGCCCAGGCCGCCGGTGAGCATCTGTCGCTCGTTGACGAACCCGATCTGCCGGGCGGTACCCGAGGTGCGGGCGGCGGCCAGGACACGGGCCTGCGTGGCCCGGATGCGGCGTTGGGCCTGTTCGAGGGCGACCAGTTCGGCATGCAGCTCCGCCGGTGACACTCCCGTCCAGTCGCGCTCAAGGTGGGAATCGAGCGCGGACATCATGGCGCTTAGCTCCCTGCTGGCCGTGGCTCGCATCCCGGTGTCGCTCATGTGTTCGATTAGATCACCTGGGTACGACACGAACGCGTCGTCCCAGTTCGCGTCAGTGAAAGAGGAACGCCGGTGCCATCACCGCCGCGTGCTCGCGGACTACTCGCCCGATTGCGCCCGGACTCAGCTGGCCTTGCGGGGGACTGTGCGAACTGGTTTGTGTAATAGGCCTCCCACCACGATGACGGTGTCAATACTGATCACATGAACGTGGCCGCGGAGCGAGTGAGGGTGACCGGTGTGCTGACGGCAGTGCTCACCGTTGTGTCCGGGTGCGGCGACTTCGGAAGAGGTGCTGATGATGCGCCGGGGCCGGCGCCCACCTCCGCCACTTCGTCGGCATTTACTGTGACCACAGCCGAAAAGGCCACTTCGCAGGAGATCGCAACACCGACCTCCACAACGCTCTACGAGACACCCCACAGTCCTGCCGCGCCGACCCCGGCGATCGTGGCCGAGGGTGCTGAGTGCGGGCCCCGCGGTGCGTTGGCCGTCTTCGCTGACGGCGTGACCGCCTTCTGCGCCCGTTTGCAGTACACCGACGGTGCCGCGTGGTCGCGTGACCCGCAGTTGGCGCCGAATCCGGCAGTCGAGGAGGCGATGCGGCAGGCGGGGCCACGCCTCGGTGCGGAGTGCATGGGAGCGGATATCGGCCGCAGGGCGGTCGACGCCAGTGGCGTTGCGATCCTGTGCGACAACTACGTGTGGCGTCAGGATGTCGGACAGGAACCGCGGCATCCCTGGGTTGACGACCAGGTTCGGTGGATGGAGTGCCTCGAGCAATCGACCGAAGAGGATTGCAGAGATCTTCTCGACGGGTGATACGAGCCTGCGCCGCTGGCCCCCAGTCAGGCGAAGAACTCGCCCCAGATGATCACTCCGCCGATAACCGCCAGACTTCCGAAAATCTGAACGAGGACCGAGGGGTCGTTGTCCACCATGAGGCGGATGTTGTGTTTGAAGTCAGCCCAGGTCAGCGGCCTCAACCAGACCCATCGGATTTTGCGGCCATCGTCAGGTTTGTCGTCGTCCATTCGGTTCCTTCTAGTCACGGGGCGAAGTATCGGTCGAACACCGCACTTCCACCCTTCTTTCCCAAGTAGCTGCCCACGGCTGCGCCGATCCCAGCGCCCAGAATCGCGCCGAGTGGACCGATGGCACCGCCGGCCATGGCCCCGAGCCCCATGCCGCTGGTGGTGCCACCGATGAGAGCGCCCGCCGTCTCCATGGACGCTTCTCCAGCAGTGGTTTCGCCTGTCGCGTATCCCTCGACGCCGTCGTAGACGGTGACGGCTGCGCCGGCAGGGCCGGCCGCTCTGCCGAGGCCGCGTAGGACGCCAGCCCACGCCTTCCCGGGGGCGTCCGCAACAGGGTTGAGCTTGTGTTTTCCACGAGTTTCGGGGTCCAGCTCGTCGGCCGATATGGGGAACCCGTAGCCGGCCGCGCCGGTCACGGCGTCGACTGCTGCAAACCATGAATGCTCTGGCCCCGGTATCGGTCGCCGGTCGACTTCTGGTGGTATCGCCTCGTGGAGCCGGGTGGCCACGAGGTCGATCTCGCGGCCGTAGTGCTCGTCGAGCGACCGCACGGTGTCCAGGGCCATGCGGATCGTCTCGGCATGGGCGTTGACGGTGTCCTGGGTGATGTCGTCGCGGCCGGGTCCGGGGCCGACGGAGTCCTGGCCGACGACCAGCCCGGCACTGACGGCGTCGCGGACTCGGTCGCGTACTGATTGGACTGCGGATTGCAGGGCTGCTTCGGCTCGGGACAGGGCGTCAGTGAGGTCTTCGAGCCCGTCTGCGAGTTTGGTGACGTGCGACTTCTCGGTTTCCGCCGCGTCGAGGACGGCGTCTGCTGCGACGCCGGACCAGCCCTCCGCGAGCGTGTCCCGCCCGTCGGCCAAGAAGTTTCGTACCTCTTCTGCGGTGGTACGACGGGTGGCAACGGCGTCCCCGGCGGCGGTCAGCGCGTTGGTGTCCCAGCGACTGATCTGCCCGATCGTGTAGCTCACGCCTCGCCCTTCCTGCAGCTTGTCCGTCACCAGGTACGACGTCGCGAGCCTGCCGTCCGGTTCCGCGTTCGACGCAGAAATTTCTGGGCCGTCACTGTGATGACCCACCCGTCGGCCGGTGACGACTGGGAGGATCTCTGATCGTGAACGCCTACCGACCTGACGGCACCCCCTCCGAACTGCGGCGACGCGATTTTGCGTCGCGAACCGCAGGTCGGGGGAACCGTTCGGCGGCTCGGCCCGTCGTACAGGTTGTGGGGAAAAGTAGAGCGTTCGTAGCCGCGTTGGTGGCCGCCGGTGTGGTGCTGTCCGGGTGCGCGTCAGCTGACGGGGGAGAAGATACGTCGACGACGACGAGCCCAGCCGCTGCCGAGGAGCCGGGCAATCCCTGGGATCTGCCGATCGAGCAGAGGCCTGCCCTGTTCGACCCGTGTGCTGAGATACCGGTGGAGGCTATCGAGGAGGGGGTTAGCTCGCCTGTCCGGCAGGACGAGCAGTTGCGTATCCACCAGCCTGGGGACTTGTTCGCATGCGGCTGGAAGAACGAGGAAGTCATCTTCGGAGTGCTTTCGACGTGGAAGTCGCGAGGAGATTATCTGGGAGATGATTCATTGGTCGCTAGCGAGTCGCAAGTTGCAGGTCGCCCGAGTTTACGACTTCTTAGTAAGGCGGATATGGGGGACAACGGTTGCCAGCAGTCGTTTTTCACATCGGAGGGCACCCTTATAGTAAGTGTGGACCTCATACACGGTCTGTCTGCGTTCAAAGGCGAAAACTTCGCGGATCCATGTTCAGTTTTGGATGAGTCGATTCTTTCAGTCATGCCATATCTGTCAGAAGGGGACTTCCAGTAATGGTTCACCTTGATCCAAGTGTTGCTGACGCTTGCGTCAGTGCGTGTGGGCGGTTCATCGAGCAGGTCTCGTCGGCATCTAGGTTCCGCTGGTGGCAGTCGCAATCCGTCGGGACCGATTCTTTTGATACTGCCCGCCAGATCGGAACCGTGTACTCGTTGTTTGCCGTTGACGACTTGTCGACATTACTGAACGGCTTTCGCGATCAAGCAAAAGCGATGTCGATGCTGTTCGCCGCCGCCGGGGGGCTCATCGAGGCGCAGGATGAGGCGTTGGCGGAGGCGCTGTCGAAGGTGGCGGAGGAGCCTGTCGGGTTGCAGAGTCTCGGGTTGATCCACGCGAGTGAGACGGACGTATTCACGCTCGACGACATGTGCGTGATGGGCGCCTATGGCCGGGTGGGCCCGGAGGATGTGTCGAATTCGCCCCTGGAGCGCATCGCACAATGTGCTGAAGGGTTGCAGCCGAGTCAGTTCAGTGAAATCGAAGAGCGGGCCACCGCGGTATCCGAGGTTCTCACTGCAGCTGCGGAGCAGCTCAGGGGTGAACTCAACAACATCCTCGGTAGCGGTTGGCAGGGGGAGTTCGCATCGAGTGCGCAGGACTCGGTGACGGGCCTGGTCAACTCGGCGTTCGCTTTGTCAGGGGAGTTGGAGCAGGTCGCAGCCAAGGCCAGGCGCGCGCACGACGGGTTCGTCACCACTCGCACCAACGTCGCCGAGCAGGCAGCGCAAGCCAAGATCGCGCAGCTCTCCGGCCAGGAGCACGGACCTGCGGGGCTGAGCGCCGCTGCGGAGTCGCGGGCCCGAATGGCGGCGGCGGAGGAGCAGGCCAGGGCGATCGTCAACACCGAGTACAGCCCCGCAGTCATGGACGCCAACCTCGATGACCTCGACTTCACCGCCGCGTACCGGGTGGTGTCGACCTCGGCGCTGGGCGGGCCCAGCGGCATCGACATGGCGAGCGTCTGGAACACCGATGGCATCCCGCGGCCGGCCCAGCCGGCGGCGCCGAGCGCTGCCGCAATCGCCGCCCTCACGGGTGGTGCGAGCGGAGCGGGCAACGAGGCGCAGGTGGCCGCCGGGACCGCGGGCGGCGCAGCGCCGGGGATGACGACGACGAGCACTCCCACCGCAGCCGTGGATGCCGCCACTGAGCAAGCTCTCCTGGCTGCGAGGGCAGGCGCCGCCGACGGGGGAGGAGCGGCAGCGCCGTCAGCGGGACAGGCAGGGGCGGGAAGTGGTGTCAACGCCACGACGACCGCAGCGGGGGCGCCGTTCGCGCCGATACCGGGCGCACACGGTCAGCAGACCGGCGCTGGCGCCGGAGCCGGCGGCGCGGCCGGGATCCGTGGGATCCGAGGCGGAACCGTCGGCGACAGCAACCGCAATCGGGATCGCGGGTTCGGCTCGACAGCCGGGCTGGTCGGCGGCGGCGGGGCTGCGGCCGCAGGTGCAGGAGCCTCACGCATGGGCGGCGCCGGCACTCTGGCCGGATTCGGTGCCGGCGGCCCGGCCGTAGGAGCTCCCGGGGCCGGTTCGGCAGGCGCGGGTGCTGCGGGACCGGGTGCCGGGGCGTTCTCGTCGTCGTCACCAAGTGCGGCACACGCCGGGCGAGCGGGGGCGATGCCGATGGGGGGAGTGATGGGCGCGGCAGGGGCCGGGCAGAACAACGACCGCCGCGGCCACACCCCCGCGAGCTACCTGACCAACGCCACCAACACCACGGCGATCATCGGCGATCCGGTCAAGGTCGCGCCCGCGGTGCTGGGCCGCGCACCCGTGGAAGACGCACCCTCGGCCGTGCGGTCGGACCAGCACGAACCGTTCCGGGGGCGCGTGATCGGCCGCGACTACACCGGCGGGGGTGCGGACCGGCACTAAGCGACGCGAGCGGCAGGCGAGGAAGCGACCCAAGGCGCTGACCTGGGAACGCCGGTGCTGCCCGCCCGCGTGTCCGGCCGGGCGGCGCCGGCCTCACGGGAGATCCCCCGCGCGGTGAGCAAAGGGTAACCAGCCCACACAGCGAGGTCACTGCCCAGACACACAGACCTCCCAGACTTGGCGCGGTACCACCACCACCGCCGCACAGCTGGAGGCACCCGTGTCCTACGTCCAACCCCAGGACTTCACCCGCGCGATGATCGACGCCGGGGCGAAGAAGGTCCACATGTCCACCCGCGACACACTCATCCGCGGATTCATGGCCGGCGCGATCCTCGCGCTCGCGGCGGCATTCGCCGTCACCGTCACCGTCCAGACCGGCAGTGCACTCCTCGGAGCAGTGCTGTTCCCGGTCGGCTTCATCCTCCTGTACCTGCTGGGCTTCGACCTGCTCACAGGCGTGTTCACCCTTGTGCCACTGGCCCTGCTCGACAAGCGCCGCGGCGTCACGGTCGGGGGCATGCTGCGGAACTGGGGACTGGTCTTCGTCGGCAACTTCGCCGGTGCGCTGACCGTGGCGTTCCTCATCGCGTTCATCACCACCTACGGATTCAACGTCGCCCCGGACGAGGTGGGCCAGCGGCTCGGTGAGATCGGTGAATCCCGAACGCTGGGCTACGCCGAGCACGGTGCAGCCGGGATGCTGACACTGTTTTTCCGCGGCGTGCTGTGCAACTGGATGGTCTCCACCGGCGTGGTCGCCGCCATGATGTCCACCAGCGTCAGCGGCAAGGCACTGACCATGTGGATGCCCGTGATGCTGTTCTTCTACATGGGCTTCGAGCACTCCGTGGTCAACATGTTCCTGTTCCCGACCGGCCTGATGCTGGGCGGCGACTTCTCCCTCGGCGACTACCTCGTGTGGAACGAGATCCCGACCGTCGCCGGCAACCTCGTGGGCGGGCTGCTGTTCGTGGGCCTGACCCTCTACGTCACCCACGCGCGCACCAAGGCCCGGCGGACGTCGTCCCCGGACACGGACACGGCAACGGTCGGTGCTCCGGACCCCGACAGCGAGCCCGCCACCACCGAGCGAGCCACGACCGAGCGCGCCAACACCGAGCGCGCGACCACCGAGCCCGCCGCAGTCTGACCCCGCGGGCACGCCCGACCGCCAGCCCGCGAGCACGCCCGCCAGCCCGTCAGCCGGCCCCCACCGACCCGCCCACCGAGAGGATCCGTTCGATGACCCCCATCATGTCCAGGCACGAGGCCGCGGCGCTCGTGGACTCCGCCCGCATCCGCCAGGGCCGCACCTGGGCCGACCTGGCCGAGCATCTGGGGACCCCGCTGGTGTGGACGACCGCGGCGCTACTCGGCCAGCACCCGCTGTCGACCGAGCAGGCACGGTCGGTGTGCGACCTCCTCGGCCTCGACGACGCCGTGGCGGAGAGCCTCGCCCTGCAGCCGAGCCGCGGCACACCGGCGGAGGTGATGGCCGATCCGACGATCTATCGGTTGACCGAGGCGATGTCGGTGTACGGCCCGGCGCTCAAGGCGCTGATCCACGAGGAGTTCGGAGACGGGATCATGAGCGCGATCAACTTCACGGTCGACATCAACCGTCGCGCTGACCCCGACGGCGACCGCGTCGTGATCACGCTGGACGGAAAGTTCCTCGACTATCGGTGGTGACGGCCCCGACCGAACAGGAACCCCCGACCGAACAGGAACCCCCGACCGACCAGGAACCTCCGACCGACCAGGAACCTCCCGACCGAAGAGAGACCCCCGCGACCCCCAGGAACC
>NZ_JABFAN010000055.1:0-3879 GCF_017168155.1 Dietzia sp. KRD202 | reverse complement strand
TCACCCTGACCACCGACCCCGCCACCAGCTCGCCGACGGAGGTGAGCACCGATGACCTGATGCAACTACCCGCCTGACCACCCACGAAGGATCACCATTCAGTTACACCACTTCCAGGGGCTTGACCCCGGCGTTCGCTCTGAGTCCGATCGCGACAGCCAATTGGGTCTTGCCGAATTCGCGTGTATCGGGGAGGACGAGGCAGGCGGCCTCGCCGAAGTTGGTCCTGTTCGCCCGATGCGCGAGCACGTCCCTGCGCAGGAGGGGTTGGGGGTCTACGCAGCGGTCCCCGACCACTTGGTCCGGGGGCGGGCGACGCGCGAGTACACGGCCGGATGCCGGAAGCTCCACGGTGGCGACTCGGCCCGATCCCTTGGCCACGGACAGGGAGATCAACTGCCCGTCAGCAGGGAATTACGTGTCCGCCTACAGGGAGATTGGCTTGGCCGCTAGCACTTGGGCACGCCGGCGGCGTAACCGACCTGGGAGAGCAGTCGACACGATCCGGGGTCCACCGGCACCGGACCGCAATCGAAGAACCGGTGCATTCGTGAGTTCTCGGGACAGAGGATCTCAGCCTTCCGGGCTGTAGCCATGCGGCCGACCTGGTCGGGCATGCGGGAGGTACTCGATCGGGGTGCCGGCGTCTCGCTTGAAGCAGAGCTGGTCGGCCGTCTGCGACCCGTTCCGCGGCATCGGCTGGTACCGCGTGAGGGATGTCCCGCGCGCGAATCTGCTCGTCGGTCTGAGTTGTACGCGTCTCCCGCGCGCCGACCACAGACATGCTGGGCCCAACCACACTGATCGACCGCGGACGATCTTCCGTGACAAGTACGTCTGACACATCGCGACCGACGACACACCAAATGCCGGGGGAGGCCAGAGACGGTTTCGGAACACCGAGGTCTGCCGATCTGGAGACCGGGCGTGCCCGCCCTGGAAGCCGCACTCGACGACTCCTGGGAGACCCGACTCGAGAGCGTGCAGGCATTCGTCCGATCACTTGCCACGACGATAGACGTAGAGATCTGAGAGAAACCAGCATTCTCCGCGGTGTCGGTTGCACCGCGAGGTGGTCTGCACTGCGACCGTTCATCCGACCGGTCGTGATCATGGACCGCGCTGCGCTCATTCATGACGCTGGCGCCGATGATGCCGTCGGGCGAGAACGATCCGCGGTCACCGGGATCCGGGTCACCCGTCTCGTCGGCCCCGTAGTCCCCCGATCCGAATGGGAGCCGCGACCGGGACGCCGACCACCGGCACACCCACCCCCAACCCATCACGAGGGTGGGGCCAAATCAAAACAGCACAGCGGGGCCAATTGGGCTTGACCCTTGTCATTCTCAGGAACACGGCTGATACGCACGTACCATCGCCATGGCCCTCGAACTGGACCTCGATTCGGCCGAGACAGCCCCCGTGCGATGCGATTGCTAGCCCGGTGAGCTCGCCGTCCTCGGTGCTGAAATGTGGACCGGCGACTGCCTTCGTCCGATCCTGCAATGACGATCCCACGCGCGTCCCGGGGGTTCAGCCCGCCGTCACCGACCGCTGATCATGAGTCCGCGTTCTGCGCCGAGGGCGAGGGCACCGTCACGCTGCCGCCCGAGATCGGCTCGGCGGGCGCCCTTCTGGTGGCGGAGAGGGAGTCGAGGATAGAGGCGGCGCCAACATCAGTCCCGGCGGAATCTACATCCACAAAAGCGGTCCCTGCGCTCCCGTCCAGCCCGGCATCGAGCAGGGGCTCGAGCAACGCACCACTGTCCGCCGACTTCCCCATCCCATGTCCAGTGGGCCGTTCGGGAAAAGGAACACCGTTGTCCCTCCGCGCCGATCGGATCCCCTCGATCTCGGAGTCGCGGACGCTTCCGATCCATGGTTCTCTGAGCAAATCTCCCCGATCGGGGTTTACGAGGGAGTGTCGTCAGGGCCCCCCGGTTCGGCGAGGTGCCAGAGCCTGTCAAGATAATTGTGTGAGTTTTGGTTAGTGATGTCTGTCACATGTGGGGGTCGAAGCGTTCCGGGTAGGCCAGTGCGAGTTCGGCCAGTGCGGCTCGCCAACCGTGGATGGTGGCGCCTTCGACGAGTCTGGGGATCGATTTCCGGGGGCCTGCGTGGCCGTCTGCTCGGCGTTGAGCGTCCTTGGCGCGTTCTCGGTCTCGTCGGTCCTCGATGTTGCGTATGGCTAGCCATAGCAGCTTGATCGCGGCGGCATCGCTGGGGAAGTGCCCGCGGTTCTTGGTGATCTTGCGCAGCTGGTAGTTCAGCGACTCGATCGAGTTCGTGGTGTAGATCAGCTTGCGTGTGGCTGGGCCGAAGGCCAGGAACGGGATGAACCGCTCCCAGGCGGCCTCCCACGACCTGACGGCGGTGGGGTACTTGGCGCCCAGCGGCGATTCGGCGAAGGCCTCCAGTGCGACTCTGGCGGCCTCGGCGTTGGCGGCGGTGTAGATCGGCTTGAGTGCCTTGGCCACGTTCTTGCGGTCGCTGTAGGACACGAACCGCATCGAGGCCCGGATCAGGTGCACCACGCAGGTCTGCACCTCGGCGAAAGGCCAGGTCGCGGCAATCGCCTCGGACAGTCCGGTCAGCCCGTCGCAGGCCACGATCAGGACGTCTTTGACGCCGCGATTGGCCAGTTCGGCGCACACGCTGGCCCAGAACGCCGCGCCTTCCTTGGCCTGCACCCAGATGCCGAGCACGTGCTTGACGCCCTCAAGATCGACCCCGACCGCGATGTGGGCAGCGCGGGTCTTCACGTGGGCTCCATCGCGGATCTTGATGTGGATCGCGTCCAGGAACACCACCGGGTAGAACGCCTCCAACGGGCGGTGCTGCCAGGCGGCGACTTCGTCCAGGACCGCGTCGGTGACGTTGGCGATGGACTCGTGCGACAGCTCCACCCCCAGGGTCCGCGCGAGGTGGTGCTCGATCTCCCGGACGGTCATTCCGCCGGCGTACAGCGAGATGATCTGGTCCTCCAGCCCGCCGAGCCGGCGGGCGCCCTTCGGGACGAGCTGGGAGGCGAACGAGCCCTGCCGATCGCGGGGCTGATCCAGTTCCACCGGGCCGACCTCGGTGGCCACGGTCTTGCGCGAAGTGCCGTTGCGGTGGTTTCCGTCCCCGCCACGGGCGTGGGCATCGCGGCCCAGATGCTCGGTCAGCTCGGCGCCCATGCCCCGCTCAAGGACGGCCTTGAGCATCTCGTTCAAAAAGCTGTCCTTGCCAGTCAACTCCAACCCTCGCGAACGGGTCTCGGCGAGTACGTGATCAATCAGCGCATCCGAGAACACCTCCCGGCGAAGCCCAGCAGCGTCTGATACATCCGTAGCGTCGTGGTCGTCAACAGCCATAGCGTTCATGATTCCTCCTCCGGATCAACTCACACAGACCATCTGACACGCCCAGGTGCCACGCTCGATCGATAAGTAGCGACCTCGCCGACGCCCTCTGGTGCCCCGGGCCATCCCTGCATGGAACAACTGCCTACTGCCGGATCCTCGCCAGGCGACGGTGCGACGAACCGCAAAGCGCCCAGCCTTGGCGGACATCAAGCACGGATAGTCGTTCAGACGCCTCCGGTAGTAGAGCAACCGCGGGAAATGAACACGATCTCTGAGGCGTCGCTCGGAGGCCAGGACAGTGTCCGTTCTTCGACCGCACCGCCAGTTGGAGACGAACCCCTGCATCCGGCGATTAGTGGCGGCCGGTGAATGTTCCGGGGACGTCGGATGAGTATCCGAATTGGCGGGTGCCGTTGTCGGGTCCCGGTGGTGAGGTGGTGGGTGTGGAGCAGTTGCGGGGTTCGTTGTTGGCGCGTCGGGTGATGGGTGCTGCCGGCGGTCGGGTGGGGTGAGGGCCGGGCTGGTGGTCGGG
>NZ_JABFAN010000054.1:0-1334 GCF_017168155.1 Dietzia sp. KRD202 | reverse complement strand
GGTCAAAGGTGCGGGCGCGTTCGGTGTTGCGGCGTTCGGTGCGGTGGCGTTCGGCGCGGCGCGACCAGAACGTCGGCTCGGCGTCGGCCTGCTCGTCACCGGTGGGCCCGGGGCTGCGGCGTTGTTGCCGGGTCCACGCCTCGGTTTCGGCGCGGGCATGTTCACGCCGGTACTCGGCGAGCGGGCCGGAGGGTCGGGTGAGCATGGTCGAACCGTCCGGGGTGCGCACCAGCAGGGTGCCGTCGGGCTGCAGGTCGTAGAGCCAGTCCGAGAAGGTCTTGAACCGGTGATGGCGCCGGCACATCGCGGCGAGGTTGGCCTCGATGGTGTGCCCGCCCCGCTGGGGGTCGGCGTGATCGAACGGGACCACATGGTCCAGATCACAGGCCTCGGCCGGGATCGCGCAGCCGGGGTGGCGGCAGGTGCCGTCCCGCAGCCGGATCCGGCGGGCCAACTGGGCACTGGGCCGGTATTTCAGGGCGGTGCGGGCGTCATCGGCGGCGCCGATGCGCGGGTCGATGGGTTCGAAGGTGGCTCCGTCGCTGGTGGCGAGCATGTCCAGCAGGGCCTGCAGGGCGGCCTGGCCGGAGCGGGTGAACTCCACTCGGGCGCCGCCGTCGTCGCGGGCGTGGTTGCCGGTGGCGATGACGGTGACCTTCGGTCGCAACGCCACCCCGGCACCCGGCGCGCCGGGACGGGCCGGGGTGCCGGCTAGGCCGGGATCGCCGCACACCAGGGACATCAGGGCGTCGGCGCGCCGCTCGGCGATCGAGTAGTCCTCGACCTCGCCAGCGCCGCCGGCGCCGCCGGGGTTGGCGGTGTCGGCTTGGGTGTTGGCGGCGGCTTGGGCGTCGGCGTACTTGTGGTCTTTCACGCGTTGGTCGAGGGCCTCGGCCAGGACGGCCGCTTCCTCGGTGGCCAGGATCGCCGAGACGCTGGACATGCCGTCGACGCCCTTGTGCAGTCGCACCCCGCGGGTGCGGGCGGCTTCCTGACGGCGCAGGCGGATGCCGTTCGCGTCGTAGCGGGCGATGATCGCATCGACGTTGCCGCGGATGGCTTTCTCGCCCATGCGCACCCCGCCCTCGATCGCGGCGAGGTATTCCTCGACGACCTGCCGCTGCACCGCCTCGAGCATATCGACGTGGACGGTGGCCATTTGCGAGGCCAGGATATTCGCGGCCTGCAGATCCAGCCGCCCCTGCGTCATCGCGGACAGGATCGCCGGATACCGCAGGTGCAGATCGAGGGCGAAGGTGATCATCCGTTCGGCCCGGCCCGTCGAGATCGCCATCGCCGACACCACGTACCCGGCCGCGACATCGATCGGATCG
>NZ_JABFAN010000053.1:0-432 GCF_017168155.1 Dietzia sp. KRD202 | reverse complement strand
GAATGGACAGGGGTACGGACACGGTGGCCAGCCTTTCGAATCGGTGCAAACGTCGCACAGCGACTCAACCGGTATCGGTGGTCAGGTATTCCGCCTTCCGGCACCGGAGCAGGCTGGCCGAGTGATCGTCGATGGGCTAGCCTTGCGCGGATAACAGACAGCTCGCCTGGGAACGAGAGTGTCTGCGGTAATGGGGGATACCGACACGGGTGGGGGCTTTCACAGCGTGAGTACGGTTCGGTTCGACAGGGGTGCGCGCCGCCCGGTGCCGCGCACACCGGGCGGTGAGGTGGCACTGCAGGCGCCGCCGGAGATCCCACGTGTGGTCCCCGGCAACCTCATGACCAAGCTGATGCCCGTGGTCATGGTCGCGGCCATGGTGGGCATGGTGGCCCTGATGTTCACCTCGGGCATGGCTGCGAACCCCATGAT
>NZ_JABFAN010000052.1:0-1181 GCF_017168155.1 Dietzia sp. KRD202 | reverse complement strand
GGCCCCAGCCCCGAAATCCGCTACTCGGATTCGGGATCCGCTAGTCCAATTCGACCAGCCGATCCCTATTCCGAGTAGCGGATTCTTGGTTGCCGGCGGGCGACGCTCTTACGCCGCGCGGCCGAGTCCGAGTTGCTCCTGCCGACGCATCGCGTCCTTCACCCGCCGGACGATCACGTCCGGACGCCGCAGGTCATCCCATACCCAGCGAATCACCACGTAGCCGGCATCTTCCAGATCGCGCTGCCTCTGGCGTTCACGGCTCAGTGCTTCCCGTATCTCCTGCGGGCTGTTCCCGTATTTGCCGAAGCCGTCCGCCTCGCCGATGAGCCTCCATTCTCGCCAGTAGAAGTCCACGCGGAACCGCTTGCCGCTCCGGCCCGACAGCCACACCTGCATCTCGGGCTGCGGGAGACCCGCGAACACCAGGATCAGCCGTATCAACGATTCCAGAACCGATTCCGCCAACCCGCATGTCAGCTCCGGCAGCGCCCGCGCGCGCCCGACACCCGTGCGCCCCTTAGCCAGACCCGCCTCGTCCTGGAGCTCTGGGCGCGACAACATGCCTCGGCGGATGGCCTGATCGGCAGCAGCCACGCCGCTCTCCAGGCTCACCGTCCGTGCGACGTCGATGATCGTCCTGGCCGGAGAGGTCATCTGGATGCCGTCGACGAGTCTGGTCGCCCCCTCCACGGGCAGGGTGAAACACACGAGCGCCGAACTGCGCCGCGTTCCGCCGCCCTCGCGCGGCCGGGTGGCGGTGGGTCGGCCCAAGGGGATCCCGTGGAGCGGCAGCCCGTAGAGCGCGAGGGCGGAGCCGTGCGACATCACCGTCCCGGGTTCCACGGCGAGCGCGGCCGCCCGAGTTCGTTCGAGGAACTCCCGCTCCCTGAGGACGTAGTCGGGCCCGCTCCCGGCGGGCGCCGCTTCCGGCTCGTGGGCGTAGACGCCGGACCGCACCCGCCGTAGCGTTCCGGCGCCGATCCGCCTGTTGATCTCATCGTGGTCTAGGCCGCTGCGGGCGAGCTGCGCGAACGTCGAGAGAAAGGGACTGTCGTGGTCGTCTGTCTTTGATGCACCCATGTTCGGCAGTCTCGCCCACGCCGACACGCGCACTCCCGCCGTGACCTGCGATATGCAGGCAGCCTGTGGAGAAATCCTCCCTGTGGACAACCTCCCCC
>NZ_JABFAN010000051.1:0-464 GCF_017168155.1 Dietzia sp. KRD202 | reverse complement strand
CTCGAGAATCTTATGACACCATCCTTTGGCGCCCAGAGATCAACACGGTAGTAGAAGCCATACAAGCTAATGTTTACGGGCAAGCCTCAACGCCCCCCGGTCATGCTATCTCGGTAACAAACTATCCAAAACAGTGCGTAACGCCGCAGCCCAGTGCAGCCCCTACGTACTCTAGTTAATAAATTAACGCGCATAACTGTTCGTTAAGTTTTTGCCTTTTATAGTGACCCTAATATTTCGTTATCGAGTGTACTGCCGACATGAAGTTAGCCTCCGTCATGCTGACCATTTGTATGATGGTGAGTGTGAGTGGCTATGCGTGCTGTTCACCCAAATGTTCTTGCAAGATTCTTATCCCCACCGCGTTCATTAATCTGTTCATAGAGAGCCTTTCGATGCCCCCTTTGTTGTCCTTGCCTTTAAAAATTGTTTACACCGCTGGGCATTATCGTCCCACTTTGAGC
>NZ_JABFAN010000050.1:0-432 GCF_017168155.1 Dietzia sp. KRD202 | reverse complement strand
TTCTAATGCTTCATCTACTTGCCCCGCTGATGAATTCCCGATCCCCGATGGATTCACTAGTGGGTATCAGACCATCGACGGCGTTAAACTTCATTACGTCAAAGGCGGATCGGGCCCACTGGTTTATCTGGTGCATGGTTTTGGACAAACGTGGTATGAGTGGCACCAACTGATGCCCGCGCTGGCAAAAAGCTTCACCGTCGTTGCACCAGACTTGCCAGGTCTGGGCCAGTCGGCTGTTCCCCCCTCCTATAGAGCCACCGATATTGCAGTGCTGCTCTATAAGCTTGCCAAACAATTCAGTGGCAATCAGACGTTTGATCTGGTCGCCCATGATATCGGCATCTGGAATACCTACCCGATGCTGGTGCAGCATCAGAATGCTATTCGTCGTGTTATCTACATGGAGGCACCGATCCCTGGCGACAGTAT
>NZ_JABFAN010000049.1:0-397 GCF_017168155.1 Dietzia sp. KRD202 | reverse complement strand
GGCCATGGCCTACGGCTTCTACCAGCTGATTGCCGAATTTACCTCGCTGGCCTCGATTGGCATGCTCTCGTTTGCCGCTGCCTCGCAATTTGCCCCAGCGCTGATTGGCGGCCTCTACTGGAAGCGCGGCAACCGGCTTGGGGTGATTGTCGGTATGAATGCGGGCTTCGCCATCTGGGCCTATAGCCTGCTTATGCCCGCGATGATCAATGCTGGTGTACTGCCGACTGGCTGGCTTGACGGCGGCCCGTTGGGGCTCAATTGGCTATCGCCCACGACGCTATTCGGCCTCAACTTAGGTGACAGCTTTACCCACGGAGTGATGCTGTCACTCGGGGTAAACCTGTTCTGCTACATTTTCGTTTCCCAAGTTACCTCACAGCGAGTGGTCGAGCGT
>NZ_JABFAN010000048.1:0-573 GCF_017168155.1 Dietzia sp. KRD202 | reverse complement strand
GAGGGCCCTCCGACAACGACGAGCTGTTCAAGGGCATGGTCGACATGGCGCGTGGACTCAGCGCACTGTGGCATGACAAGGCCGCCCGCCTGGCGGAGGGAGAAGAGCCGGGTTTCGACCTGATCACGATGCTGCAGAGCGACGAGGCCACCAAGGACCTGATCAAGCGACCAATGGAGTTCGCCGGCAACCTGATCCTGCTCATCGTCGGGGGCAACGACACCACCCGCAACTCGATGAGTGGGGGGGTTCTCGCGCTCAACCAGTTCCCCGACCAGTTCGAGAAGCTGAAGGCCAATCCGGATCTGATCCCCAACATGGTCTCGGAGATCATCCGCTGGCAGACCCCTCTTGCCTACATGCGGCGGATCGCCAAGACCGACACCGTGGTGAACGGCCAGTTCATCCGCAAGGGTGACAAGGTGGTCATGTGGTACGCGTCAGGTAACCGGGACGAGTCCGTGTTCGAGCGGCCGGACGAGTTGATCATCGACCGGCCCAACGCCCGCAACCACATCGCTTTCGGGTTCGGCGTCCATCGGTGCATGGGCAACCGATTGGCCGAGCTGCAGT
>NZ_JABFAN010000047.1:0-398 GCF_017168155.1 Dietzia sp. KRD202 | reverse complement strand
CAGCTGCTCCGCCGCTTCGTCGACATCCAGTACACCCGCAACGACCTGGCCTTCACCCGCGGCACGTTCCGCGTCCGCGGCGACACCATCGAGATCTTCCCGGTCTACGAGGAGCTCGCCGTCCGCATCGAGATGTTCGGCGACGAGATCGAGGCGCTGTCCACCCTCCACCCGCTCACCGGCGAGGTGATCAGCGAGGACCAGCAGCTGTACGTCTTCCCGGCCAGCCACTACGTCGCGGGCCCCGAGCGCATGGAAAAGGCCATCGCCGGGATCGAGGCGGAGCTGGCCGAGACCCTGGCCACGATGGAGAAGCAGGGCAAGCACCTGGAGGCCCAGCGGCTGCGCATGCGCACGACGTACGACATCGAGATGATGCGCCAGGTCGGCTCCTGCTC
>NZ_JABFAN010000046.1:0-412 GCF_017168155.1 Dietzia sp. KRD202 | reverse complement strand
ATCGTGCACGACGCGGTCGCCAAGATCGACGGCGTCGCGAGCGAGAGCACCGGCGTCGAGCCATCCCGACGGGTCGTCGTCGTCAAGGCGTGACGGTGTTCTGAAGTCGGTGGTGTTCTGAAGTCGGCGGACCTCACTGCGAACTGCTCCCCGGAAGTTGGACTGTGAATACAGTCTCGACTCCCGGGGAGCCGTTGTATCAGGGGCTGCCCCGGTGGGTGCTCGGTGAACCCCGAACAGAGCCCGCAAGGGTGCTATCGCACCGCGGAGCGAACGATCTCACTGATGCGTGCTTCGGTGGTCTCGTCGAGGTCGTCGAGATACCACGCTGCCGGCGAAAGAAGGCCATCTGGGCCACCGGCCGGCTCGAATGCCGCTTTTTCTGTGACGCTCAGATTCATCAGTTCGTCGT
>NZ_JABFAN010000005.1:355139-480232 GCF_017168155.1 Dietzia sp. KRD202 | reverse complement strand
GCGGGTCCTGGGGATGCGAAGTGCTGGTGTAGGAACTTGCATCTTCACACGCCCCAGGACCCCTACATCTTGTGCCTCACCGCATCACCGGCGAACCCCAGCTATGCACTCCGGATCCGGAAGGGCCGGTAAACCGGCACTCCGCGGCCTCGAGCGTCGTTGACGTCACCAATGCCCCCCTTCACCACGCCCCGTCAAGGAACTCGGGGATGTGCTCGGCCTCCCGAGCATTCTTCATGGTGACGAGCCGGGCATTGTGGAGTCTGATGGCAGTCCCCAGAGCCGGGTCAGCAAGGAGCTCCTTGGCGGTTCGGAGATCATGGATGTGCAAGGTGGTCTGATCGTCACTCAGTGAAGTGAACCCACTGTCCGTCACCTGAACCGATTCCCCGATTAGCTCGGCGAGTAGGCTGTTCGCACCGTCGGCGAGCATCGGGCTCCTCGCCACCCACAGCCTGATTAGAGGGCCGTCGTCGGATATCGTTACGTCGGCAACGAAGTACCCGCCAGCGTAAACAGTCCACAGAGTGCTTGCTCGCGCCGGTGCGGAGACGGACCAGTGGGTGGCCTCCATAAGCTCGGGACGCGGCAGAAATGCACTTACATAGGCGTGTAGTAGAGCGATCGCATCGTGGGCGAAGGCTGACTTTCTCAGGCGCTCGGCGTAGGGCGACGCAGGCGTCGTGCGGGTAGTGGGAGACCACCGCGGATCACGGCCGGCAGGCTCCGGTTGGCCGGTGACGACCCAGGTCGCGAGCTCCGTCGGCGTCAGCACCCCGTTCCGGAACAGGGCGCGGCGACCGAGTCCACGAAGTTCCGAACGGACACGACGAACAGCTGTGTCGACATCGGTAGGCCAACCTCCGTCCACTCGATCCTCAGTGCCCTCTACTAGATCGTCGACGAACAACCGCAAGGAGGTGTCTGCCCGGCCCTTGTCATCGAACTCAACACCTTCGCTCGCCAAGACGTCGTGGACATCTCGCTCGTCTCGGGGATCGATCCAGGCAAACCCGGGGGAGATCGAACCGTCGGCGGTGAGTATGCGGTAGGCGTTCGGGACAGGATGACTTGCGAGCCGCTGAGCCAGCGGCACAGGGTGAGTGCCAACCGCCGAAGCAATGTCGCCGTAGGTTGTCCAATGTCCCGCTGGGATCGACGCTGCTACCTGGTCCAGCGCTCGCCAGAGCGAGCTCGTGTCGTCCTGGGGGCGGGCGACGGGACCTGGCCATGCGCTGATGACCTTCTCCGCAATCTCCTCTGCACGAGCAGCGATCTGCGTGGGACCCCACGCGTCGGCGTGGGCGGGGAAGTGGTTCAGTCGGATACCGCTGCGGGCGAATTCGGTCTTCTTCTGACTGAAGGGACGATTCCCGAGGGGGGTGTTGTACCCGGTCAGCGTGAGGTTGCCGAGCGTGTGGAGTAAGCGGGTGTGGACATCCGTCACGGTCTCGTCACTGACGATGAGCGCCTCGAGATCGGCCTTCCAGGCCTCCGAAAGTGTCTGCGGCATGATGTGTTCGATAGTGGTCTGGGAGAGATCGACGGCCTCTTTGCTCTGATACGTAGCCTCAATCCACTTCATGACCAACGCCCGGTGGTTGGCGCGTCCCTTGATGTAGAAGGGCGAGAGCGCGACCGCCTCTCGGATTTCCGCGTCGGTGGCGAAGTGCTTCCTACCAGTGGACAAGTACTCGAGCACGGACTCGTCGAGTGGACGCCCGGGTTCGGATTCGGCGACCACCCCCAGCAGAGTGCGGTTCACGTTCGACGACGATCGGCCTATCACGAGTCGGCGGACCAGATAGCTTTCGATAGCGAGCATCGCCCGGGCAACGGTGGCCGAATCGGCCTCGCCCTTGGCGCGCTTGTCCAAGAAATACAGCATGACCGGAAGCACGGTCGACGAATCCCACTGGTGGAGCCGGCGGAGCCGGATCCTGACGGCCTCATCCACTTCCTCCTCTGGGTGGGTGACCACGCGGAGCAACTTTCCGAGGGCGGAGAGGCGCTCAACCTCGGCCGCGATGGCGGCCTCGCCCTCGATCGCATCCAGCCGTCGCTGTTGCAGTGTGTAGGTGTCCCCCTGTTTAACGGTGGGGCGGTGCCGCACGAGGTCAAACCAGAAAAGGACCTCAAGCTCCTCCGTGGTGAGGGCGTCCTGAAGCGGTTTCCACTGGTACTTGTAGACCTCTTCCGCCCGAGTAGGCAGGCGCATGAAGAGGTAATTGCGCAACAGGTCGGCCTGGCTTAGCTGCAGGCCGGTGTTGTTGAGTGACTCGAAGATTCGGTGGACGTTATCGTTCGCGTCGGTCGTCACGACGACTAGCGATACGCCCTGGGTGCAGGCCGCCTCGATCCGGTCGATGTCGTGTGGATCCTCCGGATCATCGGCCGCGATCAGCTTGCGGCGGAAGAAGCGGTAGGCCTCCCCTACGGGATCGTCACCACCGGCCTCGGGGAGACGTTCGATCACGGCCGCGTATGCCTCGCGATCCGCCTGGGTGGGAAAAAGCTTAAGTCGGAGGGCGTCTGACTCGAACTTGTTGATGAGGTAGAGCTCGTTCACCGCCTCGGCTTTGCGGAGTTCACCGGTCGCCTCGTGGTGATCCCGGATGGCAGCCAGCAAAAGGGTGAGAGTCGTGAGCCGCTGCTGCCCGTCTACTACCAGGAACCGCTGCACCCCACCCGCGGCCGCACCAGGTGCTGGGGAAAGCACCAGCGAACCGAGGAAGTGCGACGCAGTCGGATCCATCTGCCGTTCGTCGGCGAGTTGGACGACGTCCTCCCACAGCTGCGCCCGGTTCGACTCTTTCCACTGGTAGGGCCGCTGGTACAACGGAACCTGATACTGCCAGGGCCCTTGGAGGATCTGGTTCAGGCCTCGTTCTTGAGCATTGACCATGGTGGATTGATGTCCTCTGCCGCTCGGAGTGAAGTGCGGTTAAGCGTAGTAGCGGGTTCCAGAAGCGGCGGGCAAACGCCTGCCCCGGCAATGACAGCTCCGTGTCGAACGGTGGGCCGACATGAAACGTCTGGTGGACTATCCGCGGGCTCGCCTCAACAAGTTCCCCGCTCCGAACAGCGGTAAGAGCATGACGATGCCTCCTCCGATCATGAGGTCGAATGACTCGTCACTCCAGCCGAGGACAATCATGACGGCACCTACTACGAAAAGGACAAGGAAGAGCATTACCGACACTCCGAAAGCCAGTGCCGCGACGAGATAGCGGCTAAATCGACCCGCCGCGAGTATTGCCAGAAGGAAGAGGATGGCAGTGAGGATAAAGCGCATGAAGAACCTCCGAGTCATGCGTGGGTAACCATCGGAAAGACCGCGACGTGGACATCGCCCCGTCGATCGCCCGCTAGTACTGGGTGAGCTTTTTCATGCCCAGGTCATTGTCGTGCACGAACTTCATCAAACGGTTGATGATTTCCCGGGTCTGGCGGAGTTGAGAGATGAGTGGCGACTTGGGGTCGCTGAATTCGGAGAGTTTGTTGATCCGAGCCGAGACGATTCCCTCTGCCGTGGTGAGCGACGCCCAAAGGTTTGGGTTCGGCGGCTCGCCGACCATCTGCAACGCGTGGGACGATGCGACGGCAATTGCGAGAGTCGCGGGATCGCTCGCCTCAGCAATGTCACCGACCTTCAGCGTTGCAGCTGCCGTGGTGACCATGGCGCCGGTGGAGGCAAGGCCGCTGAGAAGCGCCAGTCCGCCCGCCATGCCGCCAGGACCGAAGGCGGCCAACCCGCTCGTGATCGCTGCAGCCCCGGCCGCGGTGCCCATGGTGGCGATCCCGATCGGCCCGGCGGCGATGAGTGCGAGGCCTGCAGCAGCGAGAGCAAGGCGTCCGGTGGGGAACCCGCCGCTGTCCGTCAGTACCTCTCGCACCTCCGCGATGGCCTCTTTGACGCGACGACCATGGTCGGAGGTGTATCCGAGGTCGACGAAGAAGTCCGGGATAGCGTCGGACTGGGCGCTCCCGATCTCGATCTCGTACGGCTGGATGATGTTGGTGAACGACATCGCCACTACGCGGCGTACCGCATCGTCGAACTCGAGACGCTGGGGGAATTCAGGGCGCTGGCCTTGGGCTATGGCAGCGACCTCGACAGGAAGGCTGGAGCCCTGCGGGAGGCGCTGACGGACCCCGTCGACAAACTCGTCACTAAGCACCTTGAGCGTGTCCTCGTAGCGAGCGGTGATGTCCTTCTTGCCGATCTTTGAGGCCACGCGCTTTCCATAGGCGAGTGTGAAGAGGGCGTCGGTCTCCGTGTCGTCGATACGAACAGCGATCTCGGTGCCCGTGGCGGGCACGTCAACCGGAGGAACCAAGGCGTCGGCAACGAGCATTCCGACCGCCGGGTGAGCGAGGTACTGCTCAGCGTTGTGCGCGATGGGATTAGTCGTAGAACGCGGAATCTGTATTCGAAAATCCTGGGCGCCAGGAAAGACGGACGCGAGCCCGCGCCCGGCGGTGACCAGATCAAACGGTACGAAGAAATTGGTCCAGTCGTCGACCCGCGCATAGGGGAATCGCTTGAGGAGTCGTTCGTGCTTCTCGTGAAGGATCTGAGCCGATCCAGGGCTGCCTATTGTGATGAAGCGGGAGACGTGGAGTTCCTCGGGAAGATGATCGAGGAGATCAATGGCGATGATGCTGCCAAGACTGTGTCCGATCAGAATTATCTCGCCAGAAGCTGGCAACTCCTTGAGGACCTGGGTAAGCACCGCGGCCCGGAGCCCCTCCTCGGACATGTAGTTGTAGACCTGCTTCAGGACCCCGCTCTTAACGGTGGCTGTCTGCAAGGGAGCGACCACGACATCAGGCATGCGGCGAAGGCCGAATCCCTTGGCGAAACCAGACTGTTCAAGAAGCCGTTCGATGCGTGACTGGCGACGAACGAATGCGCGACGCTCAGGGCGATCATCCTTCACCCTGTAGGTGGTAGGTGGGTGCTTGAGTTTCACGCCCACGGCATTGAGGAGCCATGCGTAATCTGGGCTAATTACGTCTGCCCCACTCACAGGGCCGACGCCAGCGGCAGCAAGACCTTGGTTGAGTCCCGAGAGCCAGTTGCGCTGTGGGTCGCCGTTGCCGACGCCGTGTAGGAATATGACCTTCTTGGACAAGACTGATATCCGTTCGTACGAAGCGCAGTGGACTGGGGCGTAAGTGCCGACCGAGTGGAGAGTTAACGGGCGACCTACAAATTTGACATTAGCTTGTGGGTACGACAATCGGACTGGCGAACCGCTGAACGAGCGAATGCATGCGGCCGAAGTGCTCGGCGCCGTTGTGGTTGCCTTCTGTCCGAATAGACGCGGCCTCGGCGGCAAGAAGCAGGTCTAAGAGGAGACGGACGCCGCCGATACAGCGTGGCCCGTCGGCAACTTGGCCGAGGCTGCCGAGCGGATCGCCAAGGGCGGCGCGGAAGCAATCGTGACTCACTTGGCGCACGGCTGCATCCTGCGCGTGTTTCTTAACCGCCGCGACATCCGTCGCACGGATGAGATGGCAGGGCATCGAAAGTTGCCGAGTCCCTTGATCGCGCTCAATGATTGAAAGCGACGGGCTGTGGCAGCTCATCCAGAACGCCGGTCCTTTCGGGTCGGCGTTTACCCCATGCACCGAATCTCGACCGGCCTACTGGCTCTTCGGAACCAACCCGTCCCGCACCGCCTTGGTCAGCCGAACGTACTCACCCGTGTCGGGGTCGCGGATCCAGGTTCGCGGGCCGGCCTTCGGCAGCCCCCGGGCGGCGAGCGTCCTGGGGTCCGGCCGGTACCAGTTGGTCACCCGGATGTCTTTGACGACGTGGACGATGTCCGGTTGTCCGGCGGGCGGGACGGAGGCCAGTGCGCCACCGATGTCGGCCGCGGTAATGGGATCTGAACCCCAAAGGTTAACCGCGGCGACGGCGACCGGGCCCATAGCGCCATCCGTCTCGTACAGCACGGCGAGGTCTACCTCGGGCAGATCCCCGAGTGCGTCGGCGACTTGGATCGGGTAGACGGGGCCGTGCTCGGTGCGGACGACCGAGCTCGCTGAGCCGAGCAGCCAGAAGTCGCCGTCCCTGTCACGCTCGAAGATGTCGTTGGTCGACACCCACGTGTCGCCGGGGCGGAACACCCCACGGAGTTGGCGCACGGAAGCGTCCAATCCGAGCCTGGGCCGGGTGAGAAGGACGCCGGGTGCGTCGACCTCACTGGGTATGGCGAAGCCGTCGGGGCCGGCGAGGATCGCGCCGGTGTCGGGATCGACCTCGACGAGACGCACGTCGGCGGTGCCGGGCAGTGGACGTCCGCGCGCGCCCGGTTTGGAGGTGGTGAGGTTGGCCAGGACCACATCGGACTCGGTGCCGGCATAGAACTCAAGCACCCGCGTGCCCGGGTAGCGTTCCAGGACCCGCCGCCACAGCCCACGGGGCATGCCTGACCCCATGAAGAGTGAGAGTGTCGGGAGCGTCTCGCGCGGACGCACTGGCTTGCGCACCAACTCGCGCATCATCGCCCAGGTGTAGGACACCACCGTCACCCCGTAGCGGCGGATCTCCTCGTCGAAGGTCGCCGGATCGAAACCGCGGGAGAGCGCGATCCGGGCTCCTCCCGCCACGGCACCGCCGACGGTGGTGAGCAGCCCCGATGGGTGGTGGAGAGGGCTGAGGCAGTAGACGGTGGACTCGGTGGTGAGACGCGCGGCGCTGGCGGTGCCGAACGCGGACGCCGCCCACCGGTGGTTGGTGACGAGCTTGGTCTGCCACGTGCCCGTGGAGCGGGTGAAGAACACAAAGGCCAGGTCACCCCCTCGGCCGGGATTCGGCCGGTACCAGCGGGGCAACTCCACCGCCTCGGGGTCGATGCGCTCGAGGTCGACGACGTCCTCGCCGAGGTCCGCAGGCAGGTCGCGCTCACCGCCACCACCGCCGAGCACGAGCGCCCGCGCTCCGGCATCGGTGACCTTGGACGCGTGCTCGGGGTCAGCGACCACGTCGGTTACGGAACTGAGCTGGAGAAGTTCGGGCAGGGACTGGGACGGGGGCAGTAGGACGGCCACGGCACCGAGACGCGACAGCGCGGCGATCGCGACCAGCGCCGAGGGCCGCGTCTCCATGACCACGCCGACGTGGTCGCCCTGGCGCACGCCGACCGTGATGAGGCCCTTGACCACGTTCGTGATCCGGGTGTCGACGGCCGAGTACGTGTGGACGCGGTCGGAGAACAGGAAGCACGCGTCGTTCGGCTGGTTCCGGGCGCGTTCGGCGATGATCTTGGCGAAGGAGATCCGGGTCGCGGGCTGGATCTGCCCCAGCCGGATGAGACGCGGTGCCGCGCGCACCGCCTCGTATCCGACGGCTCGCGTCGTCCGCAGGGCGCCCAAGGCGAGCTGCCCCGCACCGCGCACCACGCCGACCCCGAGTCCGGCGGCCTGGAACGCCCCGTCCGCCGCGAGCATGATCGCTTTGGTGGGGGAGGAGTCGATGACGGTGTCGGGGTCGACCTCGGTGATCCCGTCCGGTCGAGCCCCTCGGTCTTCGATCCAGTCGATCCAGTGAACGACGGTGGGCCACGTCAGCGAGGCGGCGGTCGAGCCCACGACGAGGCCGAAGTGCCCGGCGCGGACCGAAAAATCGTAGACATCGGCCGAGGGAGCGACGGACGCGATTTTGCGGACGCCGGCCGGGACGCCGATCTCGTCGACCTCGCCGAAGACGGCGAGGACGGGACAGGTGATGTCGGCAAGTGAGACGACGTGGTCGCCGACGACGAAGCCCCCGACCATCATCCGGTTCTGGACGATCACCTGCTGCAACATGTCGACGATCGCGGGCCCGGACCAGGCCACGAATCCCTCGCCCCCGATGAAGCGGCGCTGCCGCTCGTGGCCGAGGAGCGCGTCGCGGTCATGGAGTTGGCGCAGAAAATCCACCTGGGAACGGGCGGTCTTGATCGGATCGAGCAGACGGAACGCCGTCGAGGCCAACCACCCGGGCAGTGGGCGTTCGTTGAAGACGTAGTCGGCGACGAGGCGAGCGATGGTGACGACCACCTGCTCGGGAATGCCGAGCGGGGCGTTGCCGCGCCAGTCGACGGGCGAACCGAACGTCGCGATGCTCTCCAGGTCGCGTGAGCGTCGGTAGGCCGCAGCCTGGTAGCAGAACATGCCGCCCTGGCTGTACCCACCGAGATGCACCGAACGGCCGGTGGCCGCGGTGACGAGGTCGACGGCGTCGCTCACGGCCACCACATGGTCGGTGAGGGTGCGCTCGAGACCGCCGGTCTCGAGGTCCGGTGCGCCGAAGTCGATCACCCACGGGTCCATACCTGCCCCGTGCAGTGCGGCCACTGCGCTGGTCGAGGGGGACACGTCCCAGACTTCCGCGGAGATCATCATCGGCGGAACGAGCACGATCGGCGGCCGCGGCGGCTCGTCCTCATCGATGTGGACCCCACTTTGGCCAGCGTCCCCCGCCGCCGGCGGGTAGTAGCGGCGCAGCCGGAACATCGGGCGCCGTGCGACGATCTCGAACGGAGATTGCTCTTCGTCTGTCTGAAGGCCGCCGAAACGCACGACTTCGACCGCGTTCAGAACGAACGACGTCGCTGTCTTGAGCGCGGCCGAGACGATGTCAGGAGTGGGAGGCATGGTGGTACAGAGGGTAGAGGGTGCGGCACGGGCACCGAGAAGATCCAGCGGATAGCTCCGCGACTTGCGGCTGTCCGCCCCCGCCGGGCCGATCTCGTCGTCGCTCGCATCCCCGCTACAAAGCCGGGATCCTTCAGCATGGCCAGACCCACTTAGACGCTGCTCCCGAACGAGTGTCTTACTGAGAAGCTACTCTTCACCAATGGCCTCTCTTAATAACTCGCTTATCCCAAACTGGGTGCCCGATCCCGCTGTCGCCACGTGGGCAGATCAGCAGGGCTTCGGGCCGGCGACCCAGATGTCTGACAAGTCGCTTAGAGCTCTAGCGAAAAGGCGGAGCGGTAAGCCGGCGGGTCTGTACATGTGGGAGGGTGAGGCCAACGAGGTGTACGTAGGAATCTCGAGCACGTCGGTGGTGTCGAGGCTACGGCAGCACGTCAAGGACTATGATTACGCGAATATACAGTCGTTCCGATACATGCCGGAATCTGCGAACACGGCAACCTTGAGGGCGGCAGAGCGCGAACTGATCTACGACCTCTGCCGAAACGGGTTCACCTGTTTCAACCGAGAGCACAGCGCGGTGATCTACGGGACGTCCGTTTTAGACGAGCTCGTCTCGGTGGAGGAACAGAAGGCATGGTTCAACAGCCCTGCGGAAGCCAATCTCGCTGATCTTCGGTCTGGCGAAGCCGATCAGTCTGTCCTCGGCGGAAAATCGGCGGAGGTGCGCTCGAAGGTCAGGTTCGAAGAGCTTTCTTCGCACCCTGAGTTCGAGTCGATTCTGGAAGCGCTTGCGACGTATCTGCACGGGTGCGTGCTCTTCCCGAGGCGCACGCAGGGCCAGTTCTGGTCCCTGTCGTGTCTCCCGAGCCTGAGAATGGGAGGCGGAGTCAAGCGTCTGGTGACGCTCAATATGGGGATGCTCGAGGTCTTTTACCTCAACGAGTTACCGGGCGGGAGGCTGGAACTCGGTGTCGCGACGGACAGCACCGTACTTCCGGCCCGCATGACGTGGTGGGCACTGAAGCATCGCGGTGCGTCGATGGCTGGTCCCGTGCACAAGTCCTCGGGACCCAACGCGGAGTATCTCATTTTTAGGTCTCCAACTGCGTTCGTGAAGGCGATGAAGAAGTCCGACAAGATTCGCTCCGCAGCGGCGAGGTACTCCCTGGACAGAACTCGTAGAGGCCGGGTTTCTGGGCGGTACGCCGATGCGCACAACGGGTTGCTGGCTGGGGCGGCGATCGACCGGGCGGCTGGAATTGGCTTGCCGACTGTGGGTCTGCGTGATGCCCTCGGTGCCAATGACGAGTAGTTGCTCGTAGCCGACTGAGCCGGCAAGGCAGCACCTGGTAGGGGATTGCAAGACGCACTCGCTGGCGTCGTCGTCCCTTTCACCCCGTCGACTACAACCCACCGACCCAAAAACTGGAACCTGTTATAGACACCCGTCAACTCGGGCGTATCATGATCGGCGTGACGACCCTCACCTCATTCCCTCGCCTCATGTCGCCCGGCCGCATCGGCCCCATGGAGACACCCAACCGCATCGTCCTGCCCGCCATGGACATGAACGTGTCCGAGGACGGGGAGATCGAGCAGCGGGAGATCGACCACTACGTCGCCCGCGCCGCCGGCGGCGCCGGGCTGATCATCACCGGGGCGTGCGCGATCGCGTTCCCGGTGGGCGCGGCGTCGTTGAAGGAGCCGGGCCTGTCGGATGACAGGTACATCCCGGGCCTCAAGGCGCTGGCCGACGCGGTGCACGCGGCGGGATCCAAGCTGTGCGTGCAGTCCACGCACCACGGCAAGGTCGCCCGCGTGGACGTGGCTAATGACCGCCCGGTGCTGGCCCCCAACGAGCCGGACTACACCTACGACTACTCCGCGCTGGCCGACAGCACCCCCGAGGAGCTGGGCCGCATGGGCGCGGCCACCGGCGGCAAGCAGATGGTCTACAAGGAGATGGACTCGGGCGACATCGCGTGGCTCATCGAAACCTGGGCCGAGGCCGCCGACCGCATCGCCCGCGCCGGCGCGGACGCCATTGAGATCCACGTGGCGCACGGCTACATCCTGGGCGTGTTCCTCAACCGTCGCGACAACCAGCGGACCGATGAGTACGGCGGCGCGCTGGTCAACCGGGCGCGGCTCGCGTGCGAGGTCATCGAGGCCGTCAAGAAGCGCGTGGGGGACCGGCTCGCATTGATTGTGCGTGTGGCCGGGCAGGAGTACGGCCAGGAGGGCGGGCTCGAGCTGGACGAGGCGATCCTGGCCTCGCAGCTGTTCGAGCAGGCCGGCGCCGACGCCATCCACGTGACCGGCTGGGGCCGCAATCCGTTCGACAACTTCACCGACGGCCCCCTGCCCAACACCGTCGGCGCCTACCTGGACAACGCCGCGGCCATCAAGAAGGCCGTGTCGGTGCCGGTGATCGCCGTGGGACGGATGTTGCCGGAGGTGGCGGAAAAGGCGATTGACGACGACGACATCGACTTCGCCGCAATGGGTCGGCAGCTGCTCGCCGATCCGGAACTGCCCAACAAGCTGGCCGCCGGCACGCCGGAGCTCGTGCGCCCGTGTATCAACTGCTACCTCTGCGTGGCCGAGAACTTCTTCGACGACACCCCGTTCTGTGCCGTGAACCCGCCGCTCGGTAACGAGACGCTGCTGCCGCTGACGCCCGCTGCTAAGCGCGAGCACGTCGTGGTGGTGGGCGCCGGTCCCGCCGGGCTCGAGGCCGCGCTCGTGCTCACTGAGCGCGGGCACCGCGTGACCGTGCTGGACAAGGCCGATCGGCTGGGCGGGACCATGTGGTTCTCCACGCTCACCACGCCGGACAACGAGCCGCTCATCCGCTACTTCCAGGCCGAGATCGACCGGCGGGGCATCGACGTCCGGCTGAACACCGAGGCCACCGTGGAGTCGATCCGTGCCCTCGGCGCCGACCGCGTGATCGTGGCGACCGGCGCCAAGCGTCCGGCCCCGGCCATTCCGGGCGGCGACCTGCCGCACGTGCACACCGGCGACTCGCTGCGCGCCACCATGCTGGGTACCGCCACCGCCGACGAGGCCGGGTTCTTCCTGCGGACCGTCGGGCGGCTGGGCAGGCTCTCGACCATCACCAAGCGCCCCTCGTGGATCCGGCGACTGACCAAGATCGCGCTGCCGATGGGCAAGAACGTCGTGGTGATCGGCGGCTCGCTGGTGGGCCTGGAGCTCGCGGAGTTCCTCGCCGAGCGCGGCCGCAAGGTCACCCTCCTGCACGAGTCCCAGCAGCTCGGGTTGCCGCTGGCTATGCCGCGCCGCTGGACTGCGGTGCGCCACGCCAAGGAGTACGGCGTGGACATCCAGCGCCGGGTGAAGGTCAGCCACATCACCGAGTCGACGGTGGCCTGGACCGATGCCAAGGGTCGCGCCCAGTCCGCCGCTGCCGACATGGTCATCTACGCCGACGGGACAACTGCCGCGGCCCCGCTGGCCGACGAGCTCCGCGCCGCGGGCATCTACTGCGAGGTCATCGGCGACGCCGGCGAGGTGGGTTACATCCACGGCGCCATCCACTCGGCGTGGAAGGTGGCTGCAACGGGGTAGGAGCTACTCGCGCCAAACCAGCATGAAGGCGACCGTCGAAACCCGCTCGATCGCGGTTCTCTAAAGCGACTTTCGTAGACGGCTCAAACGGCTTGACGGTTCGTCGGAACTTGCGGTCTGCTTGGCTACCGCAGTTGGTTAAGTGTAAACTTATGACTTCGTGGCCTACTGGCCTGTTCATCCACTTTCTGTAAAGGAAAACGAAATGGATCCGTTCCAGCACTTCATGAATTCACCGATGATGAAGCAGTCGCTTGAGCAATTCACCTACATGACCGGGCTTAACGCGGACATGTACTGGCCCGTCGTGGGCGGAACGATCCTAGCTCTCTCATCTCTGCAAGTTCTTCTGCTGGCCTGAACGAAGCTGAGAAATTAAAGGCGGGCTGATACGAAAGAGGGCTAAGAGCATGCGCTCTTCGGGGGCGGGACCCACTTAATTGGTCCTTCTGCATTCTCCTCTCCGGAGTAGACCGGATCCCGATTCGCGAAGACGCACCCGACCAGATTTTGGGCCGGTCGCGGTTTGCAAACATCTGCCATTTGCGCCATGAAATCGCACGTGGCGCACTGTGGCGGAGCGCCATGTGCTCCTACCGATTTGGAACCTTGCTGCGCCACACGTACTGTCGGTGAGGCAATCGACGCGGGGTGGAGCAGCTCGGTAGCTCGCTGGGCTCATAACCCAGAGGTCGCAGGTTCAAATCCTGTCCCCGCTACAAACGCACTCAAGCTCGGTTCCCTCTTGGGGGAGCCGAGCTTGAGTGCTTTCCGCCCGGGCCCCCGATCAACCCTCGGCCGGAGTCGGTCAGCGCGAGGGGAATCCAAATCGAGTCCGGCACGCGCTCTCGTGCGGGAGGTCGAAGACGGCCGGTGACCTGGGGTGCCCTGCAAGGGGCGTTTAGGGCACCCCAGGTCAGCGGCCTGGCGCTACCCCGCGACGAAGAACCGCACCCAGAGCCCGGCGGCGGCGACCGCAGCGAAGGTCACTGCCGCGGCGAGGAGATCCACTCTGCTGAGCCGGTGTGGCGGCCGGCTGACGGGCTGTTGTGCTCTTGGGCCGCCTGGTTCGCCGGGCGGCCCCTATAGTGCGGGAATGGGGCCTGACGATTACCTTGACAAGTCCCCGGATTCTGGCCGAATGGGCAAGGCAGCGGAGCTGCTCGTCGCTGCCACCTGCATCCTGCAGTCCCGCGCGAAGCTCAATGTGTCGACGTCGATCATTGACGACGAGGGCGTCGACTTGGTCTTCCACTTGCGCGAACACACCGCCACTCTTGCGGTCCAAGTGAAAGCGCGAATGTCGGATGGACTGGTGGTGCAACGAGGCCGTTTCCAGGCTGTTGTCCGCGACTCGTCCTTCTATCCACGCGGTGACCTGGACATGCTGTTCGTGTACGTAGACGTGACGCGGGGGTCGATCGCGCAGTCATGGATGGTGCCGAGCCCCGCTTTCGAGGCGAACACCACTGTGAACGCAAGGGGCCGGCGCGTCTTCTCGGCGTCGATGTCCGCCGAGAGTGCTGACAAGTGGTCGAAGTACAGGCTCGCGGAAGGCGAGTTGGCTCCCCGGGTGGTGCAGCGCCTGGAGTCAAGCGACCTGTGATTGCTCGTTGGGGTGAGCGGCGACGGGCTGCAACGGCGGTGGACAGGAGATCGACACTCTCCCAGGGCAGTTGCTTGAGCGACCGATCGCGGACGCAGCACTGAGGCAGGCGTCGGCGTTGTGACACCGCGCGCCCGGCGAGAACCTACGAGCTGAGAACGACCAAATGGCGCGTTGCCCGCGTCATCGCCACATAGCGGTCAACTACACCGGTAACGCCCGAGCCGAACGAATCCGGGTCGACCAGAACCACCAGGTCGAACTCGAGGCCCTTGGCCTGCGCGGGGGTCAGCGAGCGGACGCGGTCCGAGCCGCTGGAGTCCAAAATAGTCGAACCGGGCGCGCAGATGATGCCGACCGTGCCCTCGAGGTGGGTACTGATCCAGTCTTCGACTACGCGCTGGAGATCCTCGACACGGCCGTACTCGACGGGGAGCCCACTGCGGCGCACCGACTCGGGCACGTTGGCGTCGGGCCGCACCGACCGGATCACCGGAGCGGCGGCCTCCATGACCTCGGCGGGGGTGCGGTAATTGATGCTCAAGTGCACGGAAGTGATGCGGGCAGGGGAGAGGCCGATGCGCTCCAGTCGCTCGGGCCAGGACTCGTCGAAGTCGCGCCGGGACTGCGCGCGATCGCCGACCACCGTGAGGCTGCCCGAGGGGGAGCGGCGCAGGATCATCGCCCACTCTGAGTCGGTGAGTTCCTGCGCCTCGTCGACGATGATGTGACCGAACGGTCCTGCGAGGCGGGCCGCGCCAGCAGTCGGCTCGTCGTCGGTCGAAGGGTCGAGCAGTGCCTCCTGGAGATCGGCGTGGCGGAGCATGGGGGAGACGCCCTCGGGGTCGTCGTCGGCGGCGATGAGGTCGTCGATCACCCGTTGGCGCCTCGCGAGTTCTGCGGATCGATCGGCCCGGCGGCGCTGAGTCCTGCGCGCCCTGTCGGCGTCGCCCAGCCGGTGGTGGGCCGCGTCCAGAAGCGGCAGGTCCACGGTCGTCCACGCGCCGGCCGCGGGTCGCTGAAGGAGCCGGAGCTGCTCGGTGGTCAGCCACGGTGCGCACAGGCGCAGGTACGCCGGGACGGTCCACAGGTCCCCGACAAGATCGGTGGCGCTGATCATCGGCCATACCCGGTACAGGGCGCGGTGCAGGTCCGGGTGCGCTGCGAGCTCAGCGCGGAGGACCTCCTCGGGCACGCCTCCGGCGCTGTTATGGAGGGCCCGGTCAACGAGGATCTCGGCGACCGTCTCGCGGATCTGCGGGTGAGCCTCGTTGTGGGGAGTGCCGTCCTCGACCGAGCCGAACGCCTCGGCCCAGTCGGCCGGCGTCAGGCGCAGGTCCAGCCACTCGGTCTGCATCACCATCGACTGCTCGGGCGGCTGCTCGTAGAAGCGCACCGCGGCCTCGATCGTCTCGACCATGCGGAGCTCTGACTTCAGTCGGGCGACCTCGGGATCGGGTTCGTCGGGCAGTCCGCCGGGCGGTGCCGCGATCGTCCCGCCGAGCGCGGCGACGCCGAGATCGGCCACGGTCGCCGTCTGCACGCTGTGCTCACCGAGGGAGGGGAGTACATCCGCCACGTAGTCCAGATACGGTCGGTGCGGCCCGACGAGGAGCAGGTTGCCGCGCCGCAGCCCGGTACGCGACTGTTCGTGGAGCAGGTGGGCCGCCCGGTGCAGGGCCACGACGGTCTTGCCGGTGCCGGGTCCGCCGTCCACGATGAGGGCTCCCCGGGAGTCCGCGCGGATGATGGCGTCCTGATCGGCCTGGATCGTGGTGAGCACATCCCGCATTCGGCCGGTCCGCGCCTCGGACAAGCTCGAGACGAACGCCGAGAGGTCGTCGGGGCTGACGTGAGCGAAGACCTCGTCGTCGTCGCCAAAGACCTCATCCCAGTAGTCCACGATGCGCCGGCCCGACCACCGGTACCGACGGCGATACGTCACGCCCCTCGGATCGGCGAGCGTCGCGGCGAAGAACGGCTCGGCGGCCGGGGTGCGCCAATCCACGAGGAGGGGAGTGCCGGCCGCATCGGTGAGGCCGATGCGGCCCACGTACGCCGGCGCGGTCGCGGGTGCTGTGGGGCTGGAGTCGCATTGAGGGGCGCGGGAGGCGGCGGCGGTGGCGTAGTGGCCGATGCACACGTCCAGCCCGAAGCGGCGCAGCGTGGCGAGCTCGGCGACGAGGCGGCGGATGTCGGCGTCGCGCTCGATGGTCTGCGCGCCGCGGCCTGCGGGGTCGCGGCGGCGGGCGTCCAGACGGGCGGACAGGGAGGCGACCTTCTGGTCGAGGGCGTGGGAGATGGCGGCGAGGTGGCGCTCGTCGGCGGCGATGTGCGCCGGGGCAGCCTTGTGGGCGAGGTGATCGGGGAGGGCGAAGATGCGGGGTGCCTCGGGGGACATGGCGCCAGTGTGCGCCCCCACCGGGGTCTTGCCGCAAGGCCCCCTACCAGCTATAACTTGAAAAGGGGAGGGGTTTCCGGCAGGAGTCTGGTTGTCTGAAGGCTGCCAGATCGACGCCGCGCCTCGCAGTGGCTCGCCCTCACGCTTGGCGTCAATCACGCTCTCGACATCGACCGGCCGGATGGTCACGGTCTCAGGGTGGTCACTGGGTCTATACTCGTATAGCGGCGGAAGGGGTGTCATGACGGCCAAACAGCTGAACACCAAGTTGGACGACGAAACCCTCGCCCGTCTGGACCATCTGGCTCGAATCACCGGCAGGTCCAAGTCGTTCTACGCGAGCGAGTTCATCCGCAGCGGACTCGACGAGATGGAGGACTGGTACTTGGCCCGGCACCGTCTGGAGGAATTCAGGCAGTCAGACGATTCCGCGATCCCGTTGGACCAGGTGGACTGGTCCTGAGGTGGCGTATCTGGTCGAGGTCACGCCGCACGTCCAGAAGGTCATCACCAAACTCGGTCGACAGGATAGGACTGCGCAGCAGAGAATCCGGGCATTCCTCGAGGAGCGAATACACGGGTGCGAAGACCCCAGGTATCTCGGGAAGGCACTTCGCGGCGACCAGCACCTCTGGCGGTACCGCGTGGGCGACTACCGGATCATCTGCTCGATCGAGGATCAACGGGTGACCGTCCTCGTTGTCGATATTGCCCATCGGCGCGAGGTCTATCGATAGCGGCCCTTGGTGCTTCTGCCCTGTCACGCCCCGGGGGCACGGGCTTCTACTACCCAGGTTCCGGCACCCAGACGGACCTCGCCGTCGGTGACATGCTCACCCAGCGCGGCCACGGCCGCGGCGACGGCGGAGTCGCGGGCGTCGGGGTTGGCGGCCATCGCCATCATGGCCTGGGGGTTCTGTTCCAGCGCCTGCCGGGCGAGTTGTTCGAGGCGGCCGGCGGGGCCGAGGGTGACCTCGTCGGGGCCGGGGTTCATCTCGACAGACTCGAAGCCGGCGGTCTCCAACACATTGCGCACCCGGTCCGGGTCGGCGAACGAGAACGGTCCCGGCGCGCCCGGAGGTGGCACGGGGGCACCGCCGAGCCGGGCCAACGCGGCGCCGGTGGGGACCGTGATAAACGGGTTCGCGGCGGGCGCGGCAAAGCAGACGAACGCGAGCTGGCCGCCCGGTCGGAGGGCCGCCCGGACGGCGGAGAACGCCACCTCGGGTCGGTCGAAGAACATCACGCCCATCCGCGAGAACGCGGCGTCGAACAGGCCGGGCAACGGCTCGCTCTCCACGTCGAGGGTGAGAAACTCGACGTTCTCCGCATCGGCCTCGTCCACCAGGCGAGCCTGCGCGCACTCGACCATCGGTCGGGACACGTCCACGCCGACCGCCGACCCGTCCGGGCGCACCCGGCGTCCGATCTCCAACGTCGTGGTCCCGGTCCCGCACCCGATGTCCAGCACCCGCTGCGGTGGGCCGAGGTCCAGGCGGTCGAGGGCCGCGCGACCGAGCGGCTCGAGAATCGTGTCGTACGCGAGCGCATTGCGCACCCACGACTGCCCGACGGGACCACTCCAGAGGTCGGCCTGCGATGCACTCATGATGAGCTCCAATACCTTGGTTCTCATCGTAGAACCGAGGAGAGGCGACCGGAACCCTCACGGCAGCGGCACCACACTCACAGGGCACGCGACTCTCCACAGGGCGCCGTGCCGGGAACCGTTTCGCGGGCGAGGACGCCGCCGACGGGTGTGACGCTGTCGGCCATGCACATCGCCACCCCACTGACCGACACCCGCTACGACACGGTGTTCCGCCAGGCTCTGGCCCACGTTCGCGCCGGGGACTACCGCGCTCGCCGAATCACTCTGAAGGGAGCGCCCGGGGTCTTCGCCGACAGGACCGCGGTCATCACCCCCCATCGCGACAGCTCCGGCGCGTTCGATGCCGATGACCTGGCGGCCCAGCTCTACGCGCTCGCCCACGGCATCCCGTCCGACACGGCCACCTACACCGATGGCTACTTCGTCAGCGGGGGTCGGATGCACTCGGCCCGGGCCGAGCCGTATGAGATCGACTGGCAGTAACCGGTCGGCGGCGGAGCTGAGACACTGGGTGCGACCCGGTTCGCGGGTAGCTTGCTCTCGCGCGTCATTCCTCCCCACGGTCGAGTGCGCGCCCGTTCAAAGGACTCCCGTGTCTTCTCCTGCCGCTCCCGGGTCGCCTGTGACCACCGTCAGTTGGCGCGAGAAGGGCGAGGGCCGCACGGCCCGGTGGCACTCGGAGAACGGCGCGCCGCCGCCGCGAGACATCGTGGTGATCCACGACGACATTCCCGCGGACAAGGCGCTTCGGATGATCCGGCGGGGCACCGGCCTGTTGTGGCGAGGCGACTTCCACAACGCCCGCCAGCTCATGCGCGCCCTCGACCGGCGTCTGCAGAAACGGGCGTCCCGGGCGCCACAGAGCTCCGACCCCGGGGAGGTGTTCCTCGCCAACCGGAAGGCACGCGCGCAGCGGGCGGAGACGCTGGGAAGGATCCTCATCCCACTGGAGCAGGACTACTCGGTTCGGCTGCGCCGAGCGCCTGACGTGCGCGACGCCTGCGCCCATGCCTACGGGCCGCCGAGCGACGCCGGCAACGACTCCACCGGTCGGGAGACGCTGGTCTCGCTGCCCGAACTCCTCGGCGTCATCAGTGCCTACGAGTGGCACCTGGGCGGCATCGAGCTGGCCGCGTTGGGGGCCCGGATCCATCCCGCCTACGGCGTGTTCGCTCCGACCCGAGACGAGTACATCGACCTGGTCGCCGACGCCCCCTGGCCGCAGGGCGTCGAGAATCCGATCGTGTGGGACATCGGCACCGGAACCGGTGTGCTCGCGGCCGTCCTGGCCCGGCGCGGGGCCCGGCGGGTCGTGGCGTCCGACATCAACCCGCGCGCTGTGCAGTGCGCGCGGGACAACGTGGGTCGGCTGGGGTCGGCCGACCGGGTGGACGTGGTGGAGGCCGACCTGTGGCCTTACGACGACGACGACGTGGTGGGCGACTCCGGGCGGGCCGACGTGGTGGTGTGCAACCCGCCGTGGATTCCCGGTCATCCGACCTCGGCACTGGAGCAGGGGATCTACGACCCGGGCTCGGACGTGCTGGGCCGCTTCCTGGACGGGCTCGCGCAGCACCTCACGCCGCAGGGCGAAGGGTGGCTGATCCTGTCCGACCTCGCCGAGCATCTCGGCCTACGCACTCGCGACGAGCTGCTGACCCGCATCGCCGACGCCGGGCTGACCGTGATCGGCACCCACGAGACGACGCCCCGGCACTCGCGCGTATCTGACACGGGCGATCCGCTCCACGCTGCCCGGTCGCGCGAGCGGACCATCCTGTGGCGGGTGGGGGCGAGGCGGGACACCTAGAGGCGGGACACCTAACGGGGGCGGCGCCCACCGAACGCCCAGACCAGCGCGTGCACCGCGAGCAACGGGGCGATGAGCACCACCGCGCCCCAGCCCGTAGTGGCGACCGGGACCCAGTCGTCCCACGACGCGCGCATGGCGGCGAGGAAGTCGCCGCGCTCGGGATCGGTCTGTTCGGGTGCGCCGTGCCCGGGGTCGGCGAGCTCGGGGTCGTCGTGTGAGGAGCCCGCCCACAGCCCTTCAACGTCAGAGCTGTCCGCCGCCAGTGGGAAGTCGGCGGGCCGAGGGGACTGCGAGGCGGAGTGCATGACAGGGGTTCGTCACCCAGGGGAGCCCGGATGGCCGGTTCGGCCGAGCGAGCAGTCGGCGGGTCTCCGGCGGCAGTGGAGCACCTTGTCGTCGTCGTCGCACTTACCCCGCCAACACGGCGATTCCGGAACGTAGGCTGGCGGCGCCCGCACCCCACCCGAGGCCGAGGATGCCATGGACAGCATGACGGACAGGTCGGCTCCCGCCGCTGGCGACGGACACTCCACCGAGGGCGAGCGCGCACCCCAGCTCCCACCCGGGCCCCGGCTGCCCAGGCCAGTCCAGGGCGTGGGCTTCGGGATCGCCCGGCGGGAGACTCTCCGACTACTGCACCGGCGGTACGGCACCGCGTTCACCGTGCACCTTCCCATCTACGGGCGCGCGGTGGTGATCTCCGACCCCGCGCTGGCCAAGGAGCTGTTCACCGCCCCGCAGGAGTCGCTGACAAACGTCGACCCCAACCTGGGCCGGGTCCTGGGCGAGAATTCGATGTTCGCGCTCGAGGGCACCGACCACCGCCGGCGCCGGAAACTGCTCACGCCGCCACTGCACGGCAGACGAATCAAGGCCTATGAGGCGATCGTCGAGGAGGAGACCCGTCGCGAGCTCGACTCGTGGGTCGCCGGCCGACCGTTCGCCTCCATGCCCTCGATGACCCGCATCACGTTGGACGTCATCCTCCGGACCGTGTTCGGCGCCCGGGACGACGAGCTCGACACCCTGCGCCGCGTCATCCCGCCCATGGTCGAGGCCGGCTCGGCGGTGGTGATCACCCCGGAGCTGCCGGTACGGCTCGGCTCGGTGGGCCCGCGCGCCCGGTTCGCCCGCTACAAGAAGGTGTACGACGAGGCGATCGGCGCCCTCATCACCCGGGGTCGCCGCGACGACCGGCTCGACGAGCGCGACGACATCCTCGCGATGATGCTGCAGAGCACCTACGACGACGGATCGTCCATGACGGATGACGAGATCCGCGACGAGCTCACCGCACTCCTCGTGGCCGGGCACGAGACCACGGCGACGACACTCGCCTGGGCGCTGGAGCGGCTCAGCCGCACCCCCGCGGTGCTAGGCGAGCTGGTCGCCGAGGTCGATGCCGGGGGAACCGACTACCGCAGCGCCACGATCCTCGAGGTCCAGCGCAGCCGGCCGGTGATCGACCTCGCCGGACGCAACGTGCAGTTCCCGCACCTCGACCTGGGTCCGTGGCGGATCCCGCGCGGGTACAACGTGCTGGTCGCGATCTCGCTACTGCACGACGACAGCACGCACTTCGCCGAACCCGAACGCTTCGACCCGACCCGCTTCCTCGGCACCACGCCACCTCCGGCGTGGCTGCCGTTCGGCGGGGGGACCCGGCGGTGCATCGGGGCGGCGTTCGCGGCCATGGAGATGGATGTCGTGTTGCGCACCGTGCTGAGCATGTACGAGATCGTCCCCACGACCGAGCCTGACGAGAAATGGCATTCGCGGGGGGTCGCGTTCGCACCCCGTCGCGGCGGGCGGATCACCGTCCGGCGTCGGTGACGCTAGTCGGACGGCGCCGGTGAGGCGGCGGCGTCCCGGGGCTTGGCCTCCGGGGCCCTCGATTTCTGCCACGGCCACCGGCCCGAGATCTCCAGCTCCAACGACCAACTGAGGAAGGTCCTGATCACGACGATCGCCGCCAGCACCGCCACGCTCTCCAGCGTCGGGGTCACCGCGACCGTCTTGATGATGTCCGCCGCCACCAGGATCTCCAGCCCCAACAGGATCGACCGACCGAGGAACCGGCGGAAGTGCCGATAGGTGTCCGGCTGCCGGCTGAGCAGGCGCCACCCCGCGATGACCGTGGCCGCCACGATGCCGATGACGATCGCCGCCACCCCGAGCGCATCGATCACCTCGCCGACCGCCTCGATGTACTCCTTGGAAGGCACCCTGGACTCCTCTCACCCGGATCCGCACCGGGGCGACCCGGACGGCGTTGTCCGACGAGCCTAGGGGGCCTCCCGCCGCGCGCCCGGGCGTTCGCCGATCCCGTAACCAGTTGCACTGAGACGGGTCTTGGGTACGTTTGTGGCCCACCGCCCTGGATTGATCGGCCCACGCAGATCGAACCCGCGCCAACTCGAGGAGGCACCGCACTTGCAGACGCCTACCGCAGAATCGACCTCCGGAGCCACGGACCTTCGTCCGAACCCGACCCACGACCCCAACGAGCACCTGCGCGATCCCGACAAGGGCTACGTCGCACTGCTGGGCTGGGTGCCCAACGCCATCGACGCGCTCGACAAGTTCGACCGCCGCTACGTCGTGGTGGCACCGCCCTGGGCCGAGGAATACTGCAGCCAGCACCAGATCCCGTACGTCCCGTGGGACTTCGAGCGGCTCAACGACCGGTCCATGGAGATCGCCGAGACGCTGCGGGACATGGGCGTCGACGTGGCGATCCCGCTGTTCGAGGAGACCGTCGAGTGGGCGGGCGCCATCAACTCGATGCTGCTCGACAACCCCACCCTGTACGGTCAGTCCCTGCTGCTGCGTGACAAGGCGCTGATGAAGCGGCGCGCGCAGCTCGGCGGGATCCGCGTGGGCATCTTCGAGGAGGCGCACGAGCGGGACGACGTGATCCGGTTCCTCAAGCGAGTCAACCAGACCCTGCTCAAGCTCGACGGCGACCCCAATGACCCGATCCACCTCAAGGCCTTCGACAAGGCCGGGTGCCTCGGTCACCGCGTCATCCGTACTCCCGACGAGGTCGACACGATTCCCGAGGAGGAGTTCCCCGTCCTCATGGAGTCCCACCTCGACGGCTGGGAGTTCGCCGTGGAGGCCTGGGTGCACAACGGCAAGATCGTGTTCCTCAACATCTCCGAGTACGTCACGCTCGGCTACTCGGTGTTCGTACCGGCCTCGCCCGAGCTGGAGAAGTACCGTCCGGAGATCACCCGGCAGATCGAGAAGCTCATCAAGACCTTTGACATCAAGTTCGGGTTCGTCCACCCCGAGTACTTCGTCACCAGCGACGGCGAGATGTACTTCGGCGAGGTGGCCTACCGGCCGCCGGGGTTCAAGGTCTTCGAACTGCTCGAGCGTACGTACGGGTTCAACGCCTACCAGGGCCTGGTGCTGGCGTTCGACCCCAAGACCACCGAGGACGAGATCGCGGCGTTCTTCCCGCGCGAGGTGGTCGACGCGAAGGGTCACGCCGGGTGCTTCGGCGTCTACCCGCGGCGCCGGGTCGTCTCCACGCTCGAGATCCCGGAGGCCACCGAGGACCACGAGTACTTCGAGTCCCACGAGCTCACCGCGCCGGTCGAGGAGACGGTCACCAAGCGCACCGCCTTCGGCACCCACTGGGGGCTGGTCTACTTCTTCGGCGACGACGCCTACGAGATGCGGTCGGTCCTGCGCAACCAGGAGGACCTCGACTTCTACGTGTGACGCCTCGGCCGGTACCGACCCGCGGGTACGGTACCGGCGGGTGGACGTGGAACGACGTGGGATGACCAGGCACGGCCTGGGGCGACCTGGCACGACGCGGCACGACTCAGCGGCGAGAGACGGAGAGTGGATCGAAGTGGGAAACGACGAGCCCGGCGCGACGCGGGTCCTGGACAAACGGGTCGCCTCCCTGGCCGACGCCACCAGAGCGCTCGCCGAGGCCGGTGACGTGACCAAGTCGTCGCGTCTGCGGCGCGTGCTGGACGGGGCCCGGTTGGTGCTGCTCCAGGACGGGGGAGCCGGGGCCGTGCAGGCGATGGCCCGGGAGCTCGAGGCCGCCGGGATCTTCGAGGGCACCGACTGGGACTCGCCGGCGGCCCTGATCCCGGCCCTGAGCGCCGGCACCCTTCGCAGCTCCGACTCGGACAAGGTCGTCACCGAGATCGTCAGTGATCTGCGGCTGACGGCCGTGGCGCAGGGTCAGTACGAGCACCCCGAGGTCACGGCCGAGCAGGCGCGCCAGCACCTCGCCGAGGTGCTCGCCAACAATGCCTCACTGCTGTTCACCGTGGCCACCGAGGCCGAGCGCACACAGCAGGGCCGGATGGCGACCGTCACCCGGACGGCCCTGGCGCACATCGCCTCGGAGATCGGTCTGGACGGCGTGCTCGACCAACTGGTCGAGGAGATCTGGCGCATCCTGCGCCAACGCCCCATCCAGGTGGACCAGATCAAGCAGACCATCACCCAGATCTCGATCGCCCGTCAGGACCCGCAGCTGGGCACCAGCGGCGGCGGCGTGGGCATCGACCGGCTCATCAGCAGCATCTACGGCACCACAGAGGCCAGCCGCGAGGACCCCGGCGTGGACGTCTACCTCTCCCGACTGGAGTCCATGGACGAGGGGACCCTGCAGTACGAGGCGGCCGGGTTCGCGCGGTCAATGCACGACACCGGCCTGGTGTCGCCGTACCACCCGGTGCTCGTGCGGTTCCTGCGGGAGAAGGGCAGCTTCCTGCTCAGCGAGGCGCTCGGGCTGTCCAGCACGGGCCGGGAGAGCCTGCTGTGCTTCCACGGTCTGGTCGACGCCCTGATCGACGCGGCCGTGCACCCCGAGACCGCGCAGTCCGTCTACGGGTTGGCGCTGCTGCTCGAGCGGGGGATCCTGTTCCAGCCGCCCGCCGCCCCCGCGCTGTGGCGGCTGCTGGCGCTGCCGCTGTCCGGCTACGCGGCCGAGCGGCTCGCCCTCTCGTGCGGCCCCGCCCACGAGGGGCGCGTCTGGCTTCTCGCCGGGACGTTGTCGATGCTCGGGCAGCCGCTGGGCGTGGGGCAGGGCGACAACCCCACCTGCCAGTCCGCCCGGGCGCTGTCGATGTGGGCGTACAACGACCCCGACTACCTGCTGCAGATCATCGCGTGGGCGGCGCGTGACAACGAGGTGGTCATGCACTTCGAGGGCCGGCCGATCTCCTCCCGCGAACTCGACGCGGGCCTGGCCACCACCCTGCCGGTGGATCTCGACCCCGTGTCGCTGCTGGTGGTGCCGCACTTGGACCGCATCTATGCCGAGATGGGCCGCCTGTGCTCGGACCGCCCGGGCGACCCCCACCGGTGGGTCAACCCCGAGTTCCACGGCTGGTGGTCGGCCCGCGGCTTCAGCATCAACGTGGACGTCGAGTCCGGCAGGCTGACCGGGCTCGAGGACTTCCTGCGGCACTTCTACGGCAGCTACCACCCGTTCCACAACGGCAACCAGCCGCTGATCCACCCGCAGCCCGCCGGCGTGGCCGTCACCGATTCCTCCGCGCGGTTCGTCGGGTGGCACGCCATCACGATCCTGCGGGTCGCGCTGGACCCGGACGAGACCATGCGCGTCTACTTCTTCAACCCCAACAACGACAGCGGGCAGGACTGGGGCAACGGCGTAGTGGTGAGCACCGCCGGGAGCGGCGAGCGGTTCGGTGAGTCGTCACTGCCGTTCGAGGAGTTCGCCTCCCGGCTGTACATCTTCCACTTCGACGCCCTCGAGCCAGGCGAGACCGAGACCGTCTCCGCGGAGGAGATCGCCCGTGTGACCGGGCTGATCCACGGCAGTTGGGGCGCCGACCGGCTACCGGAGCTCTGAGGGCTGCGGCGCGGCCCGGCCCGGCCCGGCTGCGCCCGCAGCGCCCCTCACCCCGTGCCTCCCGAGCGGCAGCATGAGCGGCCGGCCCGAGGTGGGGTCGTCGATCACCACGGCGTCCAGCCCGAACACCGCCCGCACCATCTCCGGAGTGAGCACCTCGTCGGGCGCACCGCTGCAGTGCACGCGGCCGTCGGCGAGCGCGACCAGGTGATCGGCGTAGCGGGCGGCGAGGTTGAGGTCGTGCAGCACCATGACGATGGTCGTGCCGCGGTCGCGGTTGAGATCCACCAGCAGGTCCAGCACCTCCACCTGGTGGGCGACGTCGAGGAACGTGGTGGGCTCGTCGAGCAGGAGCAGGTCGGTGTTCTGGGCCAGGGCCATGGCGATCCACACGCGCTGGCGCTGACCGCCCGACAGCTCGTCCACGGCCCGGTCGGCCAGCTCGAGGGTGCCGGTCGCCTCGAGGGCTGCGGCCACGGCCTCGTCGTCGTCCCTCGACCACCTCGACAAGATCCCCTGGTGCGGGTTCCGCCCGCGCCCCACCAGGTCGGAGACGGTGATGCCCTCGGGTGCGATCGGGGACTGGGGGAGCAGGCCCAGGGTGCGGGCGAGTTTCTTGGCAGGGATGTGGTGGACCTGCTCGCCGTCGAGGAGCACCTGCCCGCCGCGGGGCCGCAGCAGGCGGGACATCGAGCGCAGCAGGGTGGACTTGCCGCACGCGTTGGCGCCGACGATCGCGGTGATGGCCCCGGGCGGCACCTGCAGGTCCAGATCGCGGATGACGGCGCGGTCCCGGTAACCCAGGTCCAACCCGGTGGCCTCGAGCGAGTGGTCGGCGGTCACAGTGAGCCTCCGGTGCGGTTGGTGCGGGCGATGAGGTAGACGAGGTACGGGGCGCCCAGGGCCCCGGTGATCACCCCGACGGGATAACGGGAGCCGAAGGCGTACTGGCCCACCAGGTCGGCGGCCAGCACCAGCACCACTCCGACCAGGGCGGCGGGGATGAGTGGCGACCCGTGTGGGCCGACCAGCCGCGCGGCGATGGGTCCGGCGAGGAACGCGACGAAGGCGATGGGTCCGGCGGCGGAGGTGGCGAACGCGATGAGGCCCACGGCGGCGATGATGAGCACGATCCGGGTGCGTTCGGTGCGCACGCCCAGCGCGGAGGCGGTGTCGTCGCCGAGCCGCAGCAGGCCCAGGTCGCGTCCGAGGAGGAGCAGCACGGGTGCGAGCACCGCCGCCGCGACCAGGACGGGTCGGACCTGCTCCCAGGATGCGCCGTTGAGGCTGCCGGTCAGCCAGCGCATGGCCTCCTGCAGCTCCCATTGCGGGGCGGTCTTGAGGATGTAGTCGGTGACCGCGTTGAGGGTGGCGGCGATGCCGATGCCGATGAGCACGAGCCGCGTGCCGGCCACGCCGCCGCGGTAGGCCAGGGCGTAGATTCCCAGGGCCACGACGAGCCCCGAGACGATCGCGAAGGCGGAGACCTGCGCGCCGCCCAGGCCCAGCACCACGATCGCGAACGCGGCCGCCGCGCTGGCGCCGGAGCTGATGCCGATGATGTCCGGCGAGGCCAGGGGGTTGCGCAGCATGGTCTGGAACGTCACGCCGCCCAGCCCGAAGCACGCGCCGGTGAGCACGGCCAGCACCGCGCGGGGCAGCCGGAGGCGTCCGACGGTGAAGGTCGCCCCGTCGACGTCGTGGCCGAGGATCACGCCCAGTACCTCGGCGGGGGAGTAGAAGGTCTTGCCCACCATGAGGGAGGCTGCGAACAGGCCGACGGCCGCCACGACGAGCAGGACCAACACCAGCCGGCGCCGGCGACCGCGCGCATGCCGGCCCGCGGCCACCACCTCGGCGGCGGACGAGTGCACGGGGGCGAGACCCCGCGCGCCGCGACCCACGACGGCGGTCACAGCTCACGCACCTTCTGCCGGCGCACGATCGCGATGAGGAACGGCGCTCCCACCAGGGCGGTGATGATGCCCACGTCGATCTCGGCGGGCCGGGCCACGATCCGGCCGAGGACGTCGGAGGCGGTCACGAGCACGGCGCCGGTGAGCGCGGAGAACGGCAGCAGCCAGCGGTGGTCCACGCCCACGAGCAGCCGGCAGGCGTGGGGGACGATGAGCCCGACGAAGGCGATGGGACCGGCCACCGCGGTGGCGGCGCCGCAGAGCAGCACCGCGCCGAGGGAGGCCACGGCGCGGGTGGCGAGCACGTGCTCGCCGAGCCCGGCGGCCAAATCGTCACCGAGCGCGAGCGAGTTGAGGGGCCGTGCGGTGAGGACGCAGATCAGCGCGCCCACCGCGAGGAACGGCAGCACCTGCTCGATCGGCTCGAGGCTCGCCCCACCGACGCCGCCGATCTGCCACGAGCGCACGCCGCCGGCGATGTCCCCGCGCGGCAGCACCACCGCGCTGATGAACGACGACGCCGCCGCCGAGGTGGCCGCCCCCGCCAGCGCGAGCTTCAGTGGCGTCGCACCGCCGCGGCCGAGCGAGCCCACCACGTAGACGAACACGGCGGTGATCGCGGCGCCGGCGATCGCGGTCCAGATGTAACCGGTGAAGCTCCACAGTCCGAACCACGCGATGCCCACGACCACGGCGAGCGAGGCGCCCATGGTCACGCCGAGGATCCCGGGGTCGGCGAGGGGGTTGCGGGTCACGCCCTGCATCACCGCACCGGCCACGCCCAGGGCCGCGCCCACGAGCACGGCGAGGACGGTGCGCCACACGCGTTTGGTCACCGCGGCCTCGCCCAGTCCGTCGGTGGATCCGCCCAGCGCCGCGACGATCTCGTCGGGGGAGACGGTGCGGGAGCCGATGGTCACCGAGGCGATGACGACGACGACGAGGACCGCGATCGTCACCGTGAGCCACAGCAGACGCACGCGCGCCGGGCGTCGCACAGCCTGGACGGCTGACCTCGCGACGCCCGACGCGGGGGCTGCGGCCGGGGCCGTGGCCGGGTCGGCGGTCACCTGCCGGCGGCCTCCGCGAGCTGCGCGACGTAGTCGTCGAGCACCCACGAGATGGCCAGCGGCGTGGGGTTGGCCGCAGTGCCCATGGGGCCGTTGCCGTCCAGGAACACGATCGCATCGTTCTTCACGGCCGGCATCTGCGACAGCAGCGGGTCCGCGCGCAGCGTGTCGACCAGCGACTGGTCGCCGTAGGTGACGATGAGCTCGACGTCGTCGAACATGTCGAGCTGCTCGGCGCTGACGCTGCCCGAGAACTTCCCGCCGGCCGACGCCTCGGCCACCGCCTTCGGGGTGGTCAGGCCCAGATCCTCGAAGAACGCGGCCCGGGTGTCGGCGGCGGTGTAGAAGTTCATCGTGGACAGGTCGGTGGGGTCGACGTGCGTCATGAACATGGTCGCGGTGCCCTCCAGCTGCGGGTACTCGGCGGTCGCCTCGGCGATCTCGCCCTCGATCCGTCCGATGAGCTCGTCACCCTCGGCCTCGAGGCCCAGGCCCTGGGAGTTGAAGCGGATGACGTCGCGCCACGAGGTGGCCCACGCCTCCTCGGGGTAGGCCACGACCGGCGCGATCTCGCTGAGCGTGTCGTAGTCCTCCTGCGTCAGGCCCGAGTAGGCGGCGAGGATGACGTCCGGGTCGGTGTCGGCGACGGCCTCGAAGTCGATCCCGTCGGTCTCGTCGAAGAGCACCGGGGTCTCGGCGCCCAGCTCGTCGAGCTTCTCCTCGACCCACGGGAGCAGGCCGTCGCCGTCGTCGTCGCCGAAGTTCGCGGCGGCCATGCCCACTGGCACGACGCCGAGGGCGAGCGGCACCTCGTGGTTGGCCCACGCGACGGTGGCCACCCGTTCGGGCGCCTGCTCGATGGTGGTGGTGCCGAGCGCGTGTTCGACGACGACGGGGAACGCCCCGGAGTCGCCGGACGCGGCGGCACCGCCGGGGGAGTCAGCCTCGGACGACGACCCGCACGCGGTCAACACCAGCGCAGTCGTGGAGGCGATCAGGACAGAGGCAATACCGCGAGAACGCATCAGGGCGGCTCTCTCACTCTCAAAAAGGTCGACAGGGCGGCCCACCCGACACCACCATCGGCGTTAGGTGAGGCTGGCCTAAGACGTTACGACCCGGCTGGCCGGCGGCGCAATCGCTTGATCAGGACGCCGGGTATAGCGATTCGGACAGGGGTGAGCCGGTCGCGGGCCCGTCCGCGTCGCCCGCCGCGTCGACGCCGCCCGCCTCGTCCGAGTGTCCCGCCCCGCGGAACCGGCCCGGGGTGAGGCCGGTGGTCCGGCGGAACGCCGCGCCGAACGCGCTGGCGGAGCTGTAGCCGACCCGCACCGCGACCTCGTCGACCGGCATTCCGCCGCCGAGCATCACCGCGGCGTGCTGCGCGCGCAGCGCCGCCTGCCACGCACCGAAGCTCAGCCCCGTCTCGGCGCGGAACGTCCGGGTCACGGTCCGTTCGCTCACCCCGAGCCGGGCCGCCCACTCACCGAGCGAGCGGGTGTCGCCGGGGTTCACCTCGAGCGCGTCGACGATCGGGCGGAGCAGCGCGGAGTCCGGGCGCTGCACGAGCAGGGCGTGCGGTGAGGGAGCGAGCAGGTCGAACACCATTTGCTCGGTGAGCTCCCGCGACTTCGGTTGCAGTGCCTGGTCGACCAGGCGCTCGAGCAGCAGGGTCAGCAGCGGGGTCACCTCCACCGCCACGGGTTCTCCCGGCAGGGGCGAGCGGGTCCGCGTATCGACGTGGGCCGTGCGGTACCACGTGCCCGCCGGGGCCGTGGCCGAGTGCAGGACCCCCGCGGGGATCCACAGCCCGATCGACGGGGTGATGGTCCAGGTGCGAGCGCCGATGGTCGCGGTCGACGCCCCGGCGCGATTCCACAGCAGCTCGTGCGTGGGGTGCGAGTGCGGCTCCCACACGGTGTCGCGGTCCACGCGCTCGGCCATGCCCGTGATGACGAACGGCATCACCACTGCGCCCGCCTCGTACACGGGCAGTGTGCGCGTCTCCACGCGGCCAGGGTAGACCTGATCTGACCGGCGGGGACCGGCAGCCGGCGTGAGGGGGAGCATGCGCGCGAGCGTGGAGTGGATGGAGTCGCACCAGGTGTCGCTCTACCTGGCGGGGCTCGTCCTGGGCGGGGTCGTCGGGGTGCTCGCGCCCGCGGTGGCCGGCCCGGCGGAGCTCGCGATCCAGCCCGTGCTCGCGCTGCTGCTGTACGCGACGTTCCTCGGCATCCCGTTCGCGCGCATCGGCAGGGCGTTCCGTGACGGGCGCTTCCTGAGCACGATCCTCGCGGTCAACTTTCTGCTGGTGCCGCCGATCGTCTGGCTGCTGACGCGGATCGTCGCCCACGACCGTGTGCTCCTGGTGGGCGTGCTGTTCGTCCTGCTGACCCCGTGTATCGACTACGTCCTCGTGTTTGCCGGCCTCGCCGGGGCCGACGTGCACCGACTCCTGGCCGCGACCCCGTTGCTCATGCTCGTCCAGATGGTGCTGCTGCCGCTGTACCTGTGGCTGTTCGTCGGACCGGGGTTCGTCGATGCCGTGGAGTTCGACCCGTTCGTGCGGGCGTTCGTCCTGCTCATCGCGCTGCCCCTCGTTGCCGCGGCGCTGACGCAGTTCGTCGCCGGTCGAGGTGAGCGCGCCCGCGCCGCCCGGGCGTTGGAGCAGGGCGCGTCCGCGGCGATGGTCCCGCTCATGGTCGCCACGCTCGCGCTCGTCGTGGCCTCCCAGATCAGCGCGGTGAGCGAGCGGCTCGGGGCGCTGGTGCAGGTGGTCCCGGTGTACGTGGCGTTCGCCATGGTCATGGTGCCGGTGGGCATGGCGGCCGGGCGGCTGGCGGGCCTCGATGTCCCGGGCAGGCGGGCGATCGCGTTCAGTGGCGCGACCCGAAATTCCCTGGTCGTCCTCCCGCTGGTCCTGGCACTGCCCCCGGCGTTCGATCTGGCAGCCCTCGTCGTCGTCACCCAGACCCTCGTCGAGCTCGTCGCCATGGTCGTCCTCGTCCGGCTCGTCCCACTACTCATCCCCGAGGTAACGACCGTCACGTGACCCGCCATGGGAACCGTGGTTCCGGTAGCTTCATAGGGTTCCCGTGCGCGGCTGAGGCCGGCGCCGGATTCTGCTCTCTGCTCACACCGCAATCCCAGAGGACGACCGTGACGTCTGAAGTCTCCGCCACCCCCCATTCCGCACAAGCGGCCCCGGCCTCGCAGGCCTCCCCGCCGATGCCCGCCGCCACCGTGCGGCTCATCGCCCTGCTCGTCGGCGCCGCGTTCGTGGTGATCCTCAACGAGACCATCATGTCCGTGGCACTGCCCGAGCTCATGGGCGAGTTCGCGGTCACCGCCGCCACCGCGCAGTGGCTCACCACCGCGTTCATGCTCACGATGGCCGTGGTCATCCCGTTCACCGGGTGGCTGCTCGTGCGCCTGCCGCTGCGGTCCGTGTTCGTCATCGCGATGAGCACGTTCACCGCCGGCACCCTGCTGGCGTCGCTGGCCATGGTGTTCCCCATGCTCGTCGCCGGCCGGGTCGTCCAGGCCGTCGGCACCGCCATCATGATCCCGCTGCTCATGACCACCGTGCTCAATGTGGTGCCCGCCGACCGTCGCGGCCGCACCATGGGCGTCATCTCCATCGTGATCGCCGTCGCCCCGGCCGTCGGCCCCACGGTGGGCGGCCTGGTGCTGGACGTGCTCAGCTGGCGCTGGATGTTCTGGTCGGTGCTGCCGATCGGTGTGCTGGCACTCGTGGCCGGAGCGGTGCTGATCCGCAACGTCACCGAGCCCCGGCGCATCCCGCTCGACATCCTCTCCGGCGTCCTCTCGGCGATCGGGTTCGCCGGCCTCATCTTCGGTCTCAGCTCCATCGGCGAGGCTGCCAGCGACAACGCCCTCATCTCGCCGTGGATCCCCGTGGCGATCGGCGTGGTCGCCCTGGCCGTGTTCGTCTGGCGCCAGCTCGCCCTCAAGGACTACGCGCTGCTCGACGTGCGCGCGTTCGCGTTCCCGACCTTCACCGTGAGCCTGGCCCTCATGCTCATCTCGATGATGTCGCTGTTCGGCACCCTCATCCTGCTGCCGCTCTACATGCAGCAGGTCGTGGGCACCAGCACCCTGAACTCCGGGCTGGCGCTGCTGCCCGGCGGCCTGATCATGGGGGTGCTCGGCTGGTTCGTCGGCCGCGCGTTCGACCGGATCGGCCCCCGGCCGCTCATCATCCCCGGCTCCATCCTCGCGTCCGCCGGCCTGTGGGGGATGTACACGTTCTTCTCCGCGGACAGCTCCCTGGTCACGGTCGTCGTCTGGCACATCGTGCTCAGCGTGGGCCTGGCGTTCCTCTTCTCGCCGCTCATGACCTCCGCGCTCGGCTCCCTGCCGCCGCACCTGTACTCGCACGGGTCGGCGTTGCTCAACACCCTGCAGCAGGTCGCCGCCGCCGCGGGCACGGCGCTGTTCATCACCGTCATGACGCTGGGCATCGTCTCCGGCGCCGAGTCCGGCCTGGGAGACGTCGCCGCGCAGATGACCGGCGTCCACAACGCACTTCTGCTGGGCGCCTGCATCTCGCTCGTCACCGTCGTCGGCGTGTGGTTCGTCCGCAACAGCGCGCAGACCGAGGGGCCTGCCTCGGCGCCGACGGCCGAGCGGTCCGAGACCGCCACGGCGCAGGAGACCGCCTCGGCGTAACCGGCAGTTCGGGTGTAGCCGACAGTTCGGGTGTAGCCGGTAGCCCGGGCGTGGTCGGCCGAACGCCCGTTGGAGTGACCCACGCCATACCCTGGATGGCGTGAAGGTTGATCTGACGGTCCTGGCCATCCCGGCGTTCGTCGGGGCGATGGCAGCCGAATACGCGTGGCAGAAGCGCAACCCGGCCATCGGGGAGCGGGCGGGGGACTACGAGTTCGCCGACACCATGGCGAGCCTCTCGATGGGCGTGGGGAGTCTGCTCGCCCCCTACATCTCCGCCACGGTGCTCTCGCCGCTGACCCCGCGGACAGGCCGATGCGCGAAAGCCGTGATGGGCCTGTCCCTCGGGGCGGCGGCCGTCGCCACTGCCGGGGACGTCCTCCGACGCCACCGCGGGTCGGGTCTGGGTGAGGCGGGGTCGTTGTCGTCGTCGTCATCCGGCCCCGGACCCGACGCCGACGGTGCCACCGGCGTGGCGGTTCCTCCCGCCCTCCGTCGGATCACTGGCGGTTCTGCGGTGACCGCCGTGGCCTCGACCGTGGTGATGGTCTCCACGCTGTGGAGCGCCCAGACCGCGAGCTCCCGGCTCTTCCGGACGTCCCCGCTCGACCTGGGGTCCGGGCCGCTGGCGTACGCAGTAGGGATCCTCGGCTGGGACCTCATCTACTACTGCAATCACCGCCTCGCCCACGAGTCGCGGTGGCTGTGGGCCATGCACGTCGTCCACCACTCGAGCGAGCACTACAACCTGTCGACGGCGCTGCGCCAGCCCGTCGCCGAGGCGCTGGCGATCTACGTGCCGTACGGGTTGCTCTCGCTGCTCGGGGTGCGGCCGGCGATCGTCATGGACGCCCGCGCGATCAACCTCATCTACCAGTTCTGGGTCCACACCGAGGCGGTGCGGTCGATCGGGCCGCTGGAGAAAGTGCTCAACTCGCCCTCGCACCACCGCGTGCACCACGGCAGCAACCGGCGGTACCTCGACCGCAACCACGGCAGCATCCTCATCATCTGGGACCGTCTGTTCGGTACCTACGAACCCGAGCGCGAGGACGTGGTCTACGGGCTGACCACCAACATCGACACGTTCAACCCGCTACGGATCGCCACGCATGAATGGGTCGCGATCGGGCGCGACATCTTCCGCGCGCAGACCTGGCGCGACCGCGCGGGGTACCTGGTGCGCGGGCCGGGGTGGGCCGGGGCGCGGAGGGCGTAGGGCCGCCGGTGCAACGTGGGCTCAGACGAGTCGGCGACCGACCATCCCGGCGGCATCGTCGAGCACAGCCCGGAACAGGGCGTCGTCGCGCAGTTCGAACCAACCCAGCGCCGCCCCGAACATCAGCGTCATCGCCTGCTCGGCCACCAGCACCACGTCGGCGTCCCACCGCAGGCCCGCACGCTCGGCCAGGTCGTCGAGAAGGGAGACGATGATCCGGCGATACTCCTGGTGGGACTGCGCGGCCAGAGCCCGCAGCTGCTCGTCGCGGGCCGCCATCAGAGACAACTCGAAGTAGGCGATCTCGGTCATCGGATCGGCGAGGACGGAATCCGCGTAGGCCGCGAAGAGCTCGGCCACGGCGGCGGTCACGTCGTCGGGTCCGTGTACCGGCCGGTCCTGCTGCGTCTGGACCAGGTCCGACAGGTGCGTCAGGTCCAGACGCAGCACCGAACGCATCAGCTCGTCCTTCGATGAGAACGCGTAGTGGACGGACCCGTGGGGCACCCCGGCCTCCTTGGCCAGGGCCCGCGTGGTGAGCGCCCACGCCCCGTCCCGCGCCATTACCGTCACCGCGGTCTCGGTGAGTTCCCGGCGGCGCTGTTCGATCGGCACCTGTGCGCGGCGAGCGTCAGCCACGGTTCACCTCCGACGCAGCGGAGTCCGCTCGCGCGGCCGGTGGCATGTACGGCAGGTTCGCCTCCGGCCCTCCCGCGGCTGTGGCGGCTGCGGCGTCGTGCGCCTCTACCGGCGCCGGCCTGGCTGCTCCGGCCGCTCGCGACTCCGAGCGCAGGCCACGCCAGGCCAGTATCAGAGTGATCGCCGCCGTCCCGATACCGATCGCGGCCACGAGATCCATGCCCGCCAGGAAGGCGGAATCGGCGATCTCCAGCAGACGAGCGCCGCCGCCGGGTAGCGTCTCCGCGACCTCGTGGGCACCCGCCAGGGTCTGGGAGGCGGCGATCGCGGAGTCGGCATCCATGCCGGGCAGGGTAGCGGTCTCGACCACGCGGCTCGAGTACACGGCCATCCCCGCGGTGCCGAGTACGGCGGTGCCCATCGCGCCGCCGAACTCGTAGCCGGTCTCGGAGATCGCCGCGGCGGCGCCGGCGCGGTCACTCGGGGCGGCAGTGAGGATGACGTCGTTCGTGAGGGTCTCGGCGAGGCCCACGCCGATGCCGAACAGGGCCGACAGGAGCGTGAAGAGGAGCATCGTCTCGGCGGTGTCCAACCGGGTGCCGATGACGAACCCGACGATCACGAGCGACAGGCCCGTCATGATCACGGTGCGCACCGAGACCGTCCGCGCCAGGGCCGGGGCCAGCAGGGTTCCGACGACGGCGGCCACCGCGAGCGGCAGCATCCACAGACCGGCCTCGGCCGAGCCCATGCCGCGGACGAGCATGAGGTACTGCGGGAGGAAGAACATCAGCCCCATGAACGCGAACACCGAGATCACGTTGATCGACACCGCCGAGGAGAACGCGAAGTTCCCGAACAGGGTCACGTCGATCATGGGGTTCTCGCGGCGGCGCTGACGGGACACGAACCAGACCAGCGCGGCAGTACCCAGAACGAAGGCGACGAGCACCGCCCCGTCGATTCCCTTCACGCCGGTCTTGAGGGCGTAGACCAGGGAGATCGTTCCCGCGATCGAGAGTATGACGGAGGTCGGGTCGAACGGGCCCGGGTTGGGGTCCTTCGCCTCGGGGAGCAGGAACGGGGCGGTGAGGAGGAACAGTGCGATGACCGGGACGTTCAGGAGGAAGACCGAGCCCCACCAGAAGTTCTCCAGCAGCAGCCCGCCGACCACGGGGCCCAGTGCGGCGCCGCCGGAGAACGCGGTGGCCCACACGGCGATGGCGGTGCGTCGCTCGGTGCGGTCCGGGAAGATCGCGCGGATCAGGCCGAGGGTGGAGGGCATGAGGGTCGCACCGCCGATGCCGAGGAGCGCACGGCCGAGGATCAGCATCTCCGGACTGGTGGAGAACGCGGCCACGAGGGAGGCGACGCCGAATAGGGGTGCGCCGATCATGAGGATCCGTTTGCGGCCGATCCGGTCCCCGAGCGAGCCCGTGAAGATCAGCAGGCCCGCGAGCAGGAACGAGTAGAGGTCGATGATCCACAGCAGTTGGTTCGACGTCGGCTGCAGGTCTGCGGACAGCGCGGGCACGGCGATACCGAGCACGGACATGTCGATCGAGATCAGCAGAACGGGAAGGACGAGGACGAGCAGGGCCGTCCAGCGGCGTGCGGGGGACACGGGTGCCTCTCCAAGGCGGTCGGACTGCGGGCGGTGTGCACGCAGCGATGCCGGGGAGATCCGCACCCGGCGTAGACCATCCTGACACGAGGTTGGCCACCTGGCCAACCTCTCTTGGCCAGATGGCCAGAAGTGTGAAGAATGCCACCGTCGGGAGCGCTCGCGGTTCGCGCACTTGGGTCATTCCGCTGCCGTCCGCGAGGGTGCTTCCTAGGGTTCACCCATGAGCGGACGCGCGCGAGGGGCAGGACATCCGACGATCATCCGGAGGGCGCTTCTACTGCTGCTGGCGCTCGTCCTCGCCGTGGCGGTGGCCCCGCAGTTGCAGCCGAGCGCAGCGGCCCAGCCTGGTGGGCGCCCGGCCGCACCGGGCTCCGGCTTCCACTGGGGCGTCGCCACGTCGGGCTTCCAGGTGGAGGGCTCGAACCCGGACTCCAACTGGAAGCGGTATGTCGACGCGACCGCGCCGACGGGTCAGGCCGACCCGGTGGGTGAGGCGGTGGACTTCTGGAACCGCTATGAGGAGGACATTGCCAACGCCGCGGCGATGGGCGTGAACACCTTCCGGCTGAGCGTGGAGTGGGCGCGGATCGAGCCCGCGCCGGGGGAGTACGACGACGAGGCCCTCAGACACTACGACCGGATCATCGACACGGTCCGCCGACATGGCATGACCCCCATGATCACGATGGTGCACTTCGTCTACCCCGGGTGGCTGGCCGACCGGGGCGGGATGCTCGCGGACAACGCGGTGGAATCGTTCGGCCGCTTCGCCGACCTCATCACCGACCGGTGGGCCGGCGCCGGCACCATGTGGGTGACGTTCAACGAGCCGCTGGTGTTCTTCAAACACGAGATGACCATCGGCCGGGTCGCCTTCACCGACTTCTCCCGCTTCCTCGACACCATCGAGGCCGCCCACCGGCTCGGCTACGCTGCCGCCCACCGGGCCGACCCGGCCGCGATGGTCACCATGAACGAGGCCTATCTACCCATGGCCACCGAGTTCACCGACACGCTGATCGGGGACAGGGTGGCCGACGTCGTGGACTACGTCGGCATCGACTACTACTACGGCGTCGCGCTGAACAACCTCACCGCCATCAACGCCGCGTGGGACGACTTCGCGGCCGTGCGGCCACAGCCGGAGGGCATCTACGAGGCGGTCACGCACTACGCGCAGGCCTACCCGGGCAAGCCGATCTACATCGTCGAGAACGGGATTCCGACTCTCAACGGTGGTCGCGCCGACGGGATCGAGCGGGGCGACTTCCTGCGCGACACGGTCTTCTGGCTGCAGCGGGCCGTGGCGGACGGCTACCCCGTGATCGGCTACAACCACTGGTCACTGGTCGACAACTACGAATGGGGCGACTACTCGGCGCGGTTCGGGCTGTATCGGGTGAACGTGCTCACCGACCCGACGCTGACACGCCAACCCACGTCGGGCGTCGACGCCTACCGCGAGATCATCGCGGGCGGGGGAGTGCCCGACGGATACCGTCCGGTGCTGCCGTCTGCGTGGTGTTCGCTGGCCACGATCCCGGACAGCTGCATCGGGCCGGTGTCGGCAGAAGGGCCCTTGACGACGCTGGCAGGGCGATAACAGGATCGACCTCACACGCGATTTCCCTAGTGGACCCGCCCGTCGACCACGAGAGGACCGATGAGATGTTTCCCGCCGGCTCGATCGAGAATCCGCTGCGTTTTCTGTTCGGCCCCGGGCCGGATGAGCCCGCGTGCCTCGCTCTCACACCGGAGTGCATGGGCCTGATCCCGTACCTCGCGGCCCGTTTCGGTATCCCCAGCTGACGAGCCCCGACTGACGAGCCCCGACTGACGGCCCCCGGCCGACGACTCCCGGTAGCCCCTGTCCGAAACGCCCCGATCCGCCCGTCGGATTTTCTTCTGCGCGCCGGGGCCGCAGCGTGGATCGAAATCCGAGGGGCGGATCGAACGCAGGTCAAAATCCGAGGGGCGGATCGAACGCAGGTCAAAATCCGAGGGGCGGATCGAATGCGGATCGAATTCCGCCAGGCTCGACGGCGGCGGTCGGGACTACCTGCTGAACATCTTGGCGAAGAAGCCGTCCTTGACGGCGGGGACGTCCGACTCGTGGCCCGGGCAGCGGTCGGCCTTGGGCACACCGGCCATCACCTGGTCGACGTGCATTCCGCATCCGGCCCAGGTGGTCTTGCCGCACTTCTTGCAGGTGGCGGGACGGCACATGATGAGACTCCTCAGGGGGTGGGGTTGTCGTCGGCGTGAATCGCGCCGACCGCCGGCCGATGATCCGACTGGCTGATGCCCCGAGGTTACATACCCCTAGGGGTATCGGTCAACCCTGCCGGTTCGGCACGCCCTGCACCTGCGGCGTGGGCGGGGTGGTCGACCTCGTCGTCGTAGTTTCCCTCGAAGCCCACCCCGCCGACACCCGGCCCGGCTCACCAGTCGCCGCGCGTCAGGCCGTCTCCCCATTCCCTCGCGCGCTCCAGCTCGCCGGTCAGGAGCGGGCCCTCGTAGCCGTCCACGTAGAAGGTCTCGGGATCCGTCACCGGGTGGCAGCCGAGCTTGCGTAGCTTCTTTGCGGCCTTCTTGCCTGCATGGCCGGGGAGGTCGGGATGGCGGACGTGGGTGTCGAAGGTGGCCACCGCAAGGGAGGCGGGCTCGGCGGCGTCGAGCCACTCGCGCACTCCCGACGGGATCAGCTCGCCGCCGCGGGCGTGGGCGTCCTCGCGGGTGCCGTCGCGGGGTAGCCCGAACGCGTGGGTCGGCGCGCCCACCACGAGGAGGTCCACCTTGAGTTCGGCGAGCGGCGGCGCTTGGTGGGCGGCCACCACCTCGGCGGTCAGGTGAGGGGACAGGCCGTCGCTGATCGCCTCGGCGACGAGCCTGGTGTTCCCCCACGCGGATTCGTACACGACGAGTGCGTTCATGGCCGGCCCTTTCCGCAGGTCCTTGCCTCAGTCTGCGCCTCTGGGCCGCCCCGCGCAACGGCTCGTCAGCATCCACTTTTTGACAAGCGCCCCGCCTGATGTCACTGTATTAAGCACCTAATACAGCAACACGGAAGCGGGGCGGCGATGCAGTTCGACAACTCGTCCCCGATCTGGGTGCAGCTCGTCGGGGAGTTCTCGCGGCGCATCGTGACCGGGGAGTGGGCGGCCGGGGAGAAGATGCCCGGCGTCCGGGAGTTGGCGGCCGATCTCGGCGTCAACCCCAACACCGCCCAGCGGGCCCTCGCGGAACTGGAACGGCTCGAACTGTGCCGGTCCGAGCGGGCCACCGGGCGGTTCGTCACGCAGGACGATGAACGGATAGACGAGGTCCGCGCCGACCTCGCCACCGGCGCCGCCGACGCCTTCATTCGACGCGTCCGCGGCCTGGGAATGGCGCACGACAAAGCCCGAACGCTGCTCGACCACAGATGGGACACCCATGAACACACCACTACCGATGAGCACGACGGAGGTGCCTGACATGAGCGCCACCGACCACGCCGCCACCGCGAGCCCCGCCACTACACTCGTTGAGGCCACCGGGCTCCGCATGACGTACGGCGCCACCACCGCTCTCGACGGCCTGGACATGGCCCTGGCCCCGGGGCAGATCGTGGGCCTGCTGGGCGAGAACGGCTGCGGCAAGACCACGCTGCTCAAGATCCTCGCCGGCGTCCTGGCCGGGTACTCCGGCGACGTGCGGATCGCCGGTCACGTCCCCGGCCCGGAATCCAAGGCTCTCGTCTCCTACCTGCCCGATACCAGCTTCCTGCCCGACGCCGCGCGGGTGAGCTACTGCCTCGAGCTGTACACGGACTTCTTCGCCGACTTTCAGCCCGAGAAGGCGCGCGACCTCATCGGTTTCTTCGGCCTGAGCGAGTCGGCGCGCCTCAAGCAGATGTCCAAGGGCATGCGCGAGAAGGTCCAGATCGCCCTGGCGATGTCCCGCGACGCGCGCGTGTTCCTCCTCGACGAGCCCATCTCGGGCGTCGACCCGGCCGCGCGTCAGGTGATCCTCGACGGGATCGTACGCAACCTCTCCGAGGACTCGCTCCTGCTCATCACCACCCACCTCGTCCACGACCTCGAGCCGATCCTCGACGCCGCCGTCATGATGCGCCACGGCCGCGTCCTGCTCTCCGGCGACGCCGACGACCTCCGCGGCAGCCGCGGCGCCAGCCTCGACCAGATCTTCAGGGAGACCTACCGATGACGACGACGACAACACTCCTCAAGCACGAGTGGCTGCGCACGCGCGGTCCGCTCGCGACCCTCTTCGGGTTGATCGCGCTGGTCGGCGTGCTGGGCAGCCTGCTCGGTGCCTCGGGATGGCCGCTCCTGTCCGAGCTCGGGCTGGCCGCGGGCATGCTCGCAGCGGTCGTGGCGGTCCCGGCCGTCCAGTTGGCCCTCGCCGCCGACTACTGGCGCTCCGGCTACGGCCGGACGGGGTACTTCACGCACTCGATCCCGGTGCGCGGGGCCCGCATCTTCCGGGCCAAGCTGGCGTGGACGATGCTCGCCTCGCTGGCGGCGATCGTCCTGACCCTCGTGCTCGCGCTGCTCGCGTGGTGGGCGAACTCGCAGCGGTCCGGGGGCACCGCGCCGTCGTGGTCGACGCTGACCGAGGCGTGGTCCACGGTCACGGCCGTGACCCCGGGGTGGATGATCGCCGCCGGGTTGGCACTGGTGCTGGCCTGGTTCCTCGTCTGGCCGGTGTACTACTACTTCGCCGTCTCGGTGGGGCACGAGCGGCGACTGGCCGGACTCGGTGCCGGCGGGCCCGTGGTGGTGTTCGTCGCGGTCTACATCGCCAGCCAGGTCCTTGCCCTGCTCGGCATGCTCGTGATCCCGTTCGGGGTGGGGGAGGCCGACGGCGAGACCCTGGGCCTCGTCCGGTTCGACCTTGTCGGCGAGCTCGCCGCGGGGCACACGACCAGCGAGGTCATGCCGGTCGGGTTCGTGGTCTCCCTGGTCGCGGTGGCGGCGTTCTGCCTCTGGCGCACCGCGCGATCGTGGAACCACAAGGTGGCGCTGGGGTAGTGGACCCTGCGCGGGGCCGACCCCTGTCTGGATAAGGATTTCTTTGGCGGGCGGCACGCGGTGGAGTAGTGTTCACATCCTCACCGCGCGTCGTCCGTTGGCCGCCGCGGGCCCCTCACCTCCCTCGAAAGACCGCGAGCATGCCGATCGTCCTGCCCTCCATGGCCCGTCCGACCCTGACCGAGCCCACCTACCTCACGCCTCCCGTCTGGAAGCCGGTCCTCGCCTGGGCCGGCCTGGTCATGGGCGGGATCATACTGGTGGGGGCGCTCGGAACGCTCGGCAGCGGCGTCCTCGAGTCGGTGGCGATGGCGCTCATCGGTCTGGCCATGGCCGTGGCGGGCGGGTGGTGGGTCTTCTGCGAGCGTGAGGACCGCACCCACGCCGAGGAGGACTTCCAACTCGACCGGCAGGCCGCTCTCGCCGCGCAGTCGATGTCCGGCTTCGTCGCCCCGGACGCGCTGAGCCCGCTGACCTGGAACACCCCGCTGCGCCCGTTCACCCGTCGCTGGCCGGTGGTCGGCTCCGTCTCGGTGGCCATGTTCATCGTCGGGGCGGCACTGATGCCCACCCCCGCGCCCACGCCGACCCCGGCCTCGAGCCCGGTGGCCGCGACCAGCACCGTCACCACCACGGCCCGGGCCGCGGCGCCGACGACCACCGTGACGCAGACCCCCACGAGTTCACCGGCCTCGGCGACCCCGGTCACGCCCGTCGCCGTCGAGTCGGAGTCCGCGCCCCGGCAGCCGGTGGCTCCCGAGCCCACGTACGCGCCCGCCCCGGTCCAGACGTACGCCCCGCCGCAGACCTACGCGCCCGCCCCGGTCGCCGAGCCGGTCCCGCAGGCGGCGTACTACGCCAACTGTTCGGCGGCCCGGGCCGCCGGCGTCGCGCCGCTGTACCGCGGGCAGCCGGGGTACGCCTCGAAACTGGACCGCGACGACGACGGTGTCGCCTGCGAATGATCCGCGGCGTCGGGGACCGCAGAATCGCTCGGCGCTGAAATCTTCGTCGTCGTCGTCGTCGTTCCCGTGAGTCGTTCCGGGCCGGGCGAACGGATCGGGCAAGATAGGTATCGGCGCCGGGAACACACAGGTGAGCCCGCGCGTTGACTATGTACGAGTGATTCGTCGGTGACCCGGCGGGGACTCTCGACCAACGACCTTCCCCGACAATTCCGAAGGGACCTCGATGCGCACCAGTAGCAACCCGGTCTTCAGTTCACTGTCCACGGACAGTGCCCGCGGCGCCACCCATCTCGGTGGTGCCGGCCGTGGCGCCTTCCAGCAGGGCCAGTACGGCCAGCAGGGCTTCGGTGCCCAGGCCGGTTACGGTGCCCCGCAGGCGCACCCGCAGTTCGCCGCCGACACGCGGCCCATGACGATCGATGATGTGGTCGCGAAGACCGGCACGACCCTCGGTCTGCTCGCCATCGTCGGCACGATCTCCTTCTACCTGATCACGATGAACCCGGGGCTGCTGTTCCCGTTCATCCTGGTCGGCGGCATCGGCGGCCTGATCACCGTTCTGATCGCCACCTTCGCGCGCAAGATGGACTCCGCGCCCGTCACCCTGACCTACGGCGCCCTCGAGGGGCTGTTCGTCGGCGCGGCGACGTACCTGTTCACCATCGACCTGCAGGGGACCGGCGGCGTCCTCGGCGCGGTGGGTGCCGCGATCCTCGGCACCATCGGCGTCTTCGTGGGCATGCTGTTCGTCTACAAGACCGGCGCCGTGCGCGTGACGCCCAAGTTCACCCGCTTCATGTCCGCCGCGATCGTCGGCGTGCTGTTCGCGGCCCTGGGCAGCATCGTGCTGAGCCTGTTCACCGGCACCAACCCGCTCTACGACGGCGGCCCGATCGCGATCGGCTTCTCCCTCCTGTGCATCGGCCTGGCCGCGTTCAGCTTCCTGATGGACTTCGACAACGCCGACCGCCTCGTGCGCGCCGGTGCCCCGTCCAAGATGGCGTGGGGCGTCGCGCTCGGCCTCACGGTCACCCTGGTGTGGCTGTACGTCGAGATCCTCCGCCTCATGAGCTACTTCCGCGACTGACCGGCGCGAGCTGTAGCGCTGCCTGACTGATCAGGTCAGGTTCCGGCGAATCCCACGGCCCCGGCCCCCCGCGAGGGGAGCCGGGGTCGTCGGCATTTCGGGTGTGGCGGCGATGGGGTTCCGGCGGCGGCCGGCGTGCCCGGCCCGCCTCGTACACCCCGCGGGCGCCGCCGGGGTAGCCGGCTGCAGGACCAACGGCGAGAGCGCCCCGGGCACACTTCCTCGAGAGAAGCGTGCCCGGGGCGCTCGCAGTGCCGCGGGGTGGCGCGGGCTCAGGCCACGCCGGATGGGATCAGCTGAGGCGCTCGAGCACCATCGCCATGCCCTGGCCGCCGCCGACGCACATGGTCTCGACGCCGAACTGCTTGTCCTCGGCCTGCAGGTTGTTGAGCAGCGACGCGGTGATGCGGGCGCCCGTCATACCGAAGGGGTGGCCGAGCGCGATGGCACCGCCGTTGATGTTGAGCTTGTCCTCCTCGATGCCGAGCTCGCGGGCCGAGCCGAGCACCTGCACGGCGAACGCCTCGTTGATCTCGAACAGGTCGATGTCGGAGATCGACTTGCCGGCGATCCGCAGGGCGTTCTTGACGGCCTCGATCGGCCCCAGGCCCATGATCTCGGGCGACAGGCCGGACACGCCGGTGGAGACGACGCGCGCGAGCGGGGTCAGGCCCAGCTCCTTGGCCTTGGTATCGGACATGATCACCAGGGCGGCAGCACCGTCGTTGAGCGGGCAGCAGTTGCCGGCCGCGATGGTGCCGTCGGGACGGAAGACCGGCTTGAGCTGCGAGATCTTCTCGTAGGTGGTGCCGGGCCGCGGGCCGTCGTCGGCGGAGACGACGGTGCCGTCGGGCATCGTCACCGGGGTGATCTCATTGGCGAAGTGGCCACGGTCGACGGCGGCCACGGCGCGCTCCTGCGAGCGCACGCCCCAGCGGTCCTGCTCCTCGCGGGTGATGCCGGTCATCTGGGCCACGTTCTCGGCGGTCTGGCCCATCGGGATGTACACGTCGGGCAGCAGGCCCTCGGCGCGCGGGTCGGTCCACACAGGGGCCCCGCCCTCGGCGCGCGCGGCGGTGCGGGCCTCGGCGTCGGCGAAGATCGGGTTGTGGGTGTTCGGGATGTGGTCGGAGGTGCCGTACTGGAAGTTGGAGACGGTCTCCACGCCGGCGGAGATGAACACGTCACCCTCCCCGGCCTTGATCGCGTGCAGTGCCATGCGGGTGGTCTGCAGCGAAGAGGAGCAGTAGCGGTTGACGGTGGTGCCGGGCACGGTGTCCAGGCCGGCGAGGACCGACACGACGCGGGCCATGTTGAACCCCTGCTGGCCGCCGGGCAGCCCGTTCCCCAACATGAGGTCGTCGATCTGGGTGGGGTCGAGCGCGGGGATCTTGTCCAGCGCGGCCTTGACCATCTGGGCGGTGAGGTCGTCGGAGCGGATGCCCACGAGGGAACCCTTGTTGGCGCGCCCGATGGGGGAACGGGCGTACGAGACGATCACGGCTTCCGGCATGGAGAGCTCCTTCGTTGCGGGTGAGTGCTGGTGTGGTCGGGTCAGTCCTGGGGATCCGGGTCGTCCCGCGTCGAGCGGGTCGGTGTCAGGATCCGGCTACGGCGTCGGAGGGTGTCCGCGGCCTCACGGGCCTCGCCCGTGCTCTCGGGGTCACCGTCCACGTCCTCATTATGCAGGAACGTGTTCCGGTCACCGTCGTCCGCATCCTCGTGAGTGCGGGCGAAGTCGGTCAGGCGCTTGGTCAGCCGGGCCACCACGGACTCGCGGTGCTCGGCCGGAGAGGCGGCGTCGGAGGAATCGGCGTCCGGTTCCGCGCGGGCATCCGACGCAGCGTCTGCCGCGGCGCTCTCGGCGGCCTCCAGCGACGCGGCGGCCTCCTCGGCGTCGCGCGGCACGTGCTCCTCGGGAATCTCGTCCCACACGCCCAGGGCAACGCACACGGCGGGCAGCAGCAGGCCGGCGGCGAGCTCGTATCCGGCGGAGTTGGGGTGGAAGCGGTCGGGCGAGAACAGGCTCTCGCCGCGACGGTGGAACTCGGGCGCAAGGGTCTCCGCGAGGGAGACGGGGACGCCGCCGGCCTTGCGGGCCTGCACGGCCTGCGCGGCGGCCAGGCGTCGGCTCAGGCCGGACATGACCGATCGCAACGGCTGGGGGACCGGCTTGATGATGCTCAGGTCGGGGCAGGTGCCCACGACGACGTGTGAACCGTTCTCCCGCAGCGCCCGCACGGCCTCGCCCACGCGGCGGGCCGAGGGGCCGATCGCGTTGCGGGAGGTGATGTCGTTGCCGCCGATGAGGATCACCGAGATGTCGGGGTCGCCGTGCGCGATCTGCATGGCCTCGATCTGCCCGGGCAGTCCCTTGGAGGTGGCGCCGACGATCGCCTTGATGCTCAGCCGCACGTTCCACCCGGATTCCTCGGCCAGGCCGCGTGCCAGCAGCACGCCGGGCAGCTCGTCAGGGGAGTCGGCGCCCAGGCCGGCGGCGAGCGAGTCGCCGAAGATCATCATGTGCACGTCGCACGTCATGCCGGGCCGCCACGGTTCGGGCGCGCTGGCCCTGGGCCGGTAGAGCCCGTCGCCGGAGTAGGGCCGCGACGTCGGCTTGGGGATCACCCGGCGGGCGATCCTGGCCTGCTGCGTGAGTACCTCCTGCGCGCCGCGGTACGCCCCCACCGTGCCCACGGCTGCCAGCCCGAGGCTCATCCAGATGCGTCGGGAGGCGTCGTCGGCGTCGGTCATCGGGCGTGTCGTCTCCCCTCTGGGTTGTGGTCGGACTCTGGGTTGTGGTCGAACTCTGCGTTGTGGTCGGACTCTGCGCTGTGGTGGGCCCCGGCGTCGTGACGTGAGGCTGTTCGGTGGCGTGCGGCGGACGGAGCGGCCAGCTCACGGGCGTGCTGGGCCAACTCGACGATAGCCCTCCTGCTCTCGGCGGGCCCGCGCGAGAGATCGATCGGGTACTCCACGATCGAGATGTCGGTGTGGACGATCCGTCGGGGCTGGGGGGAATCGTCGCGCCGCTGGGCCGGGTAGACCAGGTACGCGCGGTCCACCCCGAGCGCGGTGCAGGCGGCCAACAGTCGATAGTGCTCGGCGGCGCGGGCCCGGCGGTCCGTGGGATAGGTCGGGACGAACGTGGTGACGGGCTCGCCGTCGACCTCGTACACCAACCCCGTGCGCACGGAGATGTGGTCACCGTCGTCGGACGGCGCGCTGTGACGCCCCGACGGCGCGTCGTCCGCCTCGGCACCGGAATCCAGGTTGACGACGGGGTTCTGCAGCAGCCGACCACCCCGGCCGTCGAGGGCGGCGGTCAGCTCGGCTTCCACGAAGCGTTCGAACAGTGCCGGCATTTCGGTGACGAAAGCCGCCGACGCGGCGTGACCGTCCTCGACCTCCACCGAGATCCGCCGCACGATGCGGTCCGCCAACGCCAGCGCGTCCTGGTAGCGGGCGTTGAGCCTGCTGGGCGTCCACGCCGGCACGGGCGCGCCCTGGCCGATGAGCGTGGCATCCGAGAGTCGGGCGTCGACCATCGCCAGCTGGCGGCGGGTGGCATCGGGCAGCTCGGGCAGGAACTGGAGGCGGTGGGCGGCCGTCCGCAGGATGCGGTTCTCTGCGATGTCCGGGGTGAACTCGGAGTAGGTGACCTCGAGCGGGATGGTCATGCCCGGGTGGCGGCGGATCTGGTCACCCAGGCGGATCCGGCCGCGCACGGTGGTCAGCGCCTCGTCCACCCTGCGGTACCCGCGCAGCAGCCCGGCGGACAGGGCCCGGTGCGCCAACCGGGCCATGGACTCGGCGACGGAGGTCCACAGCTCGTCGTCGTCCCTGGCCTGCACGGACGAGGACAGGAACGGGTCGTCGGCCGCGTGGTCGAGCAGGAAGAACAATTGCGTCAGGCCGAGGCTGGCGGCGGGCATGACCCGCACCGACAGGCCTTCGACGCGGACCGAGCCGACCGCGCCGCAGGGGATGAGCCGCCACGTGTCACGGCCGGCGGGCAGCACCTCCACGAGTCCGGTCTGCGACAGGTGCTGCGCACCCTCCCAGCTCAGGTTGACCAGTCGGCCACGTCGGTCGAACTCGTCGAACTCGAGCGCCACCGGCGACGCCGGCGACTGTGCCGACGCCGGCGCGCCGGCGCGCGTCGGAGTTGCGGTCACGCCCGCCCGATCTTGCGGCGCAACGCCGCGAGGCCGAACCGCTCGTGCACCTCGGCGCGGGTGAGCCGCCCGTAGTAGTGCTCCTCGAGCAGCGGGAGGAGGTCGAACCGCCAGATCGCCTCGAGGCCGCCCGGCTCGGTGGCCTGGTCCTTCATGAAGTACGACGGCCCGATCCGCAGGTCGCGGTCGGAGTCGTCGATCTCGGAGTTGAGCGCCTCGAGCAGCTCCGCGGGCTCGGTCGTCACGCCGCGCGCCTCGAGGTGGCGTCGCAGCACGCCGGCCACCGGTGGGGTGTCGGGGTGCAGTTCCATGAACGCGAAGCGTCGGCGGATGGCGGCGTCGACCATGGCGATCGACCGGTCGGCGGTGTTCATGGTCCCGATGATGAACAGGTTGCGCGGCAGCCGGAACGAGGTGTCGGGGGAGTACTGCGGCAGCACGGTCCGGTCCCGGTACTCCAGCAGGAAGTACATCTCGCCGAACACGCGGGCCAGGTCGGCGCGGTTCATCTCGTCGATGATGAGGAAGCTCGGGTGTTCGCGGCCCGACTCCGAGGTCGCCCGCGCGGCCTGGCGCCGCAGCGGCCCGGCCTGGAGAGCGAAGCCGGGCTGCCCCGACTCGGTGAGCGTGGGCCGGTAGCCCTCGAAGAAGTCCTCGTAGGCGTAGCTGGGGTGGAACTGCACCAGCTGGACCCGGCTGGGGTCGTCGGGGCCGGCGAGGAAGCGGGCCAGTTCCTGGGCGAGGAAGGTCTTGCCGGTGCCGGGCGGGCCGTAGAACACGATCTGCTGACGCTGTTGCAGGGTGTCGACGATCTCCTGCAGCTCCTCGCGGGGCATGTGCAGGCCGTCCGCCAGCTCGTCGGTGACCTCGGGCAGGGTCGGCACCGCCCCGGCGGCGGGCGCCTCGGCGACCTGCGACTCCGCGGAGTGGCGCCCGGGGTGCATCGCCGACAGCATCGCGTCCAGGCCGTCGGTGAGGTCGACGACCGTGCCGGGCTCGCCGATCAACTCGGACAGAGGACTGGGCAGGGTCTCCAGGTCGAGGGTGACGGTGCTCCACAGCACCGAACGCTCGAGTTGCTGGCCGCCGTCGTCGACGTAGCCGAGGTCGTCGGTGAGGGTGCCCAGATGCAGTTTGGCGTCGGCGACAGTGGCCACCACGTCCTGCGGGTTCATCCGGGACAGGAAGGTGTGCAGCTCGGCGGTGAGCTGGAACCGGGCCTGGTAGTCCAGGTGCGGGTAGCCCTGCTCGACGGCCTGGGACACCTCGAGCCGGCTGGCGTGCGCGGGGATCCGCGGCAGGTGCGAGGCGGGCAGCGCGATGCGGTTCTGGGCGACCCACTGGCCGGCCTGGCCGACGCCGCCGCGGCCGGGCCGCACGAGCCAGGCGCGCCGGGAGTGGTCGTCGCGGTGGCGCTGCCACTGGTTGGCCACGGAGCCGCGGTACCAGTCGACGGGCTGGCCGAGCTGCGCGGACAGCACCTCGGAGATGCGGTGCAGGTCCTGGTCGATGTCCAGCTCGTCGATGCCGGACGGGCCGCCGATGAGGTCGGCGAACGCGTCGCGGATGCGGGTCTTGTGTTCGTGCTTGACGATCGGCTGGAAGTAGCCGGGCCACACGAGGTACTGGAGGCTGTAGCGGATGGCCCGCCAGTCACCGGGGGTGGAGCGGGCCGCGCGCTGGAATTCCCACGGATCCGACAGCGCGGCGTCCCGGACGGACGCGTCGAGCTCGGCCCAGTGGATGACGAACGAGCACAGCCAGCGCAGGTGCTCGCGCATCTGCACGTTGAAACCCAGGCCGCCGGTGAGCGGGCCCTTCTCGCTGAGGACCTCGTCGAGATCGGTGGGGATCGCGGGCGCGTCCTCGATCCAGGAGAGGACGTCGCGGACGCGGCCGCGCTTGAGGCGGGCCGTGACCGTGGACAGGGGGAGCTGTTGGATGAAGAGCAGCTCGGCGGCGAGCAGGACCACGGGCCGCGGGGCGCCCTCGAGCTGGTCGTGCAGCGCCTGCATCACGGGGGAGCGTGTCGACCCGGGCGCCGCGCCGGCGGCCCCTTCCTCGGGGTCGGAGTCCAGACGGCGGGCCAGCTCCTCGGCCACCTCGGGCGTCCACGTGTAGAGGTCGTCCTCGAAGGGGGACTGACCCGTCCGTAGTGCCGGTCCCAGGACCCGCCCGGCCGCCGCTTCGATAGTCGGGGCCGGGCCGTGGGGCCTGTCCTGGGAACCGTCTGACACGTGGAACTCCTGCTACGCCGGGGCGGATTCGGGCCCGCCTGGAGGCGACCCGACATTCGTGAAGAACGTACCACCGGTCCCCGTCTTCAGCCGGTCAGCTGTGGTACGGCTCCGCGGTCACGATGGTGACGGCGACCTTCTTGCCGTTGGGGGCGGTGTACTCGCGGCTCTCCCCGTTCTTGGCGCCGAGGACGGCCTTGCCGAGCGGGGACTCGGGGGAGTAGATCTCGAGGTCGTCCTTGCCGGAACCCTCGCCGCGGGTACCGATGAGGAAGGTCTCCTTGGTGTCCTCGTTGCCGTTGTAGTAGGCGCGGACGACGGAGCCGATGAGCGCGACACCGGACTCGGTGGGCGTCTCGCCGACCTGGGCGTTGGCCAGCAGGTCGTCGATGGTCCGGATGCGGGCCTCCTCCTGGCCCTGCTGCTCACGCGCGGCGTGGTAGCCGGCGTTCTCCTTGAGGTCGCCCTCCTCGCGCCGCTCGTTGATCTCGGCGGCGATGACCGGACGGTTGGCGATCAGCGCCTCCTTCTCGGCCATGAGGCGGTCGTACGATTCCTGGGTCAACCAGTGGACCTGGGTGTCGTTCGCCATGAGCGCACTCCAATCTGTTCGCGTGCGTGATGTAAGAAAAACACGGCCCCGCGAAAAATGGAGCCGTGCTGAAGCGCCGATTCTAACACAGGCGCCGTTGCTCGCCGTCCGTTACGCGCGGCCCTGACGGCCGCGCCGTCTGCGGCCCTACCTGCGCAGGTAGTCGGGGACGTCGTCGCCACACCCGTAGACGTCCGCGGCGAAGGCGCGTCCGGTGGTGAAGACGGACGCGTCGATCTGGATCGTGGTGTTCTCCGACGGTGGGACGTACACCTCGCGTCGGCCGAGTTCGCCCTTCGACTCCTCCTGGGCCCGGATGATGCAGTAGGCGGGTGTGCCGGGCTCCTCGCGCGTCACGGTGAACGTCAGGTCGACCCGGGTCTCGTCGACGACCTCCACCCCGATCGCCTCACCGGTGATGTCCGGCGTCTGGTTGAGTCGCCACGTCGTGTAGACGCCGGCGACCACGAGGCCGCCCACGAGCAGCGCCAGGATGACGGCGACGACCTTGCCGGTCAGGTTCGAGCCGCGGTCGGCGGTCGCGTACCGGTCCGCGGGCGGGCCCACGGGGGGCTGCGACGGGGCGTCCGACCTCGGCTCACTCATGGAACCAGGGTATCGGGGCACGCTGGGGATCGGGGCACGCTGGCGGGGACGGGCGGGGGTCGCCGGCGGGCCCCGCCGGGGGCGGCGCCTGGGCCGACGCCCATAGAATGGTGCGGTCATCCACTCACGTGAGAAGAACGGCAGGTGCTCCCGATGGCCGGTCTGCGGCTGATGGCGGTCCACGCCCACCCCGATGACGAGTCGTCAAAGGGGTCGGCAACCATGGCCAGGTACGTCGCCGAGGGCGTCCACGTGCTGGTGGAGACGTGCACCGGGGGCGAGCGGGGCGACATCCTCAACCCCGCGATGGACCGCCCCGACATCGTCGCGGACCTGACGGGCGTCCGGGTGCGTGAGATGGCGCGCGCGGCCGACATCCTGGGGGTCGACCACCACTGGCTGGGATATGTGGACTCGGGGTTGCCGGAGGGTGACCCCACGCCACCCCTGCCGGAGGGATGTTTCGCCCTGGCCGACGACGACGAGGTCACCGAGTCCCTGGTCCGCAGGATCCGGGAGTTCCGTCCCCACGTGATGATCACCTACGACGAGAACGGTGGATATCCCCACCCGGATCACCTGAAGGTGCACTCGGCGTCGATGGCCGCGTACGAGGCCGCCGCCGACCCCGACCGGTATCAGGACGCCGGTGAGCCGTGGGCGATCGCCAAGGTCTACTACACCCACGGATTCCCCAAGAGTCGCCTCCAGCTGCTGGACGACGAACTGTTCGCCCGCGATGGCGTGCGCCACTTCGAGGAGTTCCTGTCGCGTTGGGGGGACCGCCCCGACATCATGGAGCGGGTCACCACGCGGGTCGAGTGCGCTGACTACTTCGAGCAGCGCAACTCGGCACTGCTGGCCCACGCCACCCAGATCGACCCCAACGGCTGGTTCTTCGCCGCACCCGTGGAGATGCAGCAGCGGGTGTGGCCCACCGAGGAGTTCGAGCTCGCCGCCAGCCGGGTGGGCTTTCCCGAGCTCGGTGAGGGAGAATACGAGACAGACCTGTTCGAGGGAGTCGACCCCTACGTCGCGCTCCCCGTCGGCCCGAGCACGAGTGAGGACCCACGATGATCACCCTGGGACCGGACGTCCAGATCCTGGCGTACCAGTCGGCGATGGTGCTCGCGCAGAACCAGTCGCCCGGTACGCCCGGGTACAACGACAACCCGGTGGGGCCGGAGTTCGGCAAGGCATCGCCGATCGGTATCCCGGTGATCCTGCTGTTGCTCATCGCCACCGTGCTGCTCATCCGCAACATGAACAAGCACATCAAGAACCTGCCGGAGAGCTTCGACACCGAGCATCCCGAGCCGGATCAGCTCGCCGACGAGGGCACCGACCGCGGCGCCGTCCCGCCCCTGGAGTCGACCGACGGGCAGCCCGACCCCCGCTGACGGTCTGCGTCGGGGCCGGGCCGCACACCCCGCCGGGGGCAGGACCTGCCCGCCGGTTCAGCGGCCCAAGAGGTCGCCCATCGGGACGAAGTCGCTGAACTCGTCGTCGTCGGTCTTCCGTCCCCGACCGGAGTCCGCGCGCGTCGGCGCCACCGCGCCGGCGGTGACCCCGGCGAACCGCAGCATGTAGTCCGACAGTTCGGTCCCCACTCGCGCGGTACGGGCGCGCAGCGAGTCCTCGTCGCCGTCGGTGGCCACGGCGCCGAAGTCCTCGGACGCCGCGAACACGGTCGTGGGCACGACGTCGGCCTTGAGGTAGGCGAACATCGGCCGCAGTGCGTAGTCGACCGCCAGCGAGTGACGCGCGGTTCCGCCGGTCGCGCCCAACGCCACCGGCACGCCGGCGATCGTGCCGGGTTGGATGACGTCGAACAGCGACTTGAACAGGCCCGAGAACGACTGGTTGTAGATGGGCGTCACCGCGATAAGCCCATCCGCCCGGCCGATCTCGTCGATCGCCGCGGCCAGTTTCTCCCCGGGGAACCTGGTGAAAGTGGCGTCGACGACCTCGTGCGCCAGTTCGCGGGCCTCGAGGACCGTCACGTCGACCCTCTGGCCGTGCCGCGCGAGCGCGTCGCGGGTCGCGGCGGTGAGTTGGTCGGCGAGCATCCGGGTGCTGGAGGGCACCGAGGTTCCGGCGGCGACGACGACGAGGTTGAGCGGCCGCCCGGCGGAGTGGCTGTCGTGGGAGTCGGTCACTTGGAGTCCTTCCCGGCCGGCGCCTCGGCGAGGCGGGCCTGGTTGCGGCGGGCGCGGGCCAGCGACTGCTCCCGGGCGAGCTGACCGCCCTCGGCGGTGAGGCCCGTCCAGTTGTCGCCGGTGCCGAAGCGGTACGCGTCGGAGTAGGCGGGGTCGCCGGCGGCGGCCAGGTCGGCGTCGCGGGCGGCCACTCGCCCGGCGTGGGTCGGCCCGTCCGGGACGTGGGCCGGGCGCAGTGCGTCGAGTTCCCGCCGCAGGGTCGGCACGATCTCGGTGCCCAGGATCTCGATCTGCTCGAGAACGGTCTTGCGGGGCAGGCCGGCGTGGTCGATGAGGAACAGCTGACGCTGGTAGTCGCCCACGTGCTCGCGCATCGTCATGTATCGGTCGATGATCTGCTGCGGCGAGCCGACGGTCAGCGGGGTCTGGGCGGTGAAGTCCTCCAGTGACGGGCCGTGGCCGTAGACCGGGGCGTTGTCGAAGTAGGGGCGGAACTCGTTGACCGCGTCCTGGCTGTTGGCGCGGGCGAAGAACTGCCCGCCCAGGCCGACGATCGCCTGGTCCGCCGAGCCGTGACCGTAGTGCTCGTAGCGGCGGCGGTACAGCTCGACCATCTGCTTGGTGTGGTGGATCGGCCAGAAGATGTTGTTGTGGAAGAAGCCGTCGCCGTAGAAGGCGGCTTGTTCGGCGATCTGCGGCGAGCGGATCGAGCCGTGCCACACGAAGGGCGCGACGCCGTCCAGCGGGCGCGGGGTCGAGGTGAACTGTTGGAGGGCCGTGCGGAACTTACCCTCCCAGTCCACGACGTCCTCGTGCCACAGGCGGTGGAGCAGTTCGTAGTTCTCGATCGCGATCGGCAGCCCCTGCCGGATGTCCTGACCGAACCACGGGTAGACCGGGCCGGTGTTGCCGCGGCCCATCGTCAGGTCGACCCGGCCGCCTGCCAGGTGCTGCAGCATGGCGTAATCCTCGGCGATCTTCACCGGGTCGTTGGTGGTAATCAGGGTGGTGGCCGTCGACAGGATGATCTCGGAGGTCCTGCCCGCGATGTAGCCCAGCGTCGTGGTGGGGGAGGACGTCACGAACGGCGGGTTGTGGTGTTCACCCAGCGCGAAGACGTCGAGGCCCACCTGCTCGGCCAGCGTGGCGTACTCGACGACCGCCTCCAGTCGCTCGTGCTCGGTGGGTATCCGCCCGGTGGTGGGGTCCGGGGTGATGTCGGCGATGCTGAAGATTCCGAACTGCATGATGGTGGCCTCTCGTCTGTTGGTGTCCCCATCTTAACTTGCTGACATGTCAAACAAAAGGGTGTGGGGCGGTATTCCCCCTCACATGGCGGGTGCCGTCCGGCCTGCCCCGGTGTGGACGGTTCCGCAGCCGCCCCTCGCGACGGCGTCTGGCCTGCGCAGCGGTGCACGCCAGACGCCATGGCGGGACGCGGCTGCGTCCTGGTCGAGCAGGCGCGGGAGCGACACGCCAGCCTCGCGGGCGACACGCCAGGCGCGGGAGCGGCTGTCAGGGTAGGGCTGCGAGGCGATTCCGGCCGGCCCGGGTCCGTCTGCTATCGTGTCCGGCATGTCGAACGCTCGCGCTTATTGGCGCTTTATGTGGGCTCCGGGTGGAGCCCGCGCCGCGAGCGCACGCGTCCGCTAGACGGACGTCTCGACACCCGGAGCCCAGAGGCGGTGACCACCATGGTCGCCGCCTTCCGCCTTTCCAGACGGCGGATCCGGGTGCGCGAGATACAGGGCACCACGAGATCACGGCACCCGGCCCGCCATGACCACATCGCCAGGAGTGCACAGCCGTGACCGTCACCGCCGAGAACCCCACCCAGACCGCCGACAGGCGGGTCCTGTCCTACTCCCCGCTGCCGACGCCGACCGAGATCCTCGGCGAGCTCCCGCTGGGCGAGGCCCGCGAGGCGCTGGTCGAGCGCAGTCGCGCCGAGGTCGCCGACGTGCTCGCCGGGCGCGATGACCGCCTGCTCGTGGTGGTCGGCCCGTGTTCGGTCCACGACACCGAGGCGGCCCTCGACTACGCGGCGCGACTCGCCGCGCTCGCGCAGGAGACGGCCGAGGACCTGCTCATCGTGATGCGCGTGTACTTCGAGAAGCCCCGGACCACCGTCGGGTGGAAGGGCCTCATCAACGACCCCGCGCTCGACGGGAGCTACGACATCGCGCGCGGCCTGCGCACCGCCCGCACCCTGCTGCTCGACGTGCTCGACCTGGGGCTGCCCGTGGGGACCGAGTTCCTCGAGCCGACCAGCCCGCAGTACATCGCCGACGCCGTGTCCTGGGGCGCGATCGGCGCGCGCACCACCGAGAGCCAGGTGCATCGTCAGCTGGTGTCGGGACTGTCGATGCCGGTGGGCTTCAAGAACGGGACCGACGGCGAGGTCCAGGTCGCGGTCGACGGCTGCCGGTCGTCGGCGGCGCGGCACGTGTTCTTCGGCACCGACGCCGAGGGCCGGGCCTCCGTGGTGGAGACCGCCGGCAACACCGACTGCCACGTCATTCTCCGCGGCGGGACCGGCGGACCCAACCACGACGCCGAATCCGTGGCCTCGGCCGTCGCGGCGGTCGGCAAGGTCGGGCTGCCCGGTCTGGTGATGGTGGACGCGAGCCACGCCAACTCGGGCAAGTCGCACGAGCGGCAGGCCGAGGTCGTGGCCGAGCTGGCCGAGCGGATCGGCGCGGGGGAGCAGGGCATCTCCGGACTGATGATCGAGAGCTTCCTCGAGCCCGGCGCCCAGTCCGTCGAGGCCGACGAGCTGGTGTACGGCCGGTCCGTGACGGACGCGTGCATCGGCTGGGACACCACCGCCGACAGCCTGCGCGCGCTCGCCGCGGCCGTCCGCCGGGGCCGACGGGGCTGACCGCCGCCACCCTCGCCGCCGGCCCCGCCGCGGCCCTCGCCGTCGGCCCCGCGCCCCTGTCGGCCCGGGGACGGCGGCCCGAGGGGCACCACTGGGCGGGCGACGCCGCGCGGTACCCTTTCCGCGTGGCCGTCTCCTTCCCCCTGTACTCGCTGTACGAAGCGCGCCTCCGCGCCTCGTTGGACGAGTCGAGGCTGCCGCGGCACATCGCCGTGATGGCGGACGGGAACCGCCGGTGGGCACGCGAGGCGGGGTTCACCGACGTCGCGCACGGTCACCGGGCGGGCGCGGTCAAGATCGCCGAGATGCTGGGCTGGTGTGACGACCTCGGTGTGGACGTCGCCACCATCTACCTGCTCAGCACGGAGAACCTCGGTCGCGATGCCGAGGAACTCGATGAACTGCTGCAGATCATCGCGGACGTGGTGGACGAGATCACCGGCCCGGGGAAGAACTGGGTGGTCCGGATCGTCGGGCGTCTCGAGGTGCTGCCGGACTGGCTCGCGGAGCGACTGCGCCACGCCGAGCAGGTGAGCAGGGGCCGGCCGGGCGTCAAGGTCAACGTCGCGGTGGGGTACGGCGGGCGGCAGGAGATCGCCGACGCCGCCCGCGAGCTGGTCCAGGAGCTGATCGACAAGGGCTGCAGCGGGCAGGAGCTGGTCGACGCGATCACCGTCGACGGCATCGGCGAGCACCTCTACACCTCGGGCCAGCCCGACCCGGACCTCGTGATCCGCACCTCGGGCGAGCAGCGGCTCTCGGGCTTCCTGCTGTGGCAGAGCGCGTATTCGGAGATCTGGTTCACCGAGGCGTACTGGCCGGCGTTCCGGCGGGTCGACTTCCTCCGGGCGATGCGCGAGTACGGAGCCCGCAACCGTCGGTTCGGTCAGTGATGGCCGGCGCGGAGGCGGAGCGCGCGCCGATCACCGTGGGCGAGGGGTTCACCGTCCGCGCCGTGTGCGTGGTGGACCGACTGCTCGAGGTGCCCGGCCGGGTCGGCGTCACCGCGATCGACAAGCGGCCCGTCGACGGCCCCGTCCAGGTGCGCGAGTACGGCCTCCACGGCGACGTCCAGGCAGACCGCCAGCATCACGGAGGGGTGTGGAAGGCCGTCTACCTGCTCTCGGAGTCCGACGTCGAGCAGTGGGAGCCCGAGTTCGGCGGCCCGATCCCGCCCGGGTACTTCGGCGAGAACCTTCGCGTGACCGGCGTCGACACCTCGCAGTTGCAGATCGGCACCGTGCTGGAGGTGGGCCGCCTGCGCATGGAGGTCACGACGCCGCGGATCCCGTGTCAGACCTTCGGCCACCACGTGGGCAAGCCGCGCTGGGTGCGGCGCTTCACCGAGGGCGGGCGACCCGGCGCGTACGCGCGGGTCCTCGCCGCGGGCCCCGTCGAGGCCGGGGATGAGATCCGGGTGGTCGCCGTGCCCACGCACGGGGTCACGATCGGGCGGGTCTTCGCCGGGGTCGACGACGACGAGGCCCGGCGGCTCCTCGACGAGTACGCGCTGTCCGACCTGGCGCCCAGTCTGGTCCGGAAGCTGGATCCGGCCACCGACGACAGGCCCGTGGACGCCGACTGACCGGGGCGTCTGGTGAGGCCGATTAGTGAGGCCGACTGTCTAGCAGGACAGATGGTCCCACACCGGGCCGGCGGTGCGCCACAGTTCCGGCGCCTGCTCGAGGCCCACGTCAGGCACCCGGAAGGCGCCCCCTCCGCCGGCCGCGGTGACGACCAGCGTGGCCAACCCGGCGCGACGCTGCAGCGGCGAGCGCCGGATGTTCCATCCGAGGATCCCCTCCCGCTCGAGGACGTCGGTGCGTCGCATCAGCGACCCCTTGCGCAACGCCACCACCCCGCCGGTGACCGCGTGCCCGAGTCCGCGCGAGTTGTCGACCGCGATCCAGAGCGCCACTGCCGAGGACAGAGCGAACGCCAGCAGCGGGACCCACCACAGCCACGTCCAGATCACGCCCGGGACGAGGGCCACGGCGGTGACGACGACGACGACCGCGGTCGCCCGTACGATCCTGCGGCGACGCGCGGCGGGCGGATGGGCGGAGAGGTCGCCGGGGACGGGCTCACCGAGCACGGTCTCGGCGACGCCGGTCGGCACATCGAGGGGGGAGGCGGGTACGAGCCCCGGGCTCTGCTTCTGCTTGCCGTCCTCGTCCTTGCCGATACCGACGCCCGAGGCGATCACATCGAGCCGTGCGGCGCCCAGAGCGCGGAACCCCGGGGGTTCGTGGAGTGTCACTCCCCGGATACGCCGGCCATCGAAGGTGGTGTGACGGCCCACCACCAGACCGCGCCGCAGTTCCAGTGATCCGTCCTCGTGATGGTCGAGTCGTAGATTCCACCAGTTCTCGATGAACAGGGCCACCGAGGCGATCGTGCCCAGCAGGAGCGCGATCGTCAGGACGCCGACCGCGATCACCGGGATCGGCAGCGCCCCGATCCGGTCCCAGATCCACGCGAGTACCCGGGGGACGGCGTTGAACCAGTCGGCGACCTGCACCACGAGCCCGATACCCAGGAGGCCGAACAGCGGCGTCATGACGCTGGCCGGGGCATAGCGGACCCAGCGTGGGTCGAGGCGGAGGATCTCGCTGGTGTCGGTCGTGGCCCGGTCGGCGAGCAGGTGCCGGCGCAGGTCCTCGGCGACCTCGCGGTCTAGCGCAGCCAGGGACATGCGCGAGCCGTCGGTCTCGCCGCTGGCCAGGCGGACCGTGGCGATGCCCAGTCGGCGTTGGATGACGTCCGCGGTGATCTCCACGTTGCGCACCCGGCTCGTGGACAGCGTCGTGGTGGTGCTCGACAGGAACCGGACACGGCGCTCGATGCGGTGGGGGTCGATCCGGTATCGCGTGACGGCCAGGCGGGCGGTCTCCGTGACGGCGGTGGCGGCGGTGCCGACGAGGGCCCCGCCGATCGTCCAGAACAGCACCCACCCGATCCCTAGGCCACTGAGCACCATGCCCAGGCCGATGGGGACGGCCGTCGCGGCGAGAGCACCCGCCGCCACCAGTGTGGTCGCGGGGATCGTCCGGGGGTCCAGGCGTACCCAGCCGTCGTCGTGCACGGTCATGTCGCGTCCCTCTGGTCGTCCTCGGCAAGGATCGTGAGGCGGTCGACCATCTCCTCGGCCAGCGCGGCGTCGAGGGCGCTGATCCGTACCGCGCCCTTCGACGAGGCGGTGGTCACCACGACCGTGGCCAGACCGAACTGCCGCTCGAGCGGCCCGCGGGTCTTGTCGACCGTCTGGACACGGGACAGGGGAGCGGCGCGCCACTCCTCCCAGAACAGGCCACTACGACTGTAGATGGCGTCGTCCGTGGCCTCCCAGCGGTGGATGGCCCACCGGACCCGCGGGACCACGACGAGCGCGGCGACGGTGAGGACCGCCCACACGGCCGCCGCCGCGAGCAGCCACGGGGTGAGCAGCAGGCCCAGTACGACCAGCACAGGCAGGGGCCAGAGCGTCCACAGCGCGACCTGGGTCGTCCACCACCGTCGGCAGCGGGGGTCGACTCGATGCCGGGGCGGACGGAGGCCGAGCTGCGTCGCATTCACGACTCCACCCTAGGCCTGTTGTGGGACGCTGACCCGTATGGGACTTCTCCGGCGATACCGGGCCACCGGCGCAGACCTGCCCTTCGGCGATCCGCTTCGCGCGCACGACGTGGCCATGGAGGGGTACTTCCTCCGGGTCACCGACCGCGAGCGCGGGCGCGTCGTGATCGCCCTCATCGGGGTCAACCGAGGACCCGACGGGCACTGGGCGACGCTCGGGCTCGCCTCCGACGAGGAGCCCATCCCGATCGAGGCCGGTGGATCGCCCCGGGCCGGTGACGGGGAGTCCTCGTCGTCGTCCTCATCGTCGTCTTCGTTCTCCTCCCTACGTCTCAGGGCCGCGCCGCACGGCTGGGCCGACCCGGACCGGATCGGCGCCCGCTCCGGCGAACTGTTCGAGTACCGACCCGACGGGGTCCGCGTGGACATGGGGGAGGGCGCTCGCCTGCACGTGAACATCACCGACCCGGTGCAGTGGCCGCACCACGCCGTCGGCGGCTCGAGCATCTTCCAGTCCGTCCCCGCCCTCAACCAGTACTGGCACCCCTGGCTGCTCGGCGGCCGCGCGAGCGGATGGGCCGAACTCGACGGCGAGCACTGGGAGTTCGACGGCGCCGAGGTGTACGGCGAGAAGAACTGGGGCGCCGAGGGCTTCCCCGACTCGTGGTGGTGGGGCCAGGCGCAGGCGTTCTCCGAGCCGAACACGTGCGTGGCGTTCGCCGGCGGGCAGATCCACTCCGGGCCGCTGCGCACCGAGGTGACTGCAGTTGTCGTGCGACTGCCCGGCGGGAAGGTCATCCGGCTGGGCAACCCTGTCGTCTCGCCGGTCCGCGCCGAGGTGACCGACGAGCGGTGGGAGTTCCAGGGCCGCGGTTACGGCTGGCAGGTCCGGATCAGCGGGCGTTCGCCCCTGGACCGCGCGCACGTGCTGCCGGTCCCGCTGCCGTCGGAGAAGCGCAACTCCGCCGGGTCGATCGAACACCTCGCGGGCGAGCTCGAGGTGGAGGTGCGCCGGCACGGGCGACTGGTGTGGTCGGACCGCAGCGCCCTGGCCGCGCTCGAACACGGCGGGCTCGACCGCGCCGAGGCCGAGCTGCGGCGGCGTGGCGTCCCGGAGGGGGAGACGGGCACGCCGCCGCTCTAGATCTTGCGCAGGCGCAGCCGCTGGATGGAGTGGTCCGAGTTCTTACGGAGCACCAGCGTCGCGCGAGGCCGGGTCGGCAGGATGTTCTCCACCAGGTTCGGCCGGTTGATCGACGTCCAGATCTCGCGGGCGGCGAGCCGGGCCGCCTTGTCGGACAGGTCGGCGTAGTGCGCGAAGTGCGAGTTGGGGTTGGAGAACGACGTGCTCCGCAGTTCGAGGAAGCGCTCGACGTACCACTGCTCGATGTCCTCGATCCGCGCGTCGACGTAGAGCGAGAAGTCGAACAGGTCCGAGACCATGAGGCGCGGACCCGTCTGCAGGACGTTGAGGCCCTCCACGATGAGGATGTCGGGTCGGCGGACCTCGATGAGCTCGTCGGGCACGATGTCGTACTTGGTGTGCGAGTACACAGGCGCGCGCACGACCGGGGCGCCGGATTTGACCTCGGTGACGAACCTCAGCAGCGCGCGCCGGTCATACGACTCCGGGTAGCCCTTGCGGTGCATGAGCCCACGCCGCTGGAGTTCGCGGTTGGGGTGGAGGAAGCCGTCGGTGGTGATGAGGTCCACCCGGGGGTGGGAGTCCCAACGGGTGAGCAGCGCGCGCAGCACACGGGCGGACGTGGACTTGCCGACCGCCACCGACCCGGCGACGCCGATCACGAACGGCATGGGGGCGTCCACGGTCTCGCCGAGGAACAGATTGGTCGACTGGAACAGCCGCTGCCGGGCGGATACCTGCAGGTGGATGAGCCGGCTCAGCGGCAGGTAGATCTCCGCGATCTCGTCGAGGTCGAGGTGTTCGCCCAGGCCACGCAGGCCCTCGAGGTCCTGTTCGGTGAGCACCATGGGCATCGCACGCCGCAGGCGCCGCCAGCTCCGACGGTCGAACTCGACGTACGGCGTGTAGTCGCCGGCGTGTCTGCTCACGGTTCCCGATTGTGGCAGGTGGCCACGGGGGAGAGGGTGTCAGGGTGGCATGGCACTAGACTGACGACGACGACGAGACGAGCCGTGGCCCCACACGATTCGTACGAAGTGCAAAGCCCACGTGCGAGGAGCAACGATGACCGACCCGAACACCGACGTGTTCACCGCCTCCCTGACCGAGCTCGATCCGGAGGTCGCCGAGGCGATGGCCGGCGAGCTCGCCCGACAGCGAGACACGCTCGAGATGATCGCGTCGGAGAACTTCGTGCCGCGCTCGGTCCTGCAGGCGCAGGGCTCGGTGCTCACGAACAAGTACGCCGAGGGGTACCCGGGTCGCCGTTACTACGGCGGCTGCGAGCACGTGGACGTGGTGGAGAACCTGGCTCGTGACCGCGCCAAGGAGGTCTTCGGCGCCAAGTACGCGAACGTCCAGCCGCACGCCGGCGCCCAGGCCAATGCCGCGGTGCTCATGGCGCTCGCGAAGCCGGGCTCCAAGATCATGGGCCTGTCGCTCGCCCACGGCGGGCACCTCACGCACGGCATGAAGCTCAACTTCTCCGGCCAGCTCTACGAGGTCGCCGCCTACGAGGTGGATCCGGAGACCATGCAGGTCAACATGGACACCGTCCGGGAGATGGCGCTGGCGGAGAAGCCGGATGTCATCATCGCCGGCTGGTCGGCCTACCCGCGGACCCTGGATTTCGCGAAGTTCCGCGAGATCGCCGACGAGGTCGGCGCCAAGCTGTGGGTGGACATGGCCCATTTCGCCGGCCTGGTCGCCGCCGGCCTGCACCCGAGTCCCGTCCCGCACGCCGACGTCGTCTCCACGACCGTCCACAAGACGCTCGGCGGGCCGCGCTCCGGCATGATCCTCACCAACGACCTCGAGCTGTTCAAGAAGCTCAACTCGTCGGTGTTCCCGGGCCAGCAGGGCGGACCGCTCATGCACGCGATCGCCGCCAAGGCCACCGCCATGAAGATCGCCGGGACGGAGCAGTTCCGCGAGCGTCAGCAGCGCACGATCGAGGGTGCCCAGATCCTCGCCGAGCGGCTCACGGCCCAGGACTGCAAGGACGCCGGCGTCTCCGTGCTCACCGGCGGCACCGACGTGCACCTGGTGCTGGTCGACCTCCGTGACTCCGAGCTCGACGGCCAGCAGGCGGAGGACCTCCTCCACGAGGTCGGGATCACGGTGAACCGTAACGCGGTGCCGTTCGACCCGCGTCCGCCGATGGTGACCTCCGGCCTGCGGATCGGAACGCCCGCGTTGGCGACCCGTGGTTTCGAGGCCGAGGACTTCCGTGCGGTCGCGGACATCATCGGCACCGCCCTCGCCTCGGGGACGGGCGCCGACGTCACCGCCCTGCGTGAGCGCGTGTCCGCGCTGGCCGCGTCGAAGCCGCTGTACGAAGGTCTCGAGGACTGGAAGATCCTGGGCTGACGCGGAACGAGAGAACGACAGGCGGGGGTCGATGACCGACGAGAACTCGGGCATCGGCCCCCGCCTGCGTGTGGGTTACGTCCCCGGTGTCCAGCCGGACAAGTGGCTCGCGCGGTGGCGCGAGCGGAATCCGCGCGTGCCGATCTCGGCCCGGCGCGCCGGGGACCCGCGCGCGGAGCTCGTGGACTCCGCCGGCGACGACGGCTTCGACGTGATCTTCCTCCGCGAGCCCGACGATGCACCGCGCTCGGCGCCGGCCGGCCTGCTCCGGGTCCCGCTGTACACCGAGACGATGGCCGTTCTCGCCGAGAAGGACCACGAGCTCGCCGCCTTCGACTCGCTGGGGATCGCCGATCTCGAAGGGGAGCGGTGGCTCGAGCCGGTCGACCCCATCGCGGCATCGCCCGACGAGGTGTCCGCCGCGGTGGACCTCGTCGCCGCCGGCGTGGGACTGCTCGTCCTGCCGGCGCCGTACGCGAGGGCGCTGAGTCGGCGGGACGTGGTGGCGCGGCCCGTCGACGGGGTCCCCGCGACCCGGATGGGCATCGCCTGGTCGCCCGCGAGGGAGACCGATGAGTTGATCGACGAGTTCGTGGGGATCGTGCGGGGTCGCAGGGCGGGCACCTCGCGCGGAGCGGGCGAGCCCCCGCGCGAGAAGCGGACCGCGAAGGAGAAGGCCGCCGCCAAGGCGAAGGCCCGCGCCGAACGTGCGCCGAAGCCGGTGGGTCGGGGGCAGCGCAGACGCTGACCGGGCGGGTCTCAGCCGCGTGCGGCGCGGTCGATCCCAGCCGCGTGCGGCGCCGTCGACCTCAGCCGCGTGCGGCGCCGACCATCCCGCGGGCGAACTCGAGGTGTCGGGCGACGACGTCGTCGGCCGACAGCGGCCCGTCGGGCCGGTACCAGGACGCGATCGACACACACAGTGAGGCGATGGCGCGGGCCGCGTCCTCGGGGTGGGCGCAGGAGAACTCCCCGGAGTCGACACCGGCGCGGATGGCGTCCTCGAGCATCTTCTGCTGCGCATCGCGCTGCGCGATGTGGCGTGCGCGCACGTCCGGGTCCATGCTGCGCATCTCGGTGGACGCCACGAACGCGTGGTCGCGCCGCGCCATGTGGAAGCGGGCGAGGCACTCCACGATGTTCTCGAACCTGGTGACGGTGCGGTCGCCGGCGTCGTCGGCCGCGGCCTGCGTGTGCGTGAGCATCTCCGCCATGGCCTGGTCGACGACCGCTGCGAGGATGGCCTGCTTCGATCGGTAGTGATGGTAGAGGCCCGGGACGGACAGTCCGGCGGCCTCGGCGATCGACCGGATCGAGGCTCCGTGATAACCGTGCCTTGCGAAGATCACCAGGGCCGCGCGGAGCGGAGGGGAGAGCTCGTCGGTGCCGAACTCGCGCCACTGCGCCAACGTCGCGGTCTCTGACGTCGCGGTCTCCTCACTCATCGTCACAACACTAGCCACCCTTCGCTTGACACCGGTTGTGGTGTGGGTAACACTATGGCACACCGAGCGATCGATCGGTCGGTGAACCGCACAATAATCGTGAACGAGAGGAGCGAGGATGAGCCAGGAAGACCCACGGCCGTGGCGCACGTTGTACCCACCGGGCCTCGATGAGAGCCTCGTGACGCGGCGGTCGACGCTCGTGGACGCCTGGCGTGAGCGAGTCGACTCCTCGCCGGACAGGGCGGCCGTCGCCTACTTCGACACCACGCTGTCGGCCCGCGAGGTCGACGCGATGGCGGATGCGCTCGCCACCGCACTGCAGGTCCGCGGGGTGGCGCCCGGTTCCCGCGTTGGTATCCACCTGCAGAACATCCCGCAGTACGCGCTGGCGATGCTGGCGCTGTGGAAGATCGGCGCCGCCGCCGTGGTGCTCAACCCGATGTACTTCGGCCGCGAACTCAGGCTGCCAGTGGAGGACTCCGGTGCCGTGGGGATCATCGCCACCGACCGGGACGCCACGGCGATCCGCGACGCCGTGAGCGGTACGGACGTCGCATGGGTCGTCAGTACGAGCGAGCGCGACCTGCAGACCCGGAACGACCCCCGCGCGTTCGGCGACGACCAGCAGGTCGAGCCCTCGCCGGACGGCGACCTGATCTCCCTGATCCGCGAGTTCGAGGGACGCACCCCGGAGCCGGCGGAGGTCGCCCCCGACGACCTCGCGCTTCTCACCTACACCTCGGGAACCACCGGGCCGCCCAAGGGGGCGATGAACTCGCATGGCAACGTCATCGCGGTCGCGCGGAGCTTCGCCGACTTCGTCGGTCTCGTGCCGGGCGACGTGGTGCTGGCGATCGCCCCGCTGTTCCACATCACCGGCGCCGTCATCAACGCCACCGTCGCGCTGGTCACCGACTCCACCCTCGTCTTCGCCGGACGTTTCCGGCCCGGTGTCATGCTGGACGCGTTCCGCGAACACGGGGTGACCTTCACCATCGGTTCCATCACCGCGTACAACGCGCTCATGCGCCTGGACGAGGCGGGACCGGAGCACTTCGCGTCGGTCAAGACCCTGTACAGCGGGGGCGCGCCCATCCCGCCCTCGACGGTCGAGCGCTTCGCGGAGCGGTTCGGCCACTACATCCACAACGGATACGGCATGACCGAGACGACCTCCGGGGTCATCGCGGTGCCGCCCGGGTCGCGGGCGCCGGTCGACGAGACCAGCGGCACCCTGTCCATCGGCGTGCCGCTGCCGGGGATCGGCGCCGAGGTCGTCGGCGTCGACGACCAGCCGGTCGCCCCGGGCGAACAGGGCGAGCTCGTCCTGTCGGGACCGCAGATCGTGTCCGGCTACTGGCGCAACGAGGCCGCTACGGCCTCGACCATGCCCGGCGGCCGGCTGCACACCGGCGATGTCGCTGTCATGGACGCCGACGGCTGGGTGTACCTCGTGGACCGCCTCAAGGACCAGATCAACGCCTCCGGTTACAAGGTCTGGCCGCGGGAGGTCGAGGACGCCCTGTACGAGCACGACGCGGTGTTCGAGGCCGCCGTCGTGGGACTGCCGGACGAGTACCGCGGCGAGAAGGTCGTCGCGTTCGTCTCGCTCAAGGCCGGGCGGACGGCGACCGAGGACGAGCTGATCGCGTTCGCCTCGGAGCGGCTCGCCGCCTACAAGCGGCCGGGCGAGGTCCACGTCGTCGGCGAGCTCCCCAAGACCCAGACCGGAAAGATCCGCCGTCGCGAACTCCGCGACGAACACACCCCCTCCCACTCCTCCACTCCCACCGAAGGGAACTGACATGGCCGAGGCCACCATCAACCCGGACGGCCGCGGGCGGGCCGGCGCCACCGCCGCCACCGCCGCCACCGCCGACACCGCAGCCCCGCACCCGTCCGCCAAGGCGAGCCGCGGCAGCGTCCGCTCGCTGGCCGCCAGTACCACCGGGCAGCTGTTCGAGTGGTACGAGTGGACCGCCTATGCGGTCTTCGCCCCGTACATCGCCGCGGTGATGTTCAACAACGAGAACCCGGTCTCGGCGCTGCTGGCCACGTTCGCCGTCTTCGCGGTCGGGTTCCTCATGCGCCCGCTGGGCGGGATCGTCTTCGGCCGGATCGCGGACGTGCGCGGACGCAAGTTCGTCCTCATCACCACCATGCTCATGATGGCCGGCGCCAGCCTGCTCATCGGCCTGCTCCCGAGCTACGAGACGCTCGGGATCTTCGCCTCGGCGTTGCTGCTCCTGTGCCGCATGATCCAGGGCTTCGCCCACGGTGGCGAGTCGGCCACCGCCTACAGCTACGTCGCCGAGATCGCACCGCCGCACCGTCGCGGCATGTGGGGCAGCCTCGTGTTCGTCGCCATCATGGGCGGCACCGTGATCGCCTACGGCATCGGCGGCGGCATCACCGCCGTGCTCTCCGAGTCCGCCGTCGGCGAGTGGGGCTGGCGCGTGCCGTTCCTGCTCGGCGCCGTGTTCGCGCTGTTCGTGCTGTACCTGCGGTCCGGCATGGAGGAGTCCGACGTCTTCGACAAGGCCGCCGAGGCCGCCGCCGCCGACCCGACCTCCCCGGTCGCCACGTTCTCGCGCCGCAAGCTCGCCGGTGCCATCGCGCTGGTCGTGGCCATGGTCTCCGGCATCACCGTCGCGCACTACACCTGGAGCTCCTACGCCTCGACGTTCGCCATCACGCAGCGTGACATGGACTCGGAGGCCGCGTTCTGGGCGATCTTCGGCAGCCAGCTCATCGCCCTGTGCACCCTCCCGCTGTGGGGTCTGCTCTCGGACCACATCGGCCGGCGCCCGGTCATCTTCATCTTCGCCATCGGCACGATCATCACCACGCCGATGCTCATGGGGATGATCGACGACCGCCCGTGGACGCTGTTCCTCGCCTCGCTCGTCGCCATGACCCTGGTCGCGGCCGCCGGCTCGATCCTGTCCTCCTTCATGTCGGAGGCGTTCCCCACCAAGATGCGCACGGCGGGCATCGGGTTCGCGTACTCTCTGTCCGTCGCGGTGTTCGGCGGCAGTGCGCCGTACCTCAACGCCCAGTTCATCGAGTGGGATCTGTACTGGATGATCAGCGCCTACATCATCGCCCTCTGCGTGGCGACGATGGTCGCGACCGCCTTCATGAAGGAGACCCGGGGTCACGACCTGCACCGTGTCGGCCACAACTGAGCGTCGGCCACAACTGATCCACCCGAACCGCCCGCCCGGTCGCCCATCAACCGCGAGGATCCACGCCATGACCACTTCATCGTCCGAGTCCACGGGACTGTCCGTCGACCAGTTGCTCCGCCCCGACGTCGTGGGGCCGAAGATCGCCGAGGCCACCGGTGACCAGGCCTGGGCGGACTTCGACGCCGACCTCATCGCCGGTGGCAAGTCCAACCTCACGTTCACGCTCCGCTCCGACGCGGGGGAGCTGATCCTGCGGCGACCGCCGACGGGGGAGCTGCTGCCCAGCGCGCACGACATGGGCCGCGAGGCGCGGATCCAGCTCGGGTTGGCGGACACCGACGTGCCGGTCGCGAAGGTGGTGCTCAACGAGACCACCGGTGAGGACCTGGGCGTGCCGTACTACGTGATGGAGAAGGTGGTCGGCCACGTCATCCGTGACGCGCTGCCGGCGGGCTTCGCCGAGTCCGACGACGACAAGGCGGCCATGGCGGACGCGCAGATCGACGCTCTGGTCGCGCTGCACGCCGTGGACCAGAACGCGGTCGGACTGGGGGATCTCGGTCGCCCGGACGGCTATCTGGAGCGGCAATTGCGGCGCTGGCTCGGGCAATCCGAGAAGGCGTCCGACTCCGTTCGAGCGGACCGGCTGCCCGACCTGGCCGCGCGTCTCGGAGAGAGCATGCCCACCTCGCCGTCGTCGCGGATCATCCACGGTGACTACCGGCTCGACAACTACGTCGTCGACCCCGACGACCCGGGGCGCATCAAGGCGATCCTCGACTGGGAGCTGTCCACCCTCGGTGATCCGGTCGCCGACCTCGCGCAGACGGTTCTGTACTGGGGTGACCCGGATGGGCCGACGGTGCCGCTCATCCCCAGCATCACCACCGAACCGGGCTGGCCCGGACCGGAGCGGCTGCTCGACCGGTACTGCGCGGCCACCGGCACCGATCCGTCCCACATGCCGTGGTACCTGGCGTTCGCCACGTTCAAGTTCGCGGCGATCGCCCAGGGCGTGGCGACGCGCTCCGAGGCCGGTGACATGGCCGGTCAGAACTTCGGCGACATCGGCCCGCAGATCCGCGAGCTGGTCGACCACGGCCACTCGATCCTCGACTCCAGGAAGGTCACCAACTGATGGCTGAGTCCTCATCCGCAGCGCCCACCCCGGTCGATCCCCGGACGGGTCCGCAGGCTGCGCTGCCCGTGCTCGACCGTTTCCGGTTGGACGGCCGCGTCGTGGTGATCACGGGCTCGTCGTCCGGGCTCGGAGCCGGCTTCGCGCGGGCCCTGTCCTCGGCAGGCGCCACGGTCGTCCTGGCCGCCCGGCGCCGCGAGCGGCTCGACGCCCTCGCCGAGGAACTGCGTGCCGCCGGCGGCACCGCCTCGACCGTGGCGTGCGACGTGGCGGACCCCGAGGCGTGCGCGGCGATGGTCCGCGACACGATGGAGGCCCACGGGCGCATCGACGTGCTGGTCAACAACGCCGGGATCGGGACCGCCGTGCCCGCGCTCAAGGAGACCCCCGAGCAGTTCCGCGGGGTGGTCGACGTCAACCTGAACGGCGCCTACTGGGCGGCCAAGGAGTGCGCGGCCGTCATGGAGCCGGGTGCGAGCATCGTCAACGTCGCGAGCGTCCTGGGCCTGACCGCCGGCTTCGCACCGCAGGCCGCCTACTCGGCGACCAAGGCGGCCGTGCTCGGGCTGACCCGCGACCTCGCCGCGCAGTGGGGCAGCCGCCGCGGTATCCGCGTCAACGCGCTGGCCCCCGGGTACTTCGCCTCCGAGATGACCGACGAGATCCCGGAGAAGATGCTCGCGGACATCACCGGCAGTACCATCTTCGGCCGACTGGGGCTCCAGCCCGAGCTCGACTCCGCGCTGCTTTTCCTCGCCTCCGACGCATCGTCGTTCATCACCGGGACCACGCTCGTGGTCGACGGTGGGATGACTATGCATTGAACCGACTCAGCACTGAACCAACTCAGCACTGACGCAGGCACCACTTCACTCATCCCGCCCGCGGCGGGCCGCCGCGGCACGCTTCTACAGGAGTAATGACATGGAATTCGCTCACAGTCAGCGCAGCATCGAGCTGCAGGAGAACATGTGGGAGTTCATGCGGGAGCACGTCTTCCCCGCCGAGCCCGTCTGGGCCGAGTACCTGCGTGAGCACGGGGACAACGCCTACCCGCCGGTCATGGAGGACCTCAAGGCCGAGGCCCGGCGCCGTGGGCTGTGGAACCTCTTCCTGCCCGAGTGGTCCGGGATCTCCAACCTCGAGTTCGCCGCCGTCTCGGAGATCACGGGGTGGTCGCCCGTCATCGCCCCGGAGGCGATCAACTCTCAGGCCCCGGACACCGGGAACATGGAGACCTTCCACCTGTTCGGCACCGACGAGCAGAAGGCGAAGTACCTCGAGCCGCTCAAGGAGGGCAGGATCCGCTCGGCGTACGCCATGACCGAGCCCGATGTCGCGTCCTCCGACGCCACGAACATCCAGACCGTGATCCGTCGCGAGGGCGACGAGTACGTGATCAACGGTCGCAAGTGGTGGATCACCGGCATCGCCGACACCCGCTGCGAGATCCTCATCGTCATGGGCAAGACCGACGAGTCCGCCGAGACCCACCGGCAGCAGTCGATGGTCCTCGTGCCCCGCGACACCCCGGGCCTGACCATCGAGCGCAACCTGCCGCTGTTCGGATACCAGGACCAGCACGGTCACTGTGAGATCGTGTTCTCCGACGTGCGGGTGCCCGTGTCGAATCTCCTCGGCGAGGAGGGCGCCGGGTTCGCGATCGCCCAGGCCCGTCTCGGGCCGGGCCGCATCCACCACGCGATGCGCGCCATCGGCATGGCCGAGCGGGCGCTGGCCCTGATGGTCGACCGCGCCAAGTCCCGGCACGCGTTCGGTGGGTCGCTGGCGAGCCAGGGCGTGGTGCAGGAGCACATCGCCAACTCGCGCATCGAGATCGACCAGGCGCGGCTGCAGGTGCAGCACTGCGCCTGGATGATCGACACCGTCGGCGCCAAGGAGGCGCGGTTCGAGATCTCCGCCATCAAGGTGATCGCCCCGCAGGTCGCCTGTGCCGTGATCGACCGGGCCATCGAGATCTTCGGCGGCGCCGGCGTCTCCGGCGACACCCCGCTGGCGTACTTCTACGCCTGGGCGCGCGCGCTGCGGATCGTCGACGGACCGGACGCCGTCCACCGTCGCACCATCGCGCGCGGAGAGCTGAAGAAGACCCCGCCGTACGTCGGATAAAACTAGGATGTCCCAGTAACGGTCGGTGCCGCCCGGCGCCGGAACCGCAGAGACAAGGAAGTGCAGAACATGGGTGCAGTAATCGTGGAGGCCGTGCGCAGCGCGGTGGGCAAGCGCAAGGGTGGACTGGCCGGGGTGCATCCCGCCGATCTGTCAGGGACCGTTCTCACGGCGCTGGCCGAGCGCGCCGGGATCGACGGATCGATCGTCGAGGACGTCATCTGGGGTTGTGTCACCCAGGCCGGGGAGCAGGCCGGGGACATCGCCCGGACCGCCGCCCTGTCGGCGGGATGGCCGGAGACGGTCAACGGCGTGACGATCGACCGGCAGTGTGGCTCGTCGCAGCAGGCGCTGAGTTTCGCGGTGGCCGTGGTGGAGGCAGGCTTCCACGACGTGGTGGTGGCCGGCGGCGTCGAGTCGATGACGCGGGTGCCGATGGGCTCGCACGTCTCCTCCGAGTCGTTCCCCTACGGTCAGGCGTTCCTCGACCGCTACGACGGCACGGCCCCCAACCAGGGCGTCGGTGCCGAGATGATCGCCGAGCGGTGGGGCTTCACGCGCACCCAGCTCGACGAGTTCGCCGTGGCGTCGCACGAGAAGGCCGCCGCCGCGCAGGACGCCGGGTTCTTCGCCGGGCACATCGTGCCGGTGACCACCCCGGACGGCGTCTTCGACACCGACCAGGGCATCCGCCGCGGCAGCACCGTCGAGGGGCTGGCCGGGCTCAAGACCCCGTTCAAGGAAGACGGTGTGATCCACGCCGGCAACGCCTCGCAGATCTCGGACGGCGCCGCGGCGATCCTCGTGATGAGCGAGGAGGCGGCCGCCAAGTACGGGTGCACACCGATCGCGCGGGTGCACACCGCCACGCTCGCCGGTGACGACCCGGTCATCATGCTCACCGCTCCGATCCCCGCCACCGCCAAGGCGCTGGCCAAGTCCGGACTGTCCATCGACGACATCGGCGTGTACGAGGTCAACGAGGCGTTCGCGTCCGTGCCGATGGCGTGGCTGGCCGAGACCGGGGCGGACCCGGCGAAGCTCAACCCGAACGGCGGCGCCATCGCCCTCGGGCACCCGCTCGGTGGCTCCGGCGCCCGGATCTTCGCCGACCTCGTCCATCACATGAAGAACGAGGGCATCAAGTACGGCCTGCAGACGATGTGTGAGGGCGGCGGCCAGGCCAACGCCACCATCATCGAACTGCTCTGACGGCCTAGCATCCCCCCAGCCCGCGTGCATCCGCGCGAGCGGCTGCCCGGTGACTCACAGCCGCCCCCCGCGATGAACTCCGGCCTGCGCATCTGCGCACGCCAGACGCCATCGTCGGGGGCGGCTGCGCTGTGGGCGTACTTGCGCGCGTGCGGCCGTGTTGTGGGCGTACAGGCCCGGTCCGGCGGCGGCCGGGGGCACTCGGGGCGCGTGTCTCAGTCGCCGGTGAGGACTACTGCGCGGCCGAGCACCTCGCCACGGTCGAGGGCCTCGTAGGTCTCCGGTGCCTCGGTCAGCGGCACCCGGCGGGAGATCATCCCGCCCAGGTCGAGTTTCCCGGCGGCCAGCAGTCGGATGAGCGCCGGCACGTCCTGCCGGGCGCGCGCGCCGTAGGAGCCCTTGATCTGGATCTTGCGACGCACGATGCGGGCCAGGTCCACGTCGAGCGCGGTGCCCGCGGGAGGGATGCCCACGACCACGACCCGCCCGCCCTCGCGGGCGATGTCGGTCGCCTGCCGGGTGGTGGCCGCCGACCCCAGCGCCTCGAAGGCGACGTCCACCCCGCGGCCGCCGGTGATCGCCATGACCGCCTCGGTCGCGTCCACCTCACGCGAATTGACGGTGTGGGTGGCGCCCATGCGGCGGGCGAGGGCGAGCTTGTCGTCGTCCACGTCGATCGCGATGACCGACTCCGCGCCACTGACCGCCGACAGCTGGACGATGTTCTGGCCGACCCCACCGACCGCCACCACCGCGACGGATTCCCCGGTCCGGACGTCGCCCACGTTGCGGACCGCGCCGTAGGCGGTGAACATCGAGCAGCCAAGGATGGCGGAATCGGTGAGGTCGAGCTGCTCGGGGAGGGCGAACACCGCGGTGGCGGGCGTGACGCTGTATTCGGCCAGTCCGCCCATCGAGTACATGGACAACGGTTCGCCGGAGGCCCGGTGCAGGCGCGTCTCGCCGTCGTACAGGGTGCCGCGCAGGCGGTTGTACTCGAAGAACGTGGAGCAGATGTCCTCCATGCCACGGGCGCAGTTCTCGCATGACCCGCACGGCATGATGAAGGAGCCGACCACCCGGTCGCCGGGCCGGACGTGGGTGACCCCGGCGCCGACCTCGGCGACGACACCGGAGATCTCGTGGCCCAGGACTCCCGGCAGCGGGAACCCGACCTCGCCCTTCATCACGTGCAGGTCCGTGTGGCAGACCCCGCAGGCGTGGTTGTGGACCAGGACCTCGCCGGCGCGCGGTTCCGGGATCGGGATGTCCTCGATCACCAACGGGGACCCGGTCTCGACGCACACCGCAGCTCTCATGGGGCTGACTGTACGCAGCGTTCAGCGGCCGAGGAGCTCGTCCGAGATGATCCGCATCTGGATCTCGCTGGTGCCCTCGAAGATCCTGGTGAGGCGGGCGTCGCGCCAGTGCCGTTCCACCTGGAAGTCGGTGGTGTAACCGGCACCCCCGTGGATCTGGACGCCCTGCGACGTGACCCGCTCGGCCATCTCGGTCGCCACGAGCTTGCACATGGCGGCCTCGAGCGAACACCGCCGTCCCGAGTCGATCGCGGTGGCCACCGAGTACATGAGCTGACGCGCGGCCTCGATGTCCGTGGCCATCTTGGCGATCTCGAAGCGCAGATACTGGAACTGGCCGATCGGCTGACCGAACTGCTCCCGGGTGGCGACGTACGCGATCGAGTCCTCCAGTGCGGCGCGGGCGAGTCCGATCGCGCGGGCCGCGGTGTGCGCTCGGCCCACCTCGAGACCGGAGACGGCCATGTAGAAGCCCCTGCCCTCCTCGCCGAGCAGCGACGACGCGGGGATCCGGAAGTCGTCGAAGGACAACTCCCAGGTCTGCCAGCCGAAGTAACCGATCTTGCGGACCGGGTTGCCGCTGATGCCGGAGGGGAAGGAGCCGCGCTCCTTCTCCACCAGGAAGGTCGAGATGCCCCGGTGCGGCTTGTCCGGGTCGCGGTCCGGATCGGTGCGGGCGAACAGGACGAGGTAGTCGGCCTGGTCTGCGTAGGTGCACCACATCTTGGTCCCGTTGATCACCCAGGCGTCGCCGTCGCGGACGGCGCGGCACGAGATGTTGGCGACGTCGGACCCCGCCTCGGCCTCCGAGAGCGCGTACGCGCCCAGCCATTCGCCGCGGGCGACGCGGGGGAGCAGGCGGGCCTGCTGCTCGGCGGTGAAGCCGCCGCCCATGCCGTTTCCCCGCGCGAGCAGACCGGACACCGACAGCCACCCGCGGGCCAGCTCTTCGGCGACCAGGCAGTACTCGAAGACGCCCAGTCCCAGGCCGCCGTGCTCCTCGTCGATCATGATCCCGAAGAATCCCATGTCGGCCATCTTCTGCCGTAGCTCGTCCGGGATGTCGCCTTTCTCCGGGTCCAGGCGGTTCGCGACCGGGAGGACCTCTCTGGCGGTGAAGTCGCGTGCGAGGTCCCGGATCGCGAGGCGCTCCTCCGTGAGGTAGACGGGAACGTCCTCGCGGGCGGTGGGTTTGTGGGTCATCCGGATCGTCCTCCCGGTGTGAGTCGGTCGTTGTCCGCGCCGAGGGAGGGCGCCGGGCCCGTGGCGAGGTGGTCCCCGTCGAACGTCGCGGGGTGCGCGGCGGCCAGATAGGGGCCGATGCCGGGTTGGTCGAGGCGGGAGAAGAGGGGGTTGTTCCGGAGCTCGCCCTCCGAGACGACCTCGGCGAACGTGCGGTAGCGCTCGTGCAGCACCACCGAGTCGTCCAGGGCCCGCGCGACCTCGTCGGTGGTGCGAGCGGAGAACCAGCGGGCGAACAGCGCGGCGAGGACCTCGCGATAGGAGTAGCGGTCGGCCTCTTCCGTGAAGTCGGCGCCGGCCGCGGTCTCGAGCGCGTCGACGGCCTCCAGGGTGCCCGTGACGCGAGCCAGGTCGTGGAAGTGCCGGGTGGTCAGGGCGACGATCATGAACCGACCTCCGTCGCAGGTGGTGAAGTCCGTGCCGAAGGTCCCGTAGACGTGATTGCCCACGGCAGGCCGCGACGACCCGTCGAGCTGTGGTTCGGTGAGGTATCCGAGCGTCCCGGCGGTGGCCAGGGCGACGTCATCGAGGGGCAGGACGATCCGCCGCCCGCGGCCGGTCCGCTCACGTTCGCGGACGGCGGCCACCACGGCCAGCGCCGCGTGCAGTCCGGCGGCCACGTCCCAGGCCGGCAGGGCGTGGTTGACGACGCGGCCCGAGCCGGGGCCGGTGATGGCGGGGAAACCGAGGGCGGCGTTGACCGTGTAGTCCACCCCGGGCCGGCCGTCGCGGCGGCCGAGCAGTTCGAGGGTGATGACGTCCTCGCGGTCGGCGGCCAGGACGTCGTGACTCATCCACGACCGCCCGCCCGAGTTCGTCACGAGGATCCCCCCACCCTCGCCGGGCGCGGTGACGAGCTCGCGGAACGCCCGCCGGCCGTCGTCGGAGCGCAGATCGAGAGTGACCGAGGCCTTGCCCCGGTTGAGCCCGGTCCAGTAGATCGACGTCCCGTCGGGCGCCAGGGGCCACCGGTTCACGTCCGCCGCGCCACCCACCGGATCGACCCGGATGACCTCGGCGCCGAGCTGCGCCAACGTGAGTCCGCACAAGGGTGAGGCGACGAAGCTCGAGAGTTCGACGACGCGTATCCCGTCCAGCGGTCGGGACGCGGAGGGCTCTGGCATCAACGGCTCCCGGTGGTGCGGCGGGCCGGTTGCCCCGCAGTGCAAATCATGATAATAGTTTGAAGCATACAGCGTGGATTGTGTTCCGCGACACCCATCGCCGGCGGACAGGGGCGAGACCATGATCGAGCAGCCGAGCAGCCCGACCCCCGAGGTCGACACGGAGGTCGACACGGAGGTCGACGCGGACGACTTCGCGGACATCCTCGCGACCACGCGTGAGTACATCCGTGCGATGGTCGTGCCGCGGGAGCGGGAGATCGCCGACACCGACGCAGTCCCCGACGACATCCGTGCGGGCCTGGCCGACATGGGCTTGTTCGGCTACGCGATCCCACAGCAGTGGGGCGGGTTGGGCCTCGACCTGACCCAGGATGTCGAACTGGCGATGGAGTTCGGCTACACGACACTGGCCATGAGGTCGCTGTTCGGGACCAACAACGGGATCGCCGGGCAGGTCCTCGTGAACTTCGGCACCGGTGCCCAGAAGGCTGAATGGCTCGAGCGGATCGCCTCCGGCGAGGTCATCGCCTCGTTCGCCCTGACCGAGGACGGCGCCGGCTCGAACCCCGCCGGGCTGACCACGAAGGCCGTGCGAGACGGCGGTGCGGGCAGTGAGGGCGGTGACTGGATCATCGACGGCACCAAGCGCTTCATCACCAACGCCCCGCTGGCGGATCTGTTCATCGTGTTCGCACGTACCCGTCCCGCCGATGCCGGCGGGACGGGGATCGCCGTGTTCCTCGTCCCGGCGGACGCCCCGGGCGTGAGTGTCGGCCCCAGGGACAAGAAAATGGGGCAGGAGGGCGCGTGGACCGCCGAGGTGGACTTCCGGGGCGCGCGCGTGCCCGCCACCGCCCTGGTGGGGGGCGACGAGGAGGCCGGATACCGGGCGGCGATGACCTCCCTGGCCCGCGGCCGCATCCACATCGCCGCCGTCGCCGTGGGATCGGCGCAGCGGGCGCTCGACGAGTCGCTCGCCTTCGCGGCGACCACCACCCAGGGTGGCGAGGCCATCGGCGGGTTCCAACTGGTCCAGGGGATGCTCGCCGACCAGCAGACCGGCGTCATGGCGGGCCGTGCCCTCGTCCGCGAGGCCGCCGCCACGTACGTCTCCGGCGAGGACCGCAGGATCGCCCCCTCGGTGGCCAAGCTGTACTGCACCGAGATGGTCGCCGACGTCGCGGACAAGGCGGTCCAGATCCACGGCGGCACGGGCTACATGCGGGGCGTGGCGGTTGAGCGGATCTACCGTGACGTCCGACTGCTCCGCCTGTACGAGGGCACGAGCGAGATCCAGCGCCTCATCATCGGCGGTGGCCTCGTCAAGGGTGCGCTGCGGGACGCGGGTTCCCGGTGACCGGCGAGCCCCTTCCGCTGGCGGGTATCACCGTGGTCGCGGTGGAGCAGGCCGTCGCCGCGCCACTGGCCACCCGGCACCTGGCCGACCTCGGCGCGCGCGTCATCAAGATCGAACGCCCGGGGGAGGGTGACTTCGCCCGCGCCTACGACGACGCCGTGCACGGGCTGGCCTCCCACTTCGTGTGGCTGGGCCGGGGCAAGGAGTCGATCGAACTCGACCTCGCCTCGCCGGGCGGCAGGGAGACCGCGCTGGCCCTGGCAGACCGGGCGGACGTGGTGATCAGCAACCTGGCGCCCGGGGCGATGGACCGGTTGGGACTCGGGGCGACGGCGCTGCGTGAGCGACGGGAGGACCTCGTCGTCGTCACCATCTCCGGGTACGGAGACGGCGGTCCGTACACGGACCGCAAGGCCTACGACATGCTCGTGCAGGCCGAGTCCGGGCTGTGCGCGATCACCGGCACCCCCGAGGCCGCCGCCAAGACCGGGGTCCCGGTGTCCGACATCGCGACCGGGATGTACGCCCTGTCGGCGATCCAGTCGGCGCTCTTCCGGCGGGAACGGACCGGGCGCGGGGCCACCGTCGAGGTGTCCATGTTCGAGGCCACCGCCGAGTGGATGGGCCACCCCATGTACACCCGGATGTATGCGGGGAGGCAGGTCGAGCGGATGGGACTGTCCCACGCGTCGATCTGCCCGTACGACGCGTTCCCGACCCGCGACGGGCAGGTGCTGATCGGCGTCCAGAACGACCGAGGGTGGGCCGCACTGGTGCGCGACGTGTTGGGGCGGCCGGAGTTGGTCGACGACGAGAGGTACGCCACCAACATCGCTCGCGTCGCCCGGAGGGCCGAGGTGGACGCGCTGATTGGCTCCCTGACCATGGGGTACGGCTCGGTGGAGCTGGCCGACCGGCTCGACGAGTTCGGCGTCCCGGCGGGGCGGCTTAACGACGTCGCCGGACTGGTCGACCACCCGCAACTCGCGGCGCGGGATCGGTGGCGGGACGTCGAGACGCCCGCGGGTCCGGTTCGCGGTCTGCTCCCGCCGATGACCTTCACCGATGTAGAGCTGCCCATGGGGCCCGTTCCCGCACTGGGGCAGCACACCGACGCGATCCTGGCGGAACTGGGCGCGAACGCACGAGAAGAGGACACGCATCATGGGACTACTTGAGGGCAAGACCGCAGTCGTCACCGGGGCCGCGCGCGGCATCGGGTTGGAGATCGCCCGGACGTTCATCGACCAGGGCGCGCGGGTGGTGATCGGCGACATCGACGACGAGGCGGGCGCCGCGGCCGTCGCCGACCTGGGCGGGCAGGACACCGCGCGCTACGTCCACTGCGACGTCCGGGACGGAGCGGCGGTCGAGGCGATGATCGACGTGGCCGAGGAGGCGTTCGGGCCGCTGGGGGTGTTCGTCAACAACGCCGGCGTCACCCGTGACGCGACCATGCGCAAGATGACAGAGCAGCAGTTCGACGACATCATCGCCATCCACCTCAAGGGGACGTGGAACGGCACCCGCGCCGCCGCCGGCCGGATGCGCGGGCACGGGGGAGGGGCGATCGTCAACATCTCGTCGATCTCCGGCAAGGTCGGTCTCGTCGGCCAGACCAACTACTCCGCAGCCAAGGCCGGGATCGTGGGGCTCACCAAGGCGGCGGCCAAGGAGGTGGCGTTCGCGGGGGTGCGCGTCAACGCGGTCCAGCCGGGGCTCATCCGCACCGCCATGACACTGGCCATGCCCGAGCACGTCTGGGAGGAGAAGTTGGCCGAGATCCCCATGGGGCGCGCAGCCGAGCCGAGCGAGGTCGCGCAGGTGGTGCTGTTCCTCGCCAGCGACATGTCCAGTTACATGACCGGCACCGTCCTGGAGATCACGGGAGGGCGGCACATCTGAGTGCCCGGACCGCGGGCCGTGCGATGCCGTGCGCTCAGGCGAGGTCCCAGCGGATCGGCTGGGCGAGTTCGGACCGGAACCGCTTCTCGAGGTACGTGGTGTGCTCGTCGATGTGCACGGACATCAACCGGGAGGCGGTGTCCGCGTCGCGATCGGCGATCGCGGCGTAGATGTCCTCATGGATGTCGCAGGTCAGCTCACGTTGGCGCTTCGGGTAGCTGATCCCCATCGAGGCCCCGGCGATGAGGCCCGTCAGCGCGTCGAAGAGGTAGCCGAAGAGGGCGTTTCCGGAACTCCAGGCGATGAGCTCGTGGAAGCGTTCCGAGTGCGCGGAGAAGGCTGCCGGGTCGGCCGACCGTGCCCGGGTCTCCCGGAGGTTCTCCGCGAGTCGCTCCAGGCCGGCGTCGTCGATGCGGGTGGTGGCCAGCCGCGCGATACCCGGCTCGAGGGCGGCGCGGGCCTCCATGATCGTCGAGAACGGGGCGTTCTCGAACTGCAGGAGCAGGCTCAGGGTGGCGGCGAGGGTGCCGCCGTCGGGTTGCTGCACGATGGGGCCGCCGCCCGGGCCGGGCTTGAGCATGATGACGCCCTGGAGCTCCAGGTAGCGGAGCGATTCCCGGAGGGTGCCGCGGCCGACCCCGTACTCCTCCAGCATGAGGTGCTCGGGCGGCAGCCGGTCGCCGACGGTGTTCCCGCGGCGGGAGATGTCCTCGACGATCTGTTGGGCCACGAGCAACGCCGTCTTCTTGGGTCGGCCGACCGCCGGGCGGACCCCGCCGCTGCCTGAACTCATGGCCACCATTATCTCCGTCTCCCGTCTCAGGGCATGAGCACGGTGTAGGTCCAGTCCAGGACGGGCGCGTCGCCGTCCTGACGGTGCGCGGTGACGAGCGACCGCAGGTCGAGCGCCGTCCCACCTCCTGCCGCCTCCACCGCCGCGCCCACCACGACGTCGCTGCTCAGGGTGTCGCCCTCGCGGACCGGACCCACGTGGTCGCACGAGTGCCACCCGAGCACCGTGAGCATGGACGGCAGGGCCCGGGTGGCCTGCGAGAGCGCGAGTCCGATGGTGTGGCCGCCGTAGACCAACCGGCCGGAGCCCGAGACGCGGCCGTCGTGATGGGTTCGGGCGACGTTCATGGTCAATCGCGCCAACTCGGGTGCACCCGACACCACGTCGGCGCCCGACCGCAGGACGGTGCCTGCCGCGGGGATCGGCGGGTGTCCGCCGGGGAGCGCGGCGCGGTAGGCGTCGAGGTCCCAACCCTGCGGCGTCGCCCACGGGTACTCGTGCCCGCCGCCGATGCGCGAGAGGTCGTCGTCGTGGACGCAGGACCTGGGGTCCGCGCCCCCGGACATCGGCAGCATCGCGCACCGGTGGAAATCCAGGACGGCCCGGCCGTCCTGGTCGGTCATCGTGATCCGGAGGGCGACCAGCCCGGTGGGGGCGCGGCCGGGCCTGGGGGAGTTGGTCCTGAGTCCCACCACCTCGGTCCTGGTCGTCAGGGTGTCACCGATCCGGGGAGCCGCCAGGAGACGCAGGCCCCGGTAGAACAGGTTCGCCCTGACGTGGTGGGTCACCACGGTGGACTGGCCGATCGCGATGTCCGTCACCAGCCCGGGGTGTGCCACCGCGGCGCCGGTGACCGCGTGGGACAGGTGGCGGTCCAGCGGCAGGCGCAGGCGGTCACCGAGGATGGCCTGGTGCGCGGCCGCCAGCCCATCGGTGAGGGTGACCGAGGGGGCCTCATCGAAGACCTGCCCCACCTCGAGCTGGTCGAAGTAGGGGCCGCCGATCTCCACGACGGGTCCCTGCGGGGTGGGGTTCTCGGTCATCGCGGCCTCCTTCCGGCGCGGGTGGCGTGCGTCGCGCGGCCGCGCGCCGACGACTGACCGATCACAGTGTACACAAAACCATGCGCATCATTATTGACTATTGGGCGGTCCGTTGCGACGATGGGGTCCGGAGCCCGCCTGACCGGCGGATCGAGACGACGACGACGAGGTGTTCTGCGGTGCCGGACCTGAACGATGACGAGGCCTACCTCGTCGCGACCGTGCGTCGGTTCATCGATCGCGAGGTCAAGCCGTCCGTGCGCGAGATGGAACACGCGAACGAGTACCCCGAACGCTGGATCGAGCAGATGAAGGCGATCGGCATCTACGGCCTGGCGGTGCCCGAGGAATTCGGGGGGACGCCGGTCTCGATGCCGTGCTACGTGCGGGTCACCGAGGAACTCGCCCGCGGGTGGATGTCGCTCGCCGGCGCCATGGGCGGGCACACCGTGGTCGCCACGCTGCTCACCGAGTTCGGCACCGAGGAGCAGAAGGCCACCTACCTTCCCCGGTTGGCGACCGGTGAGATCAGAGCCACCATGGCGCTGACGGAGCCCGGCGGGGGATCCGATCTCCAGGCGATGACCACCACCGCCACGACGCAGGGCGAGGAGCTCGTGATCACGGGCACCAAGACGTGGATCTCCAACGCGCGACGCTCCGGCCTCATCGCGCTGCTGTGCAAGACCGATCCGTCCGCGACGCCCAAGCACAAGGGCATCTCGATCGTCCTGGTCGAGCACGGTCCCGGACTGACGGTCTCCAAGGATCTGTCCAAACTCGGGTACAAGGGAGTCGAGACGTGCGAACTCGTCTTCGACGGCTACCGCACCCCGGCGACCCGGATCCTCGGCGGCGAACCGGGAAAGGGTTTCGCGCAGATGATGAAGGGCCTGGAGACCGGCCGGATCCAGGTGGCCAGTCGCGCCCTCGGGGTGGCGGCGGCCGCGCTTGAGGACTCGCTCGCGTACGCGCAGCAGCGCGAATCCTTCGGACAACCCATCTGGAAGCACCAGGCCGTCGGGCATCACCTGGCCGACATGGCCACCAAGCTCACCGCCGCCCGCCAGCTCACCCTGTTCGCCGCCGAGAAGGCCGACGCCGGCGAGCGCTGCGACATGGAGGCGGGGATGGCCAAGCTCTTCGCCTCTGAGGTGGGGATGGAGATCGCGCTCGACGCCGTCCGGATCCACGGCGGCTACGGGTACTCCACGGAGTACGACATCGAGCGGTACTTCCGCGACGCCCCGCTCATGATCGTGGGCGAGGGGACCAACGAGATCCAGCGCAACGTCATCGCATCGCAACTGGTGGCACGTGGCGGGTTGGAATGAGGAGAGGACTGTCATGAAGGTGTTCGAGGGGCTGGAGCAGCTCGAGGCCGAGCTCGGCCGGCATGTCGGGTACAGCGACTGGATGGAGATCACCCAGGAGCGCATCGACGCGTTCGCCGACGCCACCGGGGACCACCAGTGGATCCACGTCGATCCGGCGCGGGCGGCCGAGGGACCGTACGGCCGCACCATCGCGCACGGGTACCTCACCCTGTCGCTGCTGCCGGTGCTCGGCGCCGAGGTCATGGAGATCCGGGGCTTCGCCATGATGATCAACTACGGGGTCGGCAAGGTGCGGTTCCCCGCGCCGGTGCCGGTCGGGTCACGCATCCGCGCGGGGATCGAGCTGACGTCGCTCGAGCGCAAGTCGTCGGGGGTGCAACTCAACAGTCTGGTGACCGTCGAGGTCGAGGGCTCCGACCGGCCGGCGGTCGTGGCCGAGACCGTCCGCATGATGGTCGAGTGACACCGGTGACCACCGGGCCCGGATCCAGGATGGCCGAGGCGCTGGCCGACGTGGTGATCTGCGAACCCGTCCGGACCGCGGTCGGCCGCCGGGGCGGCGTCCTGGCACCACTGCAGGCCGCCGACCTCGCCGCGGCCGCGATCGCCGGACTCGTCGACCGCACCGGACTCGGAACGACGGACATCGACGACGTGATCCTGGGCCAGTGCTACCCCAACGGTGAGGCGCCCGCGATCGGGCGGGTGGCGGCACTCGACGCCGGGCTCGACATCAGCACGCCGGGGATCCAGATCGACCGCCGCTGCGGATCGGGTCTACAGGCCGTGCTCAACGCCGCCATGCAGGTCGCCGTCGGCGCGAGCGACGTGGTGATCGCCGGTGGCGCCGAGTCGATGTCGAACAGCGAGTTCTACTCCCTCGGGCTGCGCGGTGGGGTCCGCGGCGACCGGGTCGAGTTCATCGACCGCATCGCCCGCGGCCGGGTGACCTCCGGCGGCCGCGACCACCCGGTGGCGGGCGGCATGCTCGAGACCGCCGAGAACCTCCGCGCGGAGTACTCCATCTCCCGGACGGAGCAGGACGAACTGGCGGCCGAGAGCCAGCGGCGCGCGGCTGCCGCGCAGGACTCGGGGGTGTTCGACGAGGAGATCGTGCCGGTGCAGGTCCCTCAGCGGAAGGAAGAGCTCGTCGTCGTCGACACCGACGAACACCCCCGGCGAGGCGTCACGGCCGACTCCCTCGCCGCACTGCGCCCCGTCCGCCTCCGCGTCGACCCCGACGCGACGGTGACGGCCGGCAACGCGTCGGGGGAGAACGACGGCGCGGCGGTGTGCGTGGTGACCACCCGCAGTCGCGCGGAGGAGCTGGGGCTGCGCGCCTATGTCCGTCCGCTCGGGTGGGCGGTGGCCGGCGTCCACCCCGCGCGGATGGGCATCGGCCCCGTTCCCGCGACGGCCGAGTTACTCCGGCAACTCGACCTGCGGCTGGCGGACTTCGACCTCATCGAACTCAACGAGGCGTTCGCCGCGCAGGTGCTGGCGTGCCTGCGGGAGTGGGAGTCGGACCACGGGTTCACCGCCGCCGACCGCGAGCGGTTCAACGTCAACGGTTCCGGCATCTCGCTCGGGCATCCCGTGGGTGCCACCGGTACGCGCATCCTCACCACCATGGCGCGCGAACTGGCGCGCCGGGAGGGCCGGCTCGCCCTGGAGACGATGTGCCTCGGCGGTGGGCAGGGGCTGGCCGCGGCGGTCGAGCGGGTGGCGTGACGGGTCACCTGATAGTTCACCCAGACTTAACTACAGGGATGTGATTCGGGCGTAGCGTCATCGGCAACGGTCGGTGGGGAAGCCGACCGTCGGGAGGTCCCAGCCGATGATCGTCTGTCTCGATCGGGAGGGGGCCGGCACCCGGCCCCGTCACCACCAGGTGACCTGGGCCGGCCGGTCCATCCCAACACGCTCGCGGGTGCCGCGGGCGAGGAGCGCGCCGTGACCGACACCGTACGTACCTACGTCCTCGACACCTCGGTTCTGCTGTCCGATCCGTGGGCCGTCACCCGCTTCGCCGAGCACCGCGTGGTGCTCCCCATCGCGGTCATCAGCGAGCTGGAGGGCAAACGCAATCATCCCGAGCTGGGCTACTTCGCCCGTGAGGCCCTCAGGCTGCTCGAGGACCTGCGGCTGCGGCACGGGCGCCTCGACGGCGACATCACCGTCACCGACGTCGGCGGCACCCTGCGGGTCGAGCTCAACCACACCGACCAGGCGGTGCTGCCGTCCGGATTCCGCGACACCGGCAACGACTCCCGGATCCTGGCGTGTGCGCTCAACCTGCGGGCCGGGGGCGCCGACACCGTGCTCGTGTCCAAGGACGTCCCTCTGCGGGTCAAGGCGGGTTCGGTGGGCCTGCCGGCCGACGAGTACCACGCCCAGGACGTCGTGCTGACCGGGTACAGCGGGGTCGCCGACCTGCCGGCCACCCAGGACCTCGTCGACACCCTGTTCTCGGAGGGCCGCGCGTCGGGCCTCGCAGCCCGGGCCGCGGGACTGGAGAGCGGGACCCCGGTGCACTGCGGCGTCCGCGTCCAGACCGAGTCGTCGTCGGCTCTGGCGCGCGTCGCCGACGACGGCGGGCTGCGGCTGGTCCGCGGCGACGTCGAGGTCTTCGGCCTGCGCGGCCGCTCGGCCGAGCAGCGCATCGCGATCGACTGCCTGCTGGACGAGTCGATCGGGATCGTCTCCCTCGGCGGCCGGGCGGGCACCGGCAAATCGGCGCTGGCGCTGTGCGCGGGCCTCGAGTCGGTCCTGGAGCGGCGTCGTCACCGCAAGATCGTCGTGTTCCGCCCGCTGTACGCCGTGGGCGGGCAGGAACTGGGGTACCTGCCCGGCAGCGAGTCGGAGAAGATGTCCCCCTGGTCCCAGGCCGTGTTCGACACCCTCGAGGGACTGGTCAGCGAGAACGTCATCGACGAGGTCATGGACCGCGACATCCTCGAGGTGCTGCCGCTGACCCACATCCGCGGCAGGAGTCTGCACGACTCGTTCGTGATCGTCGACGAGGCGCAGTCACTCGAGCGGAACGTGCTGCTCACCGTGCTCTCGCGGCTGGGGACCGGGTCGCGGGTCGTGCTCACCCACGACGTCGCGCAGCGGGACAACCTCCGGGTGGGGCGCCACGACGGCATCCAGGCGGTCGTGGAGAAGCTCAAGGGGCATCCACTCTTCGCGCACGTCACCCTCAACCGCTCGGAACGTTCCGCCATCGCCGAACTCGTCACCACGATGCTGGAGGAATTCCACCCCGAGGGTTCCTCCGGGGAGCTGCGACGGATCCACGCCGCCTGACTTCAGGCTCCGGGCAGCGTGGGATGATACGGGTCCGGGCGAGCGAGCCCGGGCCCGCATCGTGCATGCCGTTACGGAGGTTCCCCATGTCCCGACGCTCGTCGCCGGCGCCCGCGCTCTGGCTGCTCACCGCCTGCGTCCTGGGGCTGGCCGCGTGTGGCGAGCAGGTCCCCGGTGGCATGCCGGCCGAGGCGCAGTCCCAGACCGCTGCGGGACAGGCTGCTACGGAGCAACCTGCTACGGACCAGATCGGTGGGGACCAGGGCGCTGGTGACCAGACCGGTGCGGACCCGGGCGCGGCCGCTCCCGCCGCAGGGGCCGCTGCGAACGACCCGATCGTGGTGAAGATCGGCGAGGAGGAGTTCCTCACGAACATGGCCATCTATCGCCGATACGACGACGCCAAGGAGACCCCACTCGCGCTCGGGGCCCCGGTCGCCCCGGCAGAGGAGCTCGAGGGTGGCAAGAAGCAGGACTTCGCCGACGGGGCCATCTTCTGGTCACCGCAGACCGGTGCGCAGATCGTCCGCGGGCAGATCCTCGCCACCTACCGCGACAACGGCGGACCCGCCGGTCGGTTGGGGTGGCCGGTGAGCGACGAGATCACCGAGGGCGAGGTCATCTACTCGGACTTCCAACGCGGACAGATCCGCCTCGAGGACCAGGCCATCCGGGTGGTCGAGCACTCCGGCTGACCCCGGAACGCGACGCGCCGCGGGCCGGGCGCGCCGAGCCCGGGCCGCGGCGCACATCGCGGTGCGCACTCAGGGCGAGACCGTCGGGTCAGCGCTCGCGGTCGAGTCCGGTCATGCCGAGGACGTCGAGGCGCCGGTCGAGCTCGGACTCGGACAGCGGATCCGGGACGAAGCCGAGCGCGATGACGGCCTCGCGGATGGTGATCCCCTCGGCGAGGGCGTGCTTGGCGACCCGGGCGGCCTCCTCGTAGCCGATCGCCGAGTTCAACGGCGTGACGATCGAGGGGGAGGACTCGGCGAGCCGCCGCATGCGATCGGTGTCCGGCTCGATCCCGTCGATGCAGCGCTCGGCGAACAGCGTGGACGAGTTCGCGAGGATCCGGACCGACTCGAGCACGTTGCGCGCCATCACCGGGATCGCGGTGTTGAGCTCGAAGGCACCGCTGGCCCCGGCCCACGCCACGGCCGCGTCGTTCCCCACGACCTGGGCGGCGACCTGCGCGACCGTCTCACACAGCACCGGGTTGACCTTGCCGGGCATGATCGACGACCCCGGCTGCAGGTCCGGAAGGTGGATCTCCGACAGCCCGGTCATGGGGCCCGACCCCATCCACCGGACGTCGTTCGCGATCTTGGTGAGCGAGACGGCGACGGAACGCAGGGCCCCGGACAGCTCGACAAGGCCGTCTCGGGCGGCCTGGGCCTCGAACGGATCCGCCGCCAGACGGAGCTCCTCCAGGCCGGTGAGGGAGCGCAGCTCCTCGACCACAGCGGAGCCGAAGCCGTCGGGGGCGTTGAGGCCCGTGCCGGCGGCGGTCCCACCGATCGGCAACTCGCCGACACGGGGCAGCGTTCCGCAGACGCGCTCGACCCCGGCGCGGATCTGCCGGGCGTAGCCGGCGAACTCCTGTCCGAGCGTCACCGGCACGGCGTCCATCAGGTGGGTGCGCCCGGGCTTGACCACCTCGCGCCACTGACCGGCCTTGGTCTCGAAGGACTCGGCGAGGGTGTTCAGCGCGGGGACGAGATCGGCGATCACGCCCTCCGTGGCCGCGACGTGGGTCGCCGTCGGGAAGGTGTCGTTGGACGACTGCGACATGTTCACGTCGTCGTTGGGGTGCACGGTGACGCCCTCTGCCGCGCAGAGCGAGGCGATGACCTCGTTGGTGTTCATGTTGGAACTCGTGCCCGAGCCGGTCTGGAACACGTCGACGGGGAAGTGCTCGTCCAGTTCACCCTCGGCGATGCGGCCGGCTGCGGCGACGATCGCGTCGACCTTGTCCCGGTCGAGCAGTCCCAGCCGACCGTTGACCGTCGCACAGGCGGACTTGAGCAGACCGAGCGCGCGGATCTGCGCTCGTTCGAGCCCGCTGCCCGAGACGGGGAAGTTTTCGACGGCACGCTGGGTCTGTGCCCGCCAGAGAGCGTCGACGGGGACCCGGACCTCGCCCATCGTGTCGTGTTCGATACGGAATTCAGTCTGATCGGCCATACCGGTCAGACTAGGCGCGCCCGCCGCACCGTGCAGGAGGACGGAAGCGGCGGGCGCGGGGTGCCGGGTGGGATCAGTTGCCGCCGGCGGCCTGGCCGTAGTCGACGGCGGAGAACTCGCGGAGCTTCTCCATCTTGTGGCGCCCCTCGACGTGGCGGACGGTGCCCGACTTGGACCGCATCACCAGCGAGCGGGTGACGGCGCCGTTGGCGCGGTAGCTCACACCGCGGACCATGTCGCCGTTGGTGATGCCGGTGGCGGCGAAGAAGCAGTTGTCGCCCTTGACCAGGTCGTCCGTGCCGAGGATCGCGTCGACGTCGAGTCCGGCGTCGACCGCCTTCTGGCGCTCCGCCTCGTCCTGCGGCCACAGCTGGCCCTGGATCTCGCCGCCCATGCACTTCAGCGCGCACGCGGTGATGATCCCCTCCGGGGTACCGCCGATGCCCATGAGCATGTCCACCGAGCTGTCGTCGGAGGCCGCCGCCACACCGCCGGCGACGTCGCCGTCCATGATGAGCCGGACCTTGGCGCCCGCGGCCCGGATCTCGGCGATGAGCTCGGCGTGACGCGGCCGGTCGAGCACGCACACCGTCATGTCCCCGACGTCGATGTTCTTGGCCTCCGCGACCGAGCGGATGTTCCACTCGGTGGACTTGGCGAGGTCGATCCTGCCCACGGCGTCCGGGCCGACGGCGATCTTGCGCATGTAGAACACGGCGGACGGATCGAACATCGACCCGCGCTCGGCGACCGCGATCACCGCGATCGAGTTGGGCCGGCCCTCCGCCATGAGCCGCGTGCCGTCGATGGGGTCCACGGCCACGTCGACGGCCGGCCCCTCGCCGGTGCCGACCTTCTCACCGTTGTAGAGCATGGGCGCCTCGTCCTTCTCGCCCTCACCGATCACCACGACGCCATCCATGTCGACGGTGGAGATGAGCTCGCGCATCGCGTCCACCGCGGCGCCGTCGCCACCGTTCTTGTCGCCACGCCCGACCCACCGCCCGGCGGCCAGGGCGGCGGCCTCGGTCACACGGACCAGCTCCATTGCGAGGTTTCGATCGGGACGCTTGGTGGGTGACATAGGTGGTCTGGCTCCTAGTGAACGGTGGCTGGGGTTGTCAGTGGCATGTGCGCGACGGTGGCGCGCACAGCCGCGGTGGGGTGTCGGCGCCCATTGTTCCACCTCGGCCACCCCGCCGGGGGCCACGCGCCGGACTCGCCCCGGCCGGGTGGGATACTCGCAGGCGTGGCCGAGGCGAAACCGAGAATCCTGCAGGGCAACCGCGACATGTTCTGGTCGGTGGTGGTGCTCATGGTGATCTGTGGCGTCTTCGCCGGAGTGGCCGGACTGTGCACCTTCAGCCCGTCCGGCCCGCAGCAGGGACAGATCCCCGACTTCGACGCGCGGGCCTCGCTGGAGCAGGACGCCCGGAGCCTGGACTTCCCGATCCGCTCGCCGGAGGTCCCGGAGGGTTGGACCGCCAACTCGGGCCGTGTCCAGGGCTTCGCCGGGACCACCTCCAGCCACGTCGGCTGGGTGACGGGCGAGCGCAGCTACATCGAGCTCGTCCAGTCCGACGCTCCCGAGGACGCATTCCGGTCACTGGGTGGCGGGCCGAGGCCCAGTCGCACCGTGGTGCCCGTCTCCGGGCGCGAGTGGGCCGTCCTCACCGGGGACGACGTCCGGCCGGTGTGGGTGCTCGACCTCGACGACGTCCGCGTGGCCGTCACCGGCTCCGCGCCGACGTCCGACTTCGAGTCACTCGCCGCCGCCGTACAGGACGTCGAGCCGCTGCCCGCGCCGTAGACGCCCGGCGTGCCGTGCCCGCGGTGATCGCATCGGGGCGGCGGTAGGTGTTCGCGCCCGGCCGGGCGACGGGATCACCCCCGGCCGGAGTCGCCCTCGTCGTCGTCACCCAGGACGGCGTCGATGCGCGCACGCGCGCCGTCGAGGTGTTCGGTGCACCGCTCGGCGAGTTCCTCGCCCCGCTCCCACAACGCCAGTGAGGCGTCCAGGTCCTGACCGCCGGCCTCGAGGATGCGGACCACCTCGATCAACTCGTCGCGGGCCTGCTCGTATCCCAGCTCGGAGACGGGGGTCTGCTCGTCGGACATCAGGACTGCTCCTCGGTCGGTTCGGTGGAAGGGGTGGGTCGGCCGGCGGCGGGTGTCGACCCGAGTGCGGCCGCGGAGATCGAGCCGTCGGAGACGCGGATCCGCAGCTGCGATCCGGGTGGGGCGTCGGCGATCGACGAGACCACCCGGCCGTCGTGGCTCCCGGCGACGGACTGCACCACGGCATAGCCACGGGCCAGGGTGGCGGCGGGACCGAGCGTGGTGAGACGCGCCGACAGGTGGCCCAGCGACGTGGACTCCGAGTCGATGATCCGGGTGATGTCGCGTCGGGCCGCGCGCAGTGCCTCGGCGACGATCTCCGCCCGCGACTCGACGATCCCGTACGGGTTCGCCATGCACGGCCGCGACCGCACGGCCGCCAGCTGGTTGCGCTCCCGGTCCACCCAACCGCGCAGCGCCCGGGCGGTACGGGACCGGGCCTCGGCGATACGACGACGCTCCTCGATCACGTCGGGCACGACCCGTTTGGCCGCATCGGTCGGGGTGGCCGCCCGCAGGTCGGCGACGAGATCCGACAGCGGCGAGTCGGGCTCGTGGCCGATCGCGGAGACCACCGGGGTGCGGCACCGCGAGATCGCGCGGATGAGAGCCTCATCGGAGAAGGGGAGCAGGTCCTCGACCGACCCGCCGCCGCGGGCGAGGATGATGACGTCGACGACGGGGTCGGCGTCGAGCTCGGCCAGCGCGTCCAGGATCTGGGGCACGGCCGACACCCCCTGCACCGGGGTGTTGCGCACGGCGAAACGCACGTCCGGCCAGCGGCCGCGGGCCACCTCGACGACGTCGCGTTCGGCGGCGCTCGCCCGACCTGTGATCAGGCCGACGCACGTGGGCAGGAACGGCAGGGGCCGCTTGAGTCGGGGGTCGAACAACCCCTCCGCCGACAGCGCCTGCTTGAGCCGCTCGATGCGGGCGAGGAGCTCGCCCACGCCGACGGGCCGGATCTCCGACACCTGGAGGGAGAACGACCCGCGGCCCGTATAGAAGCGGGGCGTCCCCCGCACGACCACCCGGCTGCCCTCGGTGACCGGCACCGGCGACTCCGAGATGAGCCTGGGTGGACACGTGAGCGTCAGCGAGTTGTCGACGGAGGGGTCACGCAGGGTGAGGAACGCGGTGCGGGTGCCGGGGCGCAGGCTCAGCTGGGTGATCTGACCCTCGACCCACACCGCCCCGAGCCGGTGGATCCACGCCGCGATCTGGTCCGAGACCACCCGGACCGGCCACGGCTGCTCGGCGCTGCTCGGCGTGCGCGGGGACGAGGCCGTCACGCGTCGCGGGGGGCGACGCGGCCGGTCGGCACGTCGGGGTCGTCGTCCCGGTCGCGGGCGGCTCTCGAGGACGACCCGTAGACCCGGTAGGACACGTCCAGGACCTCGTCGGGGTCGGCCTCGTCCTCGTCGAACGTCGCCCACTCCGGCTGGTCGGACCGCGCCGGGAACACCGAGGCGAGCACCTTGTCGCCCTTGACGGCCAGGTCCGTGAGGGTCTGACCGGCGTGGAGATAGGACTGGACCAGGCCGCCGGCGACCCGCACGGGGATCGCGGGCAGCGTGGTGACCGCCTCGACCGCACGGCCGGGCAGGGCCACGACACGCTCCGCCGCGGTGGCGGCGAGACCGATCGAGGCACGGGTCAGGAACAGGGGTCGGAGCATGCGGACCTCTCTGCCGGGGGGCGTGAAGGGAGGCGTAATGGTCGAAATCCAGTATGAACCGTACCCTGGGGACATGACCGAGCAGACCGACATGATCGCCGAACCGGCAACCAAGCGGGTACTTCTCGCGGAACCGCGCGGCTACTGTGCCGGCGTCGACCGAGCCGTCGAGACGGTCGAGAAAGCCCTGGCCAAGCATGGGGCGCCGCTGTACGTCCGTAAGGAGATCGTCCACAACAAGCACGTGGTCGAGTCCTTCACCGACCAGGGCGTGATCTTCGTCGACGAGACCGACGAGGTCCCGCACGGCGCGAACCTGGTGTTCTCCGCGCACGGCGTCTCGCCCGCCGTCCGGGAGAGCGCTCTCCAGCTCGAACTCAAGACGTTCGACGCCACCTGCCCCCTGGTGACCAAGGTCCACACCGAGGTCAAGCGCTTCGCGCGCGAGGGCTACCTCATCCTGCTGGTGGGCCACGAGGGCCACGAGGAGGTCGAGGGGACCGCCGGTGAGGCGCCCGACGTGGTGACGCTGGTCGACGGTCCCGAGTCCGTGGACGCGCTGGACATTCCCGTGGACACCGAGAAGCTGATCTGGCTCTCGCAGACCACGCTCAGCGTGGACGAGACCATGGAGACGGTGCGCCGTCTCAAGCAGAAGTACCCCACGCTCATCGACCCGCCGTCCGACGACATCTGCTACGCCACGCAGAACCGTCAGGTCGCGGTCAAGACCATGGCCCCGCAGTGCGACCTGGTGATCGTGGTGGGGTCACAGAACTCGTCCAACTCCGTGCGACTGGTGGAGGTCGCGCTGCAGGCGGGAGCCCGCGACGCGCACCTGGTGGACTACGCCAAGGAGATCGACACGTCCTGGTTCGAGGGCGTCACCACCGTCGGCGTGACCTCGGGCGCGTCCGTGCCGGAGATCCTCGTCCGCGGGGTGGTGGACCTGCTCGCCGACCACGGCTTCGGCGACGTCTCCACCGTCCGGACGGCGCAGGAGACCATCACGTTCTCGCTGCCCCGCGAACTGCGGGTCCCCAAGAAGGTCTGATACGCGCCCCCGCCCGCCGGTAGGTGGCGGGGGAGGACGCGGTAGCCGTCAGCGCCCCGGCGCACCCCGCCTCAACGGCGGGCGTGTGCCGGGGCGCTGCGCTGGACGGGCGGCGCCGCGGGGCGGGCGACCCGCGGCCGCGGCTCCAGCACCAGGGCACGGATCAGGGCGATCGCCACCACCACGACGGTCGTGGTGATCATCGGCGGGAAGCGGGTCGCCAGCGGCAGGATGATCGCCACGAGCTGGGACCGCGAGAAGACGTCCGCGCCCGAACCGACCCCGGAGACGACGTAGACCAGCGGGACCAGCAGGGCCATGATGATCGGTGGCTGCACCCCCGCGACGAACACCGAGCGCCGCGCGACCGCGAGCACGGACACCACGCAGCCGAGGAAGAACGCCACGGTGAAGCCCGCGCCGAGGTCCCCGGAGACCGAGTCGATGGCCACGCCGGTCAGCGAGATCGCCACCGCCAGGAGGACCGCGGTCCAGGCCGGCAGCCCCCGCGTCGAGGACAGCACGGACCGCTCGTCCGCGGGTACCCGCCCACTCCTGCGTCTAGTCACGGGAGAAGACTCTAACCTCCCAGTCGGCGGGCGAGGAAACGGCCGAACCGCCGTAGCGGGTTGGGCTTCTCCGCCTCCTGCTCCTGCGAGGACGGGCGGTAGCCGTCGACCGCCTTCGGATCGACGGGGCCCGCCGCCGGCGGGGGTTCATCCGACAACCCCGGTGCGGCGGTGGTGGAGCCGCCGCCCACCTCGTCGTCGTCGGCCTCCACGGTGACCCCTGCACCCGCACGGGTGGGGACCGGGCGCCGGGGCCCGGCGATGTCGGGGCGCTCGTCGATCATCCCGGCCATGATCGCGGTGCTGCTCTTGCGCAGAGGTGCGAAGCGCGAGCTCGACAGCTCGGCGAGCCACGCTGTCAAACGTCCCTCGTCTGTCGCTGACGCCAGATCCGACGCGGTCACATCACCGGTACGCAGATCGATCTGCTCGTTGATGTAGCGCAGCGCGACCGCCAGTACCGCGAGGAGCGGGACGGCCAGGAACGCGCCGATGATGCCGAACAGCGTGCTACCCGCGGCCACGCCGAGCAGGATGACCCCAGGGTGCAGGTTCATCGCGCGCGACTGGACGATCGGCTGGAGAACGTTGCCCTCGAGTTGCTGCACCAGAATGATCACGACGAGGACGATGATCGCGGTCGTGAAGCCGTTGGCGACCAGGGCGATGAGGACTGCGAGCGCACCCGCGGTGAAGGCGCCGACGATGGGGATGAACCCGGCGATGAACGTGATGACGGCCAACGCCCAGGCCAGCGGTACGCCCAGGATCACCAGAGCCAGACCGATGAGCACCGCGTCGACGAACGACACGATCGCCTGGGCGCGGATGTAGCCGCCGAGGGTGTTCCAGGCGCGGGTCAGGACCTCGGTCAGGTGACGGCCGGCGGTGCGCCCGGAGATGCGGCGGACGAACGGGAGGAACCTCGGCCCGTCCTTGATGAAGAAGAACGTCAGGACCAGAACCAGCACGAGGGTGATCACGAAGGACCCCACCGCGCTGACACCGCTGAACACACCCGAGGCGATCTGGTCACCGCGGTCCTGCAGGGTGGAGCTGAGCTGCTCGAGGACCCCGTCGAGCTGCTCGTCCCGGATGTTCAGCGGCGGTCCGCGCAACCAGTCCTGGACCTGGGTGATCGCCTCCGAGGTCTGGTCGGCGAGCTGCACGCTCTGCTCGACGATCGACGGGGCGATGAGGGCGACCACGCCCGAGACGAGGCCGAGTGACGCGATGATGGACAACAGCGAGGCCAGCGTCTTGGGGACCCTGTGCCGCACCATCCACCCCGTCGGCGGCCACAGCACCGTGGAGACGATGAGCGCCAACAGGATCGGGAGGATGCCGACCCACAGGGCGCCACCGATCCTCGATACCAACCAGCCCGCGACGAGAAGGATGGCCAGTCGCAGGGCCCAGTCGGTGACCCAGCGCCCGCCCAGTCCGATGAGGACGGAACGGTCGACGTGCTGCTCCTGGTCCTCGACGGGGGGACGCGGTTTCGGCTCGTCGGTCATGGGTCACATGATGTCAGAGGTCACGGTGGTGTGCTCCCTGACGAGGCGCCCGACGGCCGCGGGGGAGGAGCCGGGGTGCTGTCCGTAGACTGTGCCCTCGTGAGCCTCACCCTCGGAATCGTCGGACTGCCCAACGTCGGTAAGTCGACCCTGTTCAACGCCCTGACGAACAACGACGTCCTCGCGGCGAACTACCCGTTCGCCACCATCGAGCCCAACGTCGGCGTGGTCGATCTGCCGGACCCACGCCTGAACCGACTCGCGGAGATCTTCGGCTCCGAGCGGATCCTGCCCGCCGTCGTGTCGTTCGTCGACATCGCGGGCATCGTCAAGGGCGCCAGCACCGGTGAAGGGATGGGCAACAAGTTCCTCGCCAACATCCGTGAGGCCGACGCGATCTGCCAGGTCGTCCGCGTCTTCGACGACCCGGACGTCATCCACGTCGACGGCAAGGTCGACCCGATGGCCGACATCGAGGTGATCGCCACCGAGCTGATCCTGGCCGACCTGGAGACCATCGAGAAGGCCATCCCGCGGCTCGAGAAGGACTCGCGCAAGGACAAGTCCCTCGTGGCGTTGTTGGACGAGGTCCGCAAGGCGCAGGCCGTGCTCGAGGACGGGCGGACCCTGTTCAGGGCGCAGGACGAGGTGGACCGCACCCTGCTGCGTGACCTGCACCTGATGACCGCCAAGCCCTTCCTCTACGTCTTCAACGCCGACGAGTCGGTGCTCACGAGCGACGAGCGCAAGTCTGAGCTGAGCGCCGCCGTGGCGCCGGCCGACGCCGTGTTCCTCGACGCCAAGGTGGAGGCCGAGCTGCAAGAACTCGACGAGGAGGACGCCATGGAGCTGCTCGAGTCGATCGGCCAGACCGAACCGGGCCTCAACGCACTGGCCCGCGCGGGCTTCCACACCCTCGGGCTGCAGACCTACCTCACCGCCGGCCCCAAGGAGTCGCGCGCCTGGACGATCCGCAAGGGCGACACCGCCCCCAAGGCCGCCGGCGTCATCCACACCGACTTCGAGAAGGGCTTCATCAAGGCCGAGATCGTCTCCTTTGACGACCTCGACGCCGCCGGCTCGATGGCCGCCGCCAAGGCCGCCGGCAAGGTGCGCATGGAGGGCAAGGACTATGTCATGGCCGACGGCGACGTGGTGGAGTTCCGCTTCAACGTCTAGGGACTGCCTGCTAGGCGGGGCTTGTCGGCTCTACTGACTAATCTCAGAGAGCGGTGGGCGCGTGCGGCTCGTGCATCCGGACGGCGTGAACTCGCCTGCGCTAGGGCTTTCTGGACTCGTTCGTGCTGGCGAGGCTGTCCGTGGGCGCTAGGAGTTTCTCCACAGGCGAGTGCGATCGACACTTCCTATCCACAGATCGGTCGTGGGGGGTTATCGGGTCCCGCGTGGAGGTCGATGCTGGGTGCATGGGAATCAGGTACTACGCATACGCATTCGACAGCGAGATCACACAGGTGGTGCTCGCCGATCCACGCGCCTACATCAGCGCGGACCCGCTCGCGGACGCCTTCGGACTGCCGCACGGCTTCGCAATGGGGACGACCGACTTCCAACAGGGGCCACCAGTGGAGGACATGCTCTACCTCGACAAGTCGTGGAGAAACCTGCAGATGATGACGCAGCCATCCGATCCGGATGAGCGAGCGCGCCCCGCCTACCGGATGTTCGAAGGCGCCGTGACTCCGCTCGGGAACTGGGAGGGCTGGTTGCCGTGGGTACGGGCGATACCGCCCGAAGACGTCGCTTGGATCGCGGACGATCTGGACGCGATCACCCGCGCGGACTTCGTTCCCTGGTTCAGTCGGCACAGCGGACCGTTCGGGGAAGACCACGAAGCGGAAGCAGACTACGTCGATCACTTCTTAGGCCGGGCGAGACATTTTCTCCGCGGGCTCGTTACATCCGGTCGAGGATTCGCGTACTTGATCGGGTGACAGCACGGCTGGCCCCTCGTCGTCGCATCTGGTCGCGGGGGGGATCATGGAGAAGGGGTGGATCACGGCGGCGTGAGCCGCGATATCAGGTGCGCGACGCGTCGCTCGAGGGCATCCTCGTTCGTAGCCGTGAGCAGTGGGAGGAGCGCGCTGAAGCGCTCGGGCCGGGTGAGCCGGGAGAAGGCCGCTTTCGCGGCTGGTGCCGCCTCGAGGGCAGTGCGAAGAGCATCCGGAGGCTGCGCGGTCGCTTGCCCGGGGTAGGCGCGGTCCCAGCGTCCGTCGGATCTCGCCCTCTCGATCTCGGCGATGCCCCGCGGTCGAAGTCGACCATCGGCGGCGAGGCGCTCCGCGATCTCGACGTTTCGCCGTGACCAGAGCGAACGCGCCCGGCGTGGGGTGAACCTCTGCAGGTAGGTCCGCTCGTCATAGCCGTTGCGCTGGCCGTCGATCCATCCGCTGCACCGAGCCTCGTCGAGAGCCTCCCCATAGCTGAGGGAGGTCGGAGTCGTCACCCCCTTCTTCGCGAGCATCAGCCAGATGCCGTCGGAACTGTCCTCGTTCGTGCAGAGCCACTCGCGCCATTGGGCTCTGCCGGCCAAGACGACAGGGGACGCCGGGCCTTCCTTTGCGCTCATGGGCCCAGCCTTTCAGGCACTACGGACGCACGCTGTCCTCAGGTGGAGACGGTGGTGAGTCTGTCCGACCCCGCCGGTCGAGATCGCGGGGATCTCGTCGCGCTAGCCTCCTCCCATGGTTGAGAAGGTGAAGAGGGGCGAAGAGTGTCGGGGTGCGCTCGACGTCGGCACATCGTGACCGGGGTACCGCGGCGGCCCTCACCTCTGGGTGGTCGCCGCCCGAGGCGGGAGGAACTCGCCGCATTCGCGACCGATGATCCGAACGGTGTCGACGCCGTCCTCCCCGCCGATCCCGGCCGGCTGCGCCTGCTCATCGTGGGAGTCAATCCGGGATTGTGGACCGCGGCCGTCAATGCGCCGTTCGCGCGGCCGGGAAACCGATTCTGGCCCTCACTGCACCGGGCCGGGCTGACCAACCACCTCGTGGACGCCTCGACAGGATTGTCGGCGGAGGATGAGGCGCAACTGCTCTCCCGCGGGATCGGCATGACGAATCTCGTCGGAAGGGCCACCGCGCGGGCCGATGAGCTCTCTCGCGACGAGCTTCGCTCAGGTGCCGAACGCCTGGCCGCGCTGGCCGGGGAGCTGGGGCCCGCAGTGGTATCGGTCGCAGGAATCACCGCCTTCCGTACCGCCTTCGCGATGCCGAAAGCGACGTACGGAGAACAGGACACCACCCCGGTCCCAGGGTGGCCCGACGATGTCGCACTCTGGGTAGTGCCCCAGCCGAGCGGGTTGAACGCTCACGAGACCATCGACTCGCTGGCCGACCACTGGCGTCGGGTCTGGGAGGCGGTCGAGGAGCGTCACGGGTCGAGCGACGGCTGACGAGCTGCACGTTCAGCGCGGGGGTGGGCCGGTCACCGCGGAAGGACGTTCCTCCTGTGCCTGCTCGCGCGCTACGCGAGGAGATAGGATCCGGGGCCATCGCGACGACGAGCCCGGCGTTCGCCCGGGCCATCTGGCGCTCCCGGGACGATCGGTAAGCGCCGCGACTCCGTGCGCGACGCCCAGGGATCACAGCAGACCGGACCGAGGAGCGACGATGTTCAGATTGTTGATGGCGAACTGCACGGTTTCCGACGAATCGGTGGGGGACGCGTGGTACTCCCGCCATCTCGACCGGGGGCCGGACAGCCGGCCGATGCCGGAGTTGCTCGAATGGCATCTCGGAGACGGTTTCGGGCTCCAGGTCTGGGCCGAACCGGATCGGGCAGGGCACTCGTCGGTGGTGATCGAGGTCGACGACCTGGACTCGGTGGTCGGTCGCCTCGTTGCGGCCGGGGTCGACAATCACGGTCCGCAACCCGGCGGCGGTCGGAGGATTCTCGTGGTGGAGGACCCCGAGGGCAACCGCGTCGTCTTCGCAGGAGACTAATCGCGCGCACGACGCGGGGCCGGGCGCCTGGTCAGAGGAGAGTGACTCGTCGGGACCGTTCCGCAGTGCGTCCCCCGCGGAAACGCTTCCCGGATGGGCATCTTCCTCGGAATACTCAACGGCGCGGCCGACCTGGCGACCGAGCCTCAACTCACCGAGGCGGAGCAGGCAGAGTTCATGGCGGCGTGGTCCCGGTGGGCGGAGGAGGCGGGCCCGGCGCTCGTGGATCCCGGACGTCCGCTGTACCGCAAGCGGCGCGTCACCAGCCAGGGTGTCGAGGTCTTCGAGGACGACAGGGTCGCCTACATGCTGCTCTCAGCGCCCTCGCACGAGTCGGCGGTCGACCTCGTGCGTGGGCACCCGTTTCTCGCGCTGTTCCCGGGCAACTCGATCGACGTCATCGAGTGCCCCGACGTCCCGTGACCGTCGACGGCCCCCAGCCGCTCGCCGTCGCCCCGGACCCGTGAGCGCTATGAGCCGGCTATGCGGGACGCGACCCGGCCAGGGCGTGGGGATACTCGGTGTCACGGCCCTGGAAGCTCAGGATTCTCGGGTTAACGATCACCCCGCCACGGATCTCGATGGCGCGGGAGATGGTGAGGTTCTCGTCCCACGCGGCGGGGCCCTCCATGACGGTGCGCAGGAACGGAAGTAGTGCCTCGCTGATCTCCCACGTCGCCGAGTTCCACAGGTAGGAGGGGCTGTGGTCGACGGCGTAGTAGTGCACCCCGTGGCCGACAGTGAACATCGGATCGTCGAACCCGGTGGGTTCGGCCCACTCGAACCCCATGCCTGCGTCGCACGAGACATCGATGATCAGACTGCCCGGGGCGAACCCCTCCAGGTCGCGGGTGCGCAGGTAGGTCATCGGCGCGTCCACGTCTTGGAGGGTGCAGTTGACGACGATGTCGTGTGCGGCGAGGAATACCGGGAGAGGGACGTCACCATCCTCGGTGGGCACCGTGCCGAGGTGGGCTGGACCGCCGCCGGTGTGGAGCTGGGTGATGTGAGCGCTGTGGATCGGTGAACCGACTGCCGTCGCCCCGCGCTGTGTGAGGACCTGGATGTCGTGGATCCCGTGGGCGCTCAGTGCGGTGACGGCTCCTCGGGCCGTCGCGCCGAAACCGATCACGACCGCGCTGCGACGGGGGCCGTAGTCTCCGGTGGTCCCCGTGAGACTCAGGGCGTGGATCACGGAGGAGTACCCGGCGAGCTCGTTGTTCTTGTGGAGCACGTGCAGGCTGAAGTCACCCTGCCGTGTCCAGTGGTTCATCGCCTCGAAGGCGATGAGGGTGAGTCGTCGATCGATCGCGGTCTGCGTCAGCTCGGTGTCCTGCACACAGTGGGGCCACCCCCAGAGGGTGCGACCGGCAGGGATCTCGTTCACGTCCGCCGCCTGGGGCTTGGGGAGCAGGAGGAGATCGGCGGCCTGGATGACTTCCGACCGCTCTGCGACCCTGCCCACCCTCGACTCCACGTACCCGGGTTCGAGCTGGAAGTCCGCAGCGTACCCGCGTTCGACGACCATCCGAGCCCGAACGTCCGGATCGATCCGATCCAGGTGATGCGGATGAAGGGGCAGGCGCCGCTCGTTCTCCATCGTGGAGGTCGCGAGGACTCCGAGCGTCAGGAGGGGTCGCGCCCCGGTCTCCGGGGAGTGTGGGGAGTCCTTCGGATCGGAGGGGAAACGGGACGGTTGAGCGGTGCCGGACATCCGGGCTCCCATCATCGGGGAACCGGGACCAGCTCCGACTTGAGTGTAGGCCGATACAGCACCGCACCCACCAGCCGACGGCCGGTGGGTGCGGTGTTGTGGGCCGGGTGGGTCAGGCGCGGGTGTCCTCGAGAGCGGCGTTGAGCGTCTCGCTCGGCCGCATCGCCTCCCTCAGCTTGTCGATGGCGGGCTGGAAGTAGCCGCCCAGCTCGACCGGGGTGCCCTGCACCGCGAGCAGCTCGTCGAGGATGGTGTCCCGGTCCGCGGTCAGCTTCTCCGCGAGCGGGCCGAAGTGTGCTGCCAGCTCCGCGTCGTCGGACTGCTCGGCCAGTTCCTGCGCCCAGTACATCGCGAGCCAGAACTGGCTCCCCCGGTTGTCCAGCTCACCGGTCGTGCGGGACGGCGACTTCCGGTTCTCCAGCAGCTTCCCGGTCGCCGTGTCGAGCGTTTTGGCCAGGATCGTGGCCTTGGGGTTGTCGTACTTCCGCCCGAGATCGTCCAGGCTCGCCCCTAGTGCGAGGAATTCACCGAGCGAGTCCCAGCGCAGGTGGTTCTCCTCGACCAACTGCTGGACGTGCTTCGGTGCCGAGCCGCCCGCACCGGTCTCGTACAGTCCACCGCCGGCCATCAGCGGGACGATGGACAGCATCTTGGCGCTGGTCCCGAGCTCGAGGATCGGGAACAGGTCGGTGAGGTAGTCGCGCAGGATGTTGCCGGTCACCGAGATGGTGTCCAGGCCCCGCCAGGCGCGCTCGAGCGTGTACCGCATGGCGCGCACCTGCGACATGATCTGGATGTCCAGACCCTCGGTGTCGTGCTCGGCGAGGTACTTGTTCACCAGGGTGATCAGGTTGTTCTCGTGGGGCCGGTACGGGTCCAGCCAGAACACCGCCGGCATCTCGGAGGCGCGGGCGCGGTCCACGGCCAGCTTCACCCAGTCGCGGATCGGCGCGTCCTTGACGGTACACATGCGCCAGATGTCACCGGCTTCGACATCCTGGGACAGCAGGACCTCGCCGGTGGCGGCGTCGACGATGTTGGCCACACCGTCGTACTGGACCTCGAAGGTCTTGTCGTGACTGCCGTACTCCTCGGCCTTCTGGGCCATGAGGCCGACGTTCGGCACAGTGCCCATCGTGGTCGGATCGAAGGCCCCGTTGGTCTTGCAGAAGTTGATGATCTCCTGGTAGATCCGCGCGAACGTGGACTCCGGGATGACGGCCTTGGTGTCCTTCTTGCGGCCGTCGGCGCCGTACATCTTCCCGCCGATGCGGATCATCGCGGGCATCGAGGCGTCGACGATGACATCCGAGGGGGAGTGGAAGTTGGTGATACCGCGCGCCGAGTCGACCATCGCCAGCTCCGGCCGCTGCTCGTGGCAGCGGTGGAGATCCTCGATGATCTCCTCCTTCTTGGAGCTGGGGAGATTCTCGATCTTGTTGTACAGGTCGGCCATGCCGTTGTTGACGTTGATGCCCAGCTCGTGGAACAGCTCCTCGTGCTTGGCGAAGGCATCCTTGTAGAAGACCCGCACGGCGTGGCCGAACACGATCGGGTGGCTCACCTTCATCATGGTGGCCTTGACGTGGAGCGAGAACATGACGCCGGTCTCCTTGGCGTCATTGAGCTGCTCCTCGTAGAAGTCCATGAGCGCCTTCTTGCTCATGTACATCGAGTCGACGACCTCGCCGGCCTCGAGCGGCACGGTCTTGAGCACGTGGGTCTCGCCGTCCGGGGTCACGACCTCCATGCGCGCGTCGCACGCGCGGTCGAGGATGATCGACTTCTCGCCCGCGTAGAAGTCGCCGTGTGTCATGTGGGCGACGTGGGTCTGTGAGGCCATCGACCACTTGCCCATGGAGTGCGGGTTGGCCCGGGCGTACTCCTTGACCGCCTTCGGGGCGCGGCGGTCCGAGTTGCCCTGGCGGAGCACCGGGTTGACGGCGCTGCCGAGGCAGCTGCCGTAGCGCTCGACGATCTCGACCTCGTCGGGGGTCTTGGGTTCGTACGGGTAGTCCGGGATGTCGTATCCCTTGGACTGGAGCTCGGCGATCGCGTTGGTCAGCTGGTTGACCGAGGCGCTGATGTTCGGGAGCTTGATGATGTTGGTGTGCGGGTCCTGGGTCATCCGGCCCAGTTCACCGAGGTTGTCCGGGACCTTCTGCTCATCGGTGAGCCGCTCGGGGAAGGCTGCCAGGATGCGAGCGGCCACCGAGATGTCGCTCGTCGTGACGTCGATGCCGGCCGCGTCGGCAAAGGTGCGCACGACCGGGAGGAACGCCTCCGTCGCCAGGCGCGGGGCCTCATCGGTGAGCGTGTAGATGATCGTCTGTCTGTCTGAGGTCATGGATGTCGACTCTTTTCGTCTCGTGGCTGAGCGAGTTCTTGTGGAACGGGGTCAATTCGCCGACTCCATCATCACCCGAGTCGGACACCTGTGCGCCGTTTCCCGGAGTCATCTACCCCGGTCGGGCGGACCCGGGGCCGGCCTGGGATGTCGCGGACGCCCGGGAGGCCTGCCCCTGCCGGCCGGCGGACCATGCCGACCACTGACGGGCGTAGATGCCGTCCCGCTCGATCAGCGCGGCGTGCGAGCCGCGTTCGACGATCGCGCCCCCGTCCATCACGAGGATCGTGTCGGCGCGTGAGGCCTGATCGAGGCGATGGGCGATGACCAGGGCCGAACGATCACGGGTGATCTCGTCGGCGGCGAGCTCGAGTGCCCCGGCACCCGCGGACCCGGCTTCCGCGGTGGCCTCGTCCATGACGATGACGGCAGGGTCGAGCAGCAGCACCCGGGCCAGCGCAAGCTGCTGGGCGGCGACGGGGTCGAGTTGGATGCCGCGTGCCCCCACCACGGTGTCGAGCCCGTCCGGCAGTCGGCGGAACCATGCGGTGGCATGGACGCGTTCGAGGACGAGACGCAGTTCCTCGTCGGTGGCGGCTGGTTTGGCCAGCGTCAGGTCCTGGCGCAGGGTGCCCGAGAAGACGTGGACCTCCTGGCTGACCGTGGCCAGGCGGGCGATGCGCTCGGAGTCGGACAGCGACGAGACCGGATGGCCGTCGACCAGGACCTCGCCGGCGTCGGGGACGAGCAGTCCGGCCACGAGCGCCGCGACGGTGGTCTTCCCCGCCCCGGACGCGCCGACGACCGCGACCGTCTCACCGGGCGAGATGGCGAAGTCGACGTCGCGCACGGCCCAGGACCCGCCGTAACTGAAGCCGACGCCGCGGAGTTCGACGCGACCCTGCGGCGCGTCCACTCCGCTGTCGGGTACGGACACGGGCGGGTCCACGACGACGCCCACGATGCGGGCGAGCGAGGCGTATCCCGACTGCACAACGTCCAGGATGCGCATGAAGGTGTTCAGCGGCCCCCGCAGTCGGATGATCATGAGGACAGCGCCCGTCACCGCGCCGACCGTCAGGGCTTCGGTGGCGACGAGGTGGTACCCGACCGCCAGCGCTATCGCCAGCATGAGGAACTCGCCGATGAGCATCCACACGTTCAGCACGAGCATGGTGGTCCGGGCCCGGATCCCCTTGCGGACCACGTCCCAGGACGCGTTCCCGGTCAGGGTGTGCATCCGGTCCTCGAGGGAGAACGCGCGCACCGTCGCGCGACCGCGGATGGCCTCGAGCACGCGCCGGGCCCGCTCGGCCATCGCGGCCCGCTCCGCGGCGTAGCGCTGCGGGGCCTTGGCCAGGTAGCGGCGTGCGGCGACGTAGTACAGAGGCGCGACGACGAGCGGGATGACGACGAACTGCCAGTCCAGTGCGAACAGGGCCATCACCGTGGCCACGACCGTCAGAACGGACGTGGACAGTGTCGGGACGGTTTCCGTGACCGCCGAGGACAGTTCGGCGACGTCGTCGGTGGACCGGCTGACCAGGTCTCCCGACCCGGCGTCCTCGACGCGGTGGGAGGGCAGCCCCAGTGCGGTGCCGACCATGTCCTGGCGCAGAGTGGCGATCACCCGCTCGGACAACCTGGCCACCAGATAGAAGCCGGCGGCACTCGACACCGCGCCGACGACGGCCGCGGCTAGCAACTGCGCACCGATATGCCACAGCGAACCCGAGGCCTGTCCGGAGACCAGGTCCACGATCCGCCCCATCAGCTGGGGGATGAGCACCCCCGCGTAGGCACCGAGGCTGAGCAGAACCACGGCCAGAGCCAGCCACCGCCTCGCATGGCGGACCCCACGCAACTGCCGGGCCACCTCGCGGCGGACCTCGCCCGCGGAGGCGACCGGGAACCTCAGGGCGCTGTCGGTCTTGACGGGGGGTGTCGGGATCGTCGTCGTCATCTCCCGGCCCCCACGAGCAGACCCTCCGCCGCCGCGCGGAGCCCGTCCACGGTCAGACGGGAATCGGCCACCGCGCTCCACGCGGGGGCCTGGCTGAACACCAGGGTCCTCCGGCCGGCCCGGTGACGGGCCACGTTGTCGGCGAGGTTCTGCTCGGTGACCGAGTCGACCGCGGTGGAGGGGTCCTGCAGAACGAGGACCTCCGGGTCCCAGGCGACGGCGCGGGCGAGGGCGACGCGTTGGCGCTGGCCTCCGGAGAGCATCCGCCCGCTCTCTCCGACGCGCTTGTCGGGGCCCTCGGGGATGTCGTCGCAGCAGGCCACGTCGAGCGCCCGCTCCGCTATGCCCCGGTCGGGGTGGACGTTGTCGGCCACGCTGCCGTCGAACAGGTCAGCGGCGTGCGGCGCGACCACCACCCGGGTGCGGGGCAGGGATTCGAGCAGGTGGACCAGATCGGGATCGGTGCCGTCGACGGCGATCAGACCGGACGGTAGGGCGTCGATGAAGTGCTGGGTCGTGGTGGCCCCGACGTCCGAGTGGCGTTCGAAGTCGGCGCCGAGAACTTCACGGATCCGCCTGCCCGACGCCTCGGCCGACGCCCAGCGGGAGGCGAGATTGCGGCCGAACATGGTCATCGGCACGACGAGGAACTGGGTCAGACCGACAACGGTGATGAGGTCGCCGATCGTGATACGACCCGCGAGCGCCAACGCACCGGCGGAGATGCCGAGCGTGGAGACGAAGAGGGCGCCCGCGGCCTCGGTGGCGCCGTTGAGGCGGGCCTCGGCGGCGTCGGCGTGGACCGTCTTGCGGTACGCGGTGCCGGAGACCTCGTCGTAGCGACCGCGGACGGTGACGATGGCGCCCAGTCCCTTGAGGATGCGCAGGCCCTGCACGACGTCCGTGGCGGTGGCGGCGGCCCTGGCGATCGCGTGTTGCCGCTCGACCGACCGCTCCTGCAGCGGGCGCGCCACCCACAGTGCCACCACCACCAGCAGCGGACCACCTACCAGCGTGGCGAGGCTCAGCCAGGGATTGATGGTGAACATCATCGCCGCGGCGTAGGTGATGGCGGCGGCCTCGGCGACCGGCATGACCGTCATCATGACGATGTCGCCGACCCGGGTGGTGTCCGAGGACGCGACGGACAGGAGGCCGCCGGCGGTGCGATCGCGACCGGCGAACCCGCGCGGATCCTGGATGCGGTCGGTGACCGCGGTCCGCAGGTCGTGGCTGACCAACTGCTGGCTCCGCACCAGCATGAAACGAGCGGTCCAGTTGGCGGCGATCGCCATGAGGAACACGCAACCCAGGATCGCGATCCAGAACCACAGCCGGTCGGCGGAGGACGCGGCGATCGCATCGTCGACGGCCCGTCCGACCACGACCGGGGTCAGTCCGTTGCACAGGAACGCCACGGCCATGGCACCGGAGGCGATGAAGCTCCACGGGCGCTGCGCCAGCGCGACCTTGAGCGTCCACCGAGGCGCGTCGACGGCGGGGAGTTTCGACCGGCGCCCGCCGGGTCCGGGAAGCGCCGCGTAGTCAACGATGCTGCCCATTCCCGGGGCCTGTGAGTTGTCGGGCACGAGGAGCGATGTTACCCGGCAGCAGCAGCACCGAGACTTCCGTTGCGAGCCGCGCGACCGCCGACGATCTCCACCCCGTCGAGATCGGCCACACCGAACGCGAGCAGGGCCTGCCCTGAGGCGTCCAGTTCGTCCTCGACCGTCCGTAGCCAGCCCCGGACCACCTTGCCCGGCAGCCGACGTCTGGCCGAGATGCCCACGACGAACCCGGGCACCGGGATCCGGGACAACACGGACATGGCCTCGCGCCGCGCGGCCGGGGCCGCCAGCCAGTGCGTGTCACCGACGAGGATCGGCGAGGGCAGACCGACGTCGTACTCGTCGCACGGCAGGATGAGCATCGTGTCGCGATGGCGGTCGCGGTGACCGATGAGCAGGTCGATGACGCCGGCGGCGAGCGGCGCGTCGTCGAGCGGGAGATCGGACCAGTTCTCTGGGAGTTGTTCGAATCGCATGGCCCTGAGTCTTCGGCACCCCGCCGCCCGGGAACAGGCCTGGTCAGGGATCCGTGGAATGGCCGTTCTCGCCTGTGGAGGGAGAGAGCCGGGGGATCCGGACGGCCGCCCGGGACGTCGTGAACGCGTGTGGCGGGACGATTCCGGGTGCGACCGACCGGGCTCAGGACTCGTGCCGGAACCCCACCTTGATGGTGACCTGCCAGTGGGTGACCTTGTCCGCGTCGAGTTTGCCGCGGACGGACTGCACTTCGAACCACTCGAGGTTCCGGAGCGTCCTGGACGCTTCCGCGACCGCGTTGGCGATGGCCTGGTCCGTGCCGTCGGGGGATGAGCCGACGATTTCGGTGATGCTGTAGACGTGATTCACGATGACCTCCTTTTCGTGTGACCCGAATCACTCTACGGTGGTCTGGTGGAGGGGTGCATCCCGTAGGGTCGGGGCACCAACGTCACCAGGAGGTCCCCATGACTGATGTCACCGAGCGCGCGAGCGAATTCGCTGAACGGCACGGATCCGGCGACCTGCTCGTCCTGCCGACGGTCTGGGACGTGTGGAGCGCCCGGATCGCGGTGGACGCGGGTTTCGGCGGCCTCACCGTGGGCAGCCATCCTGTCGCCGACTCCCTCGGCAGCGCCGATGGCGAAAACATGGATCTCACCGAGTACCTCGGTGTGGTCAAGCGGATCACCGACTCGGTCGACGTCCCGGTGAGCGTGGATATCGAGTCCGGGTACGGGCTGGAACCGCGTGAGTTGATCAACCGCCTGATCGAGGCGGGTGCGGTCGGCACCAACATCGAGGACGTGGTCCACGGTGAGGGCAAGCGCGTCCGTGAGCGGCAGGAGCACGCCGACTACATCGCCGGCGCCCGACGCGCGGCGGACGAGGCGGGGGTCCCGTTCGTCATCAACGGGCGTACGGACGCGGTCAAGCTCGGCACCGACGTGTTCGCGGACCCCCTGGAGGAGGCCGAGGCGCGCATCCGGCTGATGGAGGACGCCGGGGCGCGTTCGGTCTACCCGGTCGGGCTCTCGACCGCTGACCAGGTCGGGCGACTCGTGCAGGCGGTGACCATCCCGCTCAACGTCACCGCTCATCCGGTCAAGGGCAACGGCGCCGGTGACGCCTCCGCGCTGCGGGGCCTCGGGGTGCGACGGGTGTCGTTCGGCCCGCTGTGGCAGATGTGGCTCGCGGAGGTCTCGGCGAAACAGCTCGCCGAGTGGAGCCCTGTGAGCTGAGGCCTCACCGTGGCCGGGCGCTGGTCGACCGCCCCTCATCGCCGGACCTGGCGGACGGGAGCCACCCATGAACCCGCAGTATGACGACCTGACCATCGAGAGGGTGATCCGGGCATCGCGCCGGGCCGTCTGGGACGCCTGGACCACCCCGGCCGCGTTCGCGCAGTGGTGGATCCCCGATCCGTACCTCTGTCGGGTGGACCACTTCGCCCCGCACGCCGGCGGCGGCTTCATCACGTCGATGAGCGAGGACGGGTCGCACTTCTCGCCTCACATGGACGCCGCATTTCTGGTTGTCGACGAGTGCGAACGTCTGGTGTTCACCAATGCAGTGGACAGCACCCTGCGTCCGACGACTCCGGCACCGGTGGCCGTGACCGGAGAGGTGGCTCTGCTGGACCATCCGGACGGCACGACATACCGGATCACCGCGCGCCACGCGGACGAGGAGGGGCGCGCCACACATGACGAGCTCGGTTTGGTGGAGGGCTGGACCCTCGTCACGGGACAACTCGCGCGATTCGTGGAGTGAGGGGCCGACCACGCCTTGACGCCCCCGGGAATCGGCATACGATCGAGCGATGACGGTCGCGGACGGACCCGCATCGAGGGTGCGGGTCCACAACTTCTCGGTCTCGCTCGACGGGTTCGGAACCGGCGAGGGGCAGAGCCTCGAGGCGCCGTTCGGCCACGCCGACCACCGCCTCCTCGAGTGGGCCCTGCCCACGCGGACCTTCCAGGAGATGGGCTTCCACGACGCCCAGTCGCCCACGGTGGGCGTGGACGAGGCGTTCGCCAGCCGGTGGAACACCGGCGTGGGCGTGGAGATCATGGGCCGCAACAAGTTCGCCCCGTCGCGGGGGCCGTGGGACGAGCGGTGGCGCGGATGGTGGGGGGACGATCCGCCCTTCCACACCCCGGTGGTCGTGCTCACCCATCACCCGCGCCCGGTCCTCGAACTGGACGGCGGGAACAGCTTCCACTTCCTCGACGCCTCGCCCGCCGAGGCGCTGGACTACGCCCGCGGTCTGGCGGCGGGAGGCGACGTGAGGATCGGGGGCGGCACCACGACGATCCGGCAGTTCCTCGAAGCCGACCTCATCGATGAGATGCACGTCGCGGTGGTCCCGGTCCTCCTGGGCAGGGGCGAGCGGTTGTGGGACGGACTGGAGGGGCTCGAGGAGCGGTTCCACATCGAGGCCGCCGCGTCGCCCAGCGGCGTCATCCACCTGAGTTTCCGGCGCGACCGCTGACGGGGGCGTGGCGCAGGGTTCGCCGGGTGACGAACCGCCGCGGTGCGCCCGTGACGGGATCGGTGAACTCGAGTGCGCTGGCGAGCAACTGCAGCGGCAGGTGAGGGTCGTCGGGCGATTCGGGGAGTAGGTCGGGGTAACGCCGGTCACCGAGGATGGGGATGCCCAGCGCCGCGAGGTGCACCCGCAGTTGATGCGGCCGGCCGGTGCGCGGCCGAAGGATCGTGTGCAGCACTTGTCGGCCGGTGACACCGGGCCCGGCCGCGAGCACGTCGATGAGGGTCTCGGAGTTCGTCGGGAGTGAGGGGTCGACCGTGACGCGCAGGTCGCCGCGCCGGGAGCGGATGTGGGCCCGGTGGATGATCGGCAGCGGGCGGCCCCCGATCGTCGGGCCGCGAGGGTCCCATCCCCGCGGCCGTGCCGATACCGCCTCGTAGACCTTGGCGACCTCGCGTCGTTCGAACATCGACTGGTACGCGCCGCGGGTGTCGGGGCGGGCGGAGAACATCACCAGGCCCGCCGTCTCGCGGTCCAGCCGGTGGATCGGTGTCAGGGCGTCGTTGCCGAGGCGGGTTCGCAGCCTCACGAGTGCGGTCTCCCGGAGGAACCTCCCCGACGGGGTGGTGGGGAGGAAGTGCGGTTTGTCGACGACGACGAGGTGGTCGTCGCGGTACAAGATCTCCTCCCGGTACGGCAGAACTGTCTCCTCCGGCAGGTCGCGGTGGTACCAGACGAACTCGTGGGTGCCCAGTGGGGTGTCGAGGGCGATCGCCCGGCCGTCGGCACCGACGATCTCGCCGGCCTCGATCCGGCGGTGCAGTTCCCCCGGGTCGAGGTGGTCGAACCTGGCCACGAGGAACCCGGGGATACCCGCCCAGGGGCCGGTGGTCGGCACCCGCAACCGCGTGGGTCCCACGCCGTCCCTGACGGGCAGGGGCGGCTGCGTCGACATGCGGTCATCCTCCCACCCGCGTCGCCGTGGACGCGATCTCGTGCCGCCCCGCGACCGGTCCGCGCCGGCCTGCGCGCCGAATACAGTGGGAGAAACGATCCCGGCCATGTCCGATCGACGGCGAGAGCGGAGGACGTCCGACATGCCACCGCACGGCTCCGCATCCGCCCCGGACGCCGCGCGTCCGGGGCTGACGCCTGTCCTCGGCCGGGTCGGGGCGCCCGGGATCCACGTCATGAGTTGGAACATCCGTCGACCGGTCCCCGCCGCATTGACCCGTGCGGCCGACCGGTGGACCGCCCGGGCCCCGCGAGTGCGGGCGCTGCTGAGCGCCGAGCAGCCGACCGTGCTGTGCGCCCAGGAGGTGGTCGCCGAGCAGATCACGGACGTCCGCGACGGGCTCGGCCAGCGGTTCGACCACCTCGGTCGGGGTAGGGGAGCGAACGGCGGCGGCGAGGCCTGCCCGATCTTCTACGACACGACCAGGCTCGACCTGCTGGGGTGGGATCAGTCGGCGCTGTCGGACACCCCGGGCCGCCCCGGATCGATGTCCTGGGGCAACCTGTTCCCCCGGGTGCTCGTGTCGGCGCACTTCCGGGATCGCGACACCGGCCACGAGTTGCTGGTGGTCAACACCCACCTCGACCCACTGTCACGACGATCCCGCGTCCGTTCGGCCCGGGCGGTCCGCGATCTGGTGGCCGCGCGCGACGTACCGGCCGTCGTCGCGGGGGACCTCAACGCGGGCCCGTCCGATGCCGCGGTGCGAACCCTGCTCGCGGAGGGGGCACTGGTGGACAGCTGGGGCGCCGCGGAGAACCGGCGGACCGACCCGTGGGGCACGTACGCCGCGTACCGCGAGCCGCGCAGGGACGGCACCCGGATCGACTGGATACTTGCCACATCACGGGTTAGGGTCACCGACGCCGCGATCAACCCGCTGCGGTACGGCGGTGCTTGGCCGTCGGACCACCTGCCTGTGCAGGCCGTGGTCCGTCCGGACCCCGGGCGGGACGAGCCGCGAGACCCGGGACGAGACCAGGAAGGGGCCGGTGCGACGTGATCGACAACTTCCTCCGGCCCGCCGAGACCGGGGCGCAGCGAGTCGCGGACGCCCTGCGCCTCCTCGGTGTCCTCAGCGTCCTGCTGGCGCTGCTGTTCCACGAGCTCACCGATGCGGCCATCGTGGCATTCACGCTGCCGGCGCTCATGTTGCCCAGGTTCATCGGGATGCGCGCGTGGGCCGACATCTCCGTCTCGACCGCCCTGCTCGTGGCGGCGTGGAGCAACGTCGTCGACCTGTACCGGGTCCTGCGGTGGTGGGACGTGCCCGTCCACGTCGTCCTCGCAGGCTGGATGGCGGTGGTGGCCTATCTGTTTCTGGCGCACCGGGGGATCGTGCGGTCGCCTGACGCCCGCGGGTTCACCACCGCCGGGGGGATCGTGTTGACCACGGTGCTGGGGCTTGCGCTGGGCGCCCTGTGGGAGATGGTCGAGTGGTTCGGCTACGCCTTCCTCACCGACGACATCTACGTGACCTACGGGGACACCGTCGGCGACATGGCGGCAGGCGGACTGGGCGCCCTGGTCGCCGGCGTGCTCATGGCCCGTGGGCCTCAGCTACTGACGCCGACCGCCCTGCGGACGAGGGAGTCGTCCGAGACCACCTCGAGCAGGTAGGCCGGCCAGCACGACCTTCATCAGCAGCCGTAGCGGCAGCGGCAGCTGACTCCCGGAGTCACCGGCACCCAGGGAGGACTGCACCACGAGCCGTCGGGCCCCGGTGGTGGCCGTCAGCTTCACAGGTACCTCACCTCGTCGTCGTCTCCTCGGTCTCTTTGGTCTCCTCCGTCTCCGTGGTCGTCCCGGCGCGCACCAGCTCCGCCAGCAGCGGGAACAGCAGCACGGTGACCGCGCCCGCGGCCACCAGCACCGAGGAGATCCTGGCGGCCATGAGGCCGTTGTCCACGGCGACCTGAGTGACGGCGACGATGATCGGCAGGCCCGTCGCCGCGTAGAGGCCCACCCTGGCGCGCTCGCGCGTCGTGGTCAGGCCCGGGCTCGTGCGCAGGACGCGCTCGGACAGCCACACCCCGCCACCACGGATCACGAGCATGCTCGCCACCGCCGCCACCAGGATCCACGGCGCATCGGCGACCGCGGCCACGCTGATCGCCATCCCGGAGACCACGAAGAACACGGGGATGAACACGCTGTAACCGACGGTCTCCAGCTGGTGCGTGAGCACCTCGGCCAGGCCTCGGTCGGGGTCCTCGTCGCTCGCGCGGAGCTGGTCGGCGAGCACATCTACCAGCCGACGCAGGATGATGCCCGCAGCGAACGCACCCAGCACCACGTCCAGCCCGAAGACCGTGGCCACGACCATCATCGCGGTCAGCAGCAGCAGGACGGTGCGCATCGCGAGCTGGCTCGTCGTGGAGGTACCGCGAACCAGTGCCCGACCCAGGCCGCGCACCCGGAGCAGCCGGGCCGGCACCACCAGGACGACTAGCGCGGCCGCGAAGAACAGACCCACCGCCACCAGGGAGGAGCCGATGCTGCGGGTGCCGAGCAGGACGGCCATCACCAGGACCGGCCCCAACTCTCCGATGGCGCCGTGCGTAAGGACGGCCCTGCCGACCGGGGTGGTGTCGTGGCCCGCTCCCTTGAGGATCGGCAACAGGGTGCCGACCGCCGTGGACGTGAGCAACAGGCCGATCGCCACCGCGGTCTCCCACCGCCCCGACACCAGCCACCCCACGCCCGCGGCCAGGACCATGCTCACCAGCCATGTCCCGGCGGCGCGTCGACCACCCCGGCCCGTCACCGACGACACCTCCAGCTCGAACCCGGCCAGGAGGAACAGCATCCCCAGGCCCAGCTCGGCGAGCATCGCCACCCCGCCGCTCTCGACCGCCAGACCGAACCCGTTCGGACCGACCAGCATCCCGCCCACGAGGAGCACCACCACGCCGGGGACCAGCGACCGCGTCAGCGAGGACAGCAGCGGGGCGGCGAAGACGACCAGGACGACCCAGAACAGCGAGATCAGCTCGGTCGAGGAGGCTTCCGCGGCCAGCAGGGTCGTGGTCAACGCTCAGCCTTCCGCTCGACGGATGAGGGAGATCTTAGTCGAGTAGCCCCGGGTGCGGCGGGCAGGGGTCCGGCGGCGGAGACGGCGTGCGAGGGTGGAGGGCATGACCGACTCGCCGTGCACCCGCTCCGACGGCGACCCACGCGAATTGCCGGGATTCCGGCGCACCTACGCGCCCGGCCTCCTCACCCTGGGCCTGGGATTCCCGCTGCGGACCCGGGCCGACGGCGACGAGGTGGGCGACCCGGCCGTCCAGGCGCGGATCGCGCAGTCGGCCGAGGCCGGTGGCTTCGCCGCCCTCTACGCCCGTGACATCCCGCTGCGGGTACCGTCGTTCGGCGACGTCGGCCAGATCTACGACCCGTGGGTGTTCCTCACGCACATGGCCGCGCACACCTCGCGGATCGCGCTGGGCACCGCCGGCATCGTCCTGCCCGTCCGGCACCCGCTCCACGTCGCCAAATCCGCCACCAGCCTCGACCGGCTCTCCGGGGGGCGGTTCCTGCTGGGCCTGGCGTCGGGCGACAGGCCCGAGGAATTCCGGGCGTTCGGCCTCGAGCAGGGTGAGCGGGGCGAGCGGTTCCGTGGGAACCTGCGCGTGGTGACGCACGCGTGGACCACCGAGATGCGGGGGATCCGCTGGTCCGGTGGGTGGATGCACAGCGCGGACGTGGTGCCCAAGCCCAGCGCCGCGTCGGTGCCGACGATCATGGTCGGCTCGTGTCAGCAGAGCGTGGCGTACCTCGCCGCCCACGGCGACGGCTGGATGACCTACCCGCGGGACTTCGACGTCCAGCGGCGCACGGTCGAGCAGTGGCGGGAGATGGTGGTCGCCGCGGCCGGGGGAGCCGGGAGCGACGGCGCCGCGGCCGGGGGAGCCGGGAGCGACGGCGGTGGTGGGAACGAGAGCGGTGGGAACGACGACGAGGTGTTCAAACCCTTCGCACAGTCGCTCCGCATCGACCTGGCGGAGAACCCCGACGAGACCGCCTCCCCGATCGACTTCGGTTTCCGGATCGGTCGTCGGCGACTGGTCGACCACCTGGAGGACCTGCGGGGGATCGGTGTCAACCACGTACAGCTGGGGCTGGGGGCCTGCCGCCGACCCGTCCTCGAGGTGATCGCCGAGTTGGCCGAGTACGTCGTGCCCCGTTTCCCCGCGCTCGACTGAACGGGATCCCCGGCCCGGGTCTGCCACACTCGGGAGATCACTGCGCCGCCCGCCGCCCCGGGGGCGGTCGTGCCCGTCGACGAGGGAGGCCCTGTGGGGATCTCGATCCTGTGGTTCCGACGTGATCTGCGACTGACCGATCACCCCGCACTCCTCGAGGCCGTCGCCTCCGGGGACGAGGTCCTGCCGGTCTTCGTCCGGGACCCCGCGCTGCTGCGGCGGGCCGGTGTACGGGCGGGGCGGTTGGCGGCCTCCCTCGCCGCGCTCTCGGGGGACACGGGCGGTGCACTGGTCGTGCGGACCGGAGACCCCGCCGAGGTGATCGCGGGGCTCGCCCGCGAGGTCGGCGCCGGCCGCGTCCACATCAGCCGGGAATCCACCCCCTACGGACGATGTCGCGACGACCGCGTACGCGCCGCACTCGACGCCGACGGTCGCGAACTGGTGACCACCGGGTCTCCCTACGCCGTCGGTCCGGGCCGGGTCCTGGGCGGCAGCGGGGAGCCGTACAAGGTCTTCACACCGTTCTCCCGCGCCTGGCACGAGCACGGGTGGCCCCCGCCCGGCGAGCGGCCCGACCACATCCCGTGGACCACCGCGTCCGGGGAGGGCCCACCTGAGGTCCCGGCACGAGCGGGCGGGACCGCCGCAGCGGGGGAGGCCGCGGCTCTCACCCGGTGGCGGGAGTTCCTCCACGACGATCTTGAGGCATACGACGAGCAGCGGGACCGACCGGACCTCGACACCACCAGTCGGTTGTCCGCGTACCTGAAGTACGGCGAGATCCACCCGCGCACGATCCTGGCCGAACTCGCCGACCACCCGGCCGCGGGCGGGGAGGGAGCCCGCCGCTTCGTCACCGAACTCGCGTGGCGGGAGTTCTACGCCGACGTCCTGTGGCACCGGCCACGATCCGCGTGGCGCGACCTGCGCGACCCGCTCGCGGGCATGTCCTACGACAGCGGCCCCGGCGTGGAGGACCTCGTCGAGGCGTGGCGACAGGGCCGGACCGGGTACCCGTTCGTCGACGCAGGGATGCGGCAACTCCTCACCGAGGGGTGGATGCACAACCGGGTGCGGATGGTCACGGCCAGTTTCCTCGTCAAGGACCTCCACGTGTGGTGGCCGGTCGGGGCGCGGCACTTCCTCGACCACCTCGTCGACGGCGATCTCGCCTCCAACAACCACGGGTGGCAGTGGGTGGCCGGCACGGGAACCGACGCCTCCCCGTACTTCCGGGTGTTCAACCCGGTGACCCAGGGGCGGAGATTCGACCCCGACGGGGAGTACGTCCGGCGATGGGTGCCCGAACTCGCTCACCTGTCCGGGGCCGCCGCCCACGAGCCGTGGCGCGCCCCGGGCGGCTACGACGGCGGCTACCCGTCGCCGATCGTCGACCACGCCGAGGAACGCCGCGAGGCCCTACGTCGGTACGACCTGGCCAGGGACGCTGATCGCTGACCGGGCCGTGGGGCCGCCGGCCGTCACGGCCGATCCGGGCCCTGCCCGATCCTCGGCCTGCGGGAGGGTCCGAGGGCGCCGACCGCGGCGAGTGCCTAGGCTGGCCCCATGACCTCCGGCACCGACACCCCCCGCTCCGAGAACCCGACCACCGGCCGTGAGGCCGACATCAAGCCCCGAAGCCGCGACGTCACCGACGGCCTGGAGAAGACGGCCGCCCGCGGGATGCTGCGCGCCGTGGGGATGGGCGACGACGACTGGGTCAAGCCGCAGATCGGCGTCGCGTCGTCGTGGAACGAGATCACCCCGTGCAACCTCTCGCTCGACCGGCTGGCCAAAGCGGTCAAGGAGGGCACCCACGCAGGCGGCGGTTATCCGCTGGAGTTCGGGACGATCTCGGTCTCCGACGGGATCTCGATGGGACACGAGGGCATGCACTTCTCGCTGGTGTCGCGCGAGGTGATCGCCGACAGTGTCGAGACGGTGATGAGCGCCGAGCGGTTGGACGGCTCGGTCCTGCTCGCCGGGTGTGACAAGTCGCTGCCGGGCATGCTCATGGCCGCCGCCCGCCTCGACCTGGCGAGCGTCTTCCTCTACGCGGGGTCGACCCTGCCCGGGTTCGCGAGGCTCTCCGACGGGACCGAGAAGCAGGTCACGATCATCGACGCGTTCGAGGCCGTCGGGGCCTGTTCGCGGGGTCTGATGAGCCGCGAGGACGTCGACACCATCGAGCGCGCGATCTGCCCGGGCGAGGGCGCCTGCGGCGGCATGTACACCGCCAACACCATGGCCAGCGCGGCCGAGGCACTGGGCATGTCGCTGCCCGGGAGCGCGTCGCCGCCGGCCCCGGACCGTCGGCGTGACGACTACGCCAAGGCCAGCGGTGAGGCAGTGGTGGAACTCCTGCGCAAGGGCATCACCGCGCGCGACATCATGACCAAGGAGGCGTTCGAGAACGCGATCGCCGTGGTCATGGCCTTCGGCGGGTCCACCAACGCGGTGCTGCACCTGCTCGCGATCGCCAGCGAGGCCGAGGTCGAGCTCACCCTCGATGACTTCGCCCGCATCGGCGCCAAGGTCCCGCATCTGGCGGACGTCAAGCCGTTCGGCGCCCACGTCATGACCGACGTGGACAAGATCGGTGGCGTCCCCGTGGTCATGCGGGCCCTGCTCGACGCCGGTCTGCTCCACGGAGACTGCCTCACCGTCACCGGCCACACCGTCGCCGAGAACCTCGCCGACATCGCCCCGCCGGACCCGGACGGCAAGGTGCTGCGCGCCATGGGGGAGCCCATCCATCCGACCGGCGGCATCACCATTCTCCACGGATCGCTCGCCCCGGAGGGAGCCGTGGTCAAGTCCGCCGGCTTCGACTCCGACGTCTTCGAGGGCACCGCCCGGGTCTTCGAGCGGGAGCGCGCCGCGATGGACGCACTCGAGGACGGGACCATCACCGCGGGCGACGTGGTGGTGATCCGATACGAGGGCCCCAAGGGTGGCCCCGGCATGCGCGAGATGCTTGCCATCACCGGAGCGATCAAGGGCGCGGGTCTGGGCAAGGACGTGCTGCTGATGACCGACGGCCGGTTCTCCGGCGGAACCACAGGGTTGTGTGTGGGCCACGTCGCCCCGGAGGCCGTAGATGGTGGCCCGATCTCATTCGTCCGCGACGGTGACCGGATCCGACTCGACGTCTCGCAGGGCACCCTGGAGCTGCTCGTGGACGAGTCGGAGCTGCACGCCAGGCGCGAGGGCTGGGAGCCGCTCCCGCCGCGTTACACCCGCGGTGTCCTGGCCAAGTACTCCAAGTTGGTGCAGTCGGCGTCCACCGGGGCGATCTGCCGCTGACCGGGACGGCGTCGACGGGGGCGGTGCGGACCGTCGACGCCCGCGGGGGCGGTCTCGGGTGGGCCGAGGTCGTCCCCCGCGGGGGTCAGGCCTCCTCGCCGGCCCGGGGGTCGGGCTGGTGGAGACCGAACACATTGCCCTCGGTGTCGAGGAAATACCCCTGCCACGCCATGCCGGGGAGGGCGTGCTTCTCCAGGGCCACCTCGCCCCCGGCGGCCAGGATCCTGCCGGCGGTGACGTCGAAGTCCTCGCACCCCACAGTGAGCACGGCGCCCCGGACGGGGGAGCCGGGCTCCGGCGCGTCCCCCGGCCGGGCCATGATGGCCCCGTTGATGCCGGGGGCGTCCTCGGGTCCGGTGGTCACCCCGAAGTAGGGGCTCCCGGCGTACTCGCTCCAGTCCTCGAACGTCCAGCCCAGCGCGTCTCCGTAGAACGTGCAGGCCCGGGCCGGGTCGGAGGCGTGGATCTCGAAATGGACCGGTCGGGACATGGCGGTCTCCTCATCGGGTCGCGGGACCCCAGGATATCGCCGCGCGGAACCGTCCGGCAGTACTCAGTCCAGAACCGTGCCGTCATCGAGATGGGACAGCGACCCGCCCTCGGGGCGCTCGCCGGTGGCCAGGTACACGACCCGGTTGGCGATGCTCACGGTGTGGTCGCCGAAACGCTCGTAGTAACGGGCGAGTAGGGCCAGGTCCACGGCCGCCACCGAACCGTGCGGCCAGTCCTCGGCGGAGATCTGCTTCATGAGGTCCGCGTGGAGGCGGTCGACGGCGTCGTCCTCGGCGTCCAGGGTGCGGGCCCTGTCCGCGTCCTTCTCGACGAGCAGGGCGGTGAGCTCGCGGGCCATCCGACCGTCGTGCTGCGACAGTTCCCGGATGAGCGGGACGAGCGGGGCGGGCACCACGGACTGCGGGTGGCGCCGTCGGGCGACCCGGGCGATGTGGCCGGCCAGCGCGGCCATGCGGGTGAAGTGCTCGACGATGTAGATCCCCGAGACCACCTGACGTAGATCGCCGGCCACCGGGGACTCGAGCAGGAGGAGCTCGAACGCATGCTGCTCACTGGCCTCACGGAGATCCTCCAGTTCCGCGGCGCCGTCGATCACCTCGATGGCGGCGAGTTCGTCGCCGTCGAGCAGTGCCGCGGTGGCGCGGTCGAGCAGGCGGATGTTGGTCTCGCAGAAGCGAACCAGCTGGTCCGAGAATTCATCGAGCTTGGAATGGAAGACAGTGCGCATGACACGACTGTAGTGCCGGTGCGGTAACGGACGGCTTCCGTTCTCCCACTGTTCACCGCGCCGCCCTCCGGAAAGGGGGACCCGGCCCGGGAATGAATAGACAGAACGGTCCCCGACCATGGGCGCCAGCGGCTGGGAGCGCCTCACCCGGGTCGTCATCCCCGCGGTCCGGCCGGCGATCCTGGGCGGCATCCGCCTCGCGCTCGGGACGGCCTGGATAGTGTTGGTGCCCGCGGAGATGCTCGGTGTGCGGTCCGGCCTGGGTTATCAGATCCTCAACGCCCGCGACCAGTTGGCCTACGACCAGGTCATGGCGGTGATCCTCGTGATCGGCATCCTCGGATTCGCGCTGGATGGGCTGTCACGGCTGGTTCTGCGCGACCGCGCCGCGCGCTGACGCTCGCGGCTGGCCCCGGCGGTCGGTGGTCGCGCAGCGCCCGGATCAGTTCGTCGTTCCTCGTGACCGACCGGCCCTGTGCTGCGGTCTAGGCCCTGCGCAGCTCGGAACGCAGGTGGTGGGTGAGGGGCTGGCCGACCGCTGCCATGGCGAACGTGGTGGTGATCCGGTCGTCGACGGTCTCGTAGCGGCGGTGCGTGGTGTCGACCTGTTTTGCGCTCGCACTGTTGTGCACGCGTGAGTGGAACTCCAGCACCAGGGCGTCCGCCTCGGCGACGAGCGTCCCCTCGCAGAGTTCGGTTTGCCCGGTGGGCTGGGCCAGGACGAACTCGGCCGTACCGTCACCCGGGACCCGGAGGTACCCGGTCTCGGTGTGCATGGGGGATCCGGTGGGGCTCCACGTACGCTGCACGTAGTGCAGGAAGGGCTTGCCCACGTCGGTGAACGTGATCTCCTCGGTGTAGGTGAAGTCGTCGATCGTCGGGTACGAACCGGCCCCCTCGCCTCTCCAGGTGCCCAGCAGGGCGGCGACGGGGGTCAGGTTGGCGGCGGGCGTCGGGGCGGGATCCATGGCGCGAGACTAGGCCATCGGTGACGCCGGCCGCGCGGGGTCAGCCATCCCAGACCGGTTCGCCGTGCTCGTCGAGCCGCAGGCCCTCGCTCGGGCGGTGCTCGGTGACCTTGCCGGTGTGCATCAGGTGCCCCACGGGCAGTTCGTGGACCGTGGCGACGACGTCGGCGACGATCCGCCGATGGCAGCGCCACCACACCGACTCCGAGCACATGACCGCGACCTGTCGCGATCGGGCGTCGGCCACGACCCGATCCAGGGCGGCGCGGAATGCTGGGTCCCGGGTCCAGGCGCTGTAGGCGCGGAACGCCTCGACCCGCCACCAGGTGTCGGGGGAGGCCCGGCGCCGGTCGGCGGTGAGGCTGCGGCGGCCGCCGAGGTCCTCTTCCCAGCGGTAGTCGATCCCCGCCTCGCCGACGATCTCGGGCACCGCGCCCTTGGCAGCGGCGGAGTTCGCGCGGCTCCCGGGAAAGCGCCGGATGTCCACGAGGAGTTCGACGCCGGCGCCGGTGAGCAACCGTGCCAGCTCGTCGCGATCCAACCTGCCGTGCCCCACCGTGAACAGCATCAGTGGCCGGTGTCCTCTCCCGTCCTCTTTCGGGTCGCCCCGCCGTGGTCACCGCGCGCGACCCCGGCGTCGGTGCCGGCCCCGGCGTCGGAGTCGGAGTCGGCGTCCGCCCCGGCGTGCGACCCGGAGCTCCGTCGCGGGATCAGGTGCATGATCGCCACGACCACCGCGCCCACCGCGAGGCCGAAGACCAGTGCGCACGCCGTGTCGACGAGCCAGGCCAGTACCGCGCCGACGCCCGCGACGCCCGCCGCGGGCTCGGTCAGGACGTGTACGAGGTGGTACGGCGCCGTCACTCCGAGTTCGTCGAGCCCCACGAGGAGGATGTGGCCACCGACCCACAACATGGCCAGCATGCCGACGAAGGAGATCACCTCGAGCACCGTCGGCATGGCCTTGACCAGGCCGTGGCCGAACCGCTGCACACCCGGGGACTCCTTCCCCGCCAGGTGGAGGCCGACGTCGTCCATCTTCACGATCACCGCGACGACGCCGTAGACGAGCGCGGTGATGCCCAGCCCCACGACGACCAGGATGATCGCCCGGGACCAGAAGGACTCCGACGCGACCTCGTTGAGGGAGATCACCATGATCTCGGCGCTGAGGATGAAGTCGGTGGTCACGGCGCCGCGGACCATCTTCGCCTCGGCGTCCGGGCCCCGGTCCACGACGGGGGCGGCCTCCTCGTGGTGTCCGGAGACCCGCTCCCAAACCTTCTCCGCCCCCTCGAAGCAGAGGTAGAGCCCGCCCAGCATGAGGATCGGGGTGAGGATCCACGGCACGAACTGGCTGAGCAGGAGTGCGAAGACGATGATGATCGCCTTGTTGCCCAGTGACCCGATGGCGATCTTGCGGATCATGGGCAGTTCGCGGGACGGGTCGACGTCGCGGACGTACTGGGGGGTCACGGCGGTGTCGTCGACCACCACGCCGGCGGCCTTCACGCCGGCGCGGCCTGCGGCGGCGGCGACGTCGTCGGTACTGGCCGCTGCCATGCGCGCGAGCACCGCGACGTCATCGAGCAGGGCGGCGAGTCCACCGGCCATCACAGACCTCACTTCTCAACGGGCGGGGGGAACCCGCGGACGACAGGGCCGACCCCGGAGGGTCGGATCGTCACAGGGTAGCGCCGCGTCACTCGATCGCGTCGAGGACCCAGCGCAGTGAGGAGACACCGGCGCGTCCCAATGCCCGTCCGAGTCCGCTGGATCCGAGCGGCCCGTCGGGGAGTTCGAGCATCGTCCGGGCCCACCCCGGCAGCGCCGCGACGGCTCCCTCCCGCAGCAGCGCGTAGGCGGGCCTGTCGGTCAGTCCCATCGGTGGTCCGTCGAGCAGGAAGTGGCGCGCGTCGAGCGCGGCGGGCGAGGCCTCGAGCTCCGGCCGGTACTCCTCCAACGCCGCGTCGAGGTCGCGCACGGTGAGGGGCACCTCCCCGGCGCCCATCATGAGCCCGGTTCTCGAGGCCTGTCGTACGTAGTCGTCTCGTTCGGCCGGCGTCAGCGGCTCGCGCCCGTAGAGGCGGTGGCATTCGAGGAAGCTCCAGATCTCGGCGACGTGGACCCAGCGCAGGAGGTGGGGGTCGCGGGCGTCGTAGGGGCGCCCCCGGTAGTCGGTGCCCAATACCGCGCGGTGCGCACCGTTGATCTCCCGGATGAGCCGGGAGGCGTCGGTGATCGTGCCGAAGGTCGTGGTGGCGATGAACTGCGAGGTGCGCTGGAGGCGCCCCCACGGGTCGCCGCGGTAGTCGCTGTGGTCGGCCACCCCGGCCATGGCCAGCGGGTGCAGGGACTGTAGGAGGAGTGCGGTGAGTCCGCCGGCGAACATGGAGGCGTCTCCGTTGACGCGGCAGATGGCGTCGTCGGGGGAGTTCCAGCGTTCGCCCTCGGAGTGCCAGATCTGCTGGCGTCTCGCGTCGGCGTCGTCACCCGCCACCCGGGAACGGACCACTAGGCCCACCCTGCGGCGGGCGCCGGTCAGGGCGCGGGACGCGGTCGTCGTCACCGTTGCCATGGTGGACACCCCCATCACGTGACGTGGTCGTCCGTGTCACCATACCCCTGGTACGGACGGGCCGCGCGGTATCGTCGCGACTGATGACCACGACGTCGACGTCCCTGTCCGGCCGCTCCCGTGTGCGCGGGGTGGCGGGCGTCGCCGCGGTCCTGGCCACGCTGGTCGCCATCAATCTCACCGCCAACCTGGCCGGTCTGCCCTTCCGCGAGTGGATCGTGCCGCTGGCCGTTCTCGTGCTGGTCGTGGTCGCCAAGGCGCGGTGGATGCGGTGGTCGGACCTGGGGCTGGCGGCGCGGCACATGCCCCGCGGGCTGGCGTACGGTCTCGCGGCGACGGTGCTGGTGGCGGCCGTGGTCACGGCCGGGTGCCTGATCCCGGCGACGAGCCCGTTCTTCCTGTCCGAGCGCTACTCGGACCTGCGCATGGCGGTGTTCTCGGCGCTCGTGCTGATCCCCCTGATGACGGTCCTGCCCGAGGAGCTCGCGTTCCGCGGGGTCCTGCAGGGGGCGCTCGAGCGGACCTTCGGCACCACGGGCGTGTTCGTGATCGGGTCATCGGCGTTCGGACTGTGGCACGTCACGTCGTCTCTCGGGCTCACGGCCGGCAACGCCGGCCTCGCACAGGTCTTCGGTACCGGTCTGGCGGGTCAGCTCGCGGGGATCGGCCTGGCGGTGACCGCGACCTCGGTGGCCGGGGCCGGGTTCATCTGGATCCGTCGCCGCAGCAGCAGCCTCCTGGCCCCGATCGGGTTGCACTGGGCGTTCAACGCCGTCGGGGCGCTCGCCGGAGCGCTCACGTGGCGCGCACTGGCCGGCTGATCACCGCCCACGTCGCCGCGACGACCAGGACGGCGCACGCCCCCATCACGACGAGCAGCGGGATCGCCGAGTGCGGTCCGGCGAGTCCGGTGAGCGGGGAGACCACGGCGGCGAGTCCGAACTGGGCGGCGCCGAGGAGCGCCGATCCGGAGCCCGAGCGGCCCCGGGTGGCCTGCATGGACAGTGCCGCGGCGTTGGGCAGGACCAACCCGACGGACAGGGTGAGCAGGACGAACCCCACGGTGACCGGTGCCAACCCCAGGGTGCCGGCGGGGGAGAGGGCGACGACGACGACGACGAGGTGGACGATCGCCGTCACCATGCCCACCACGCCGGTGCGCATGATCTTCTCCGGGGCGAACCGGCCGATCAGCCGGGCGCCCGCGAGGTTCGAGACCAGGATCCCCAGCGCGTTGACGGTGAACGCCACCGAGTACGCGGTGGGGGACAGGCCCACCATGTCCTGGTAGATGAACGGGCTGGCGGAGATGTAGGCGAACAGGACGCCGAAGGTGAACACGAACACCGACACGCGCGCGATGAACGGGCCGTGGGTGGCCACGCCCCGCATGTCCGACACGGTGGACAGCACGCTCCCGGTACGGCGGGACGCGGCCGGGAGCGACTCGGGCACCGCGACGAGGACCCCGACGACCGTGATGGCGGACAGGCCGGCCAGTAGCCAGAACACGCTCCGCCAGCCGCCGAACGGCACGACCGCGCCGCCGATGAGCGGTGCGATGACCGGGGCGACGGACTGGATCGCCATGAGGGTGGCGAACGCCTTGGCCACGCCCGCACCGCGCCCGACGTCCACCACGACGGCCTTGCTCAGGACGATCCCGGCCGCACCGGCGAAGCCCTGCGCGACGCGTCCGAGCACCAGGATCCAGATGGACGGGGCCAGCGCGCACACCACGGCGGCGATCGCCGTGCCCACCGAGCCCAGGATGAGCAGCGTCCGCCGCCCCACCCGGTCCGAGAGCGGTCCGATCAATAGTTGCCCCACCGCCAGCGAGACCATGAACGCGGTGAGAGTGAGCTGGGCGGTGGAGGCCGTGATCTCGAACTCCTCGACGATCAGCGGCAGCGCGGGCAGGTAGGTGTCGGTGGCGAACGGCCCGATCGCCCCGGTCAGCGCGAGCGCGAGGAGCATCGTGGCGGGCACCGACGCGGTGGGTGTGGGTGTGGGGATCGGCGGCGCGGTGGGCGGTGCGGTGGGT